>CAIQQO010000188.1 GCA_903873965.1 uncultured bacterium
AGGGGCTCTGGCAGGGATTTGATGAACCATAACTAGAATGGCATTTTGGCTTCTGATGCAAGACAAATGCCAATCAAATGCAAAATTGCTGAAAGGTGTACATCTTTACTGAATGGTTGAACTCGATCCGACGTGGATGATCCCACTCAGCTTACCGATTCGAGTATTATGTATTCGGCGTTGGACAGACGATATCGAGATCGTGGCTATGACGACGGCCTTGGCGGCGCGCTGTCCGACGTGTCACGAAGTGTCGCGGCGCATACATAGCCATTACCGACGCAAACTCGGACACTTACCGATTGGGAATCAACGCGTCAGCCTGGTACTGCATACGCGTCGTTTCTTCTGTGACAGGCCCGGCTGCACGTGTGGCATATTCACTGAACGAGTGGCCGGATTGATGGAGCCCTATAGTCGCCGAACGGTGTTTGTTGATGAACTCCTGGAGATGATGGCATGCCTGGTAGGTGGCCGAACGGGAGCAAAAGCAGCGCAGCATCTGAGATTGGGGAATTGGTCGCGTGACACCCTGCTGCGGTTAGTTCGACATAGACCCGCGGAAACACCGTCAACGCCGCGCGTATTGGGAGTCGATGACTGGGCGAAACGCAAGGGTCAGACATACGGAACCATTCTCTGCGACCTGGAGACACATCGGGTCGTCGATCTGTTGGCAGATCGAGAGAGCCAGACGTTGGCCGATTGGCTCAGCACACACACCGGCGTCGAGGTCATTTGCCGCGATCGTGCCGGCGCCTATGCCGAAGGCGCACGGCTGGGTGCACCACAAGCGCAACAAGTCGCCGACCGCTTTCATCTGTTGATGAATCTGCGAGATGCGGTTGAGCGATACCTTGAGAAGTATCGTGCGCAACTTACTGTGCAAGTCGCCAAGGCTACACGGCCATCGTCACCCCGCCTATCCAAAGGCAATCCGGGCGAAAGCGTCCCCTTGACGAGCTTTAATCGCAGCTATGAAGTAGCAGAACCGCTGGTTCAGAGCCAGATTCGACAGCACCAGGAAGCCAAGCGTAACCTGCGGCGGACACGCTATCAGCAGGCGCACGACCTCAGAGACCAGGGTTTGAGTTTGCGCAGTATCTGCACAATCATGAAAGCGACTCGCCGCACGCTCAAGCGGTACCTGGATGCGGAACACTTTCCTGAACATGCGCGACGTGGGGCCAAGCTCAAACCCTTCAACGACTATCTGCGCCAGCGCTGGGAGGCAGGCGTGCGCAATGCCCACCAACTGCATATCGAGATTCAAGCTCGTGGTTATGCGGGCTCCTATCTCGAAGTCACACGCTGGGTACAGCCGTGGCGAGCGGAGGAACTCCCCGCCATCCAAACAGCTTCAGCCCTACCACCGCCTCAATCGGTGCTGACAGTGACTGAAACGCGCTCACCGCGCCAGGTGTCGTACTGGTTTGTGCTACCGCCAGACCGTCTCACCGTTGAACAGGCCGATCAGTTCCAACAGATCCTTACGGCTCAACCGCAATTGGTGCAATTACATACCTTGGCCGGATCTTTTCGGACACTGCTGTTAACACATGTGTCCAGTTCGACAAATTCACTTCAGACCTGGATCGATGCCGCGTCACACGCCAACCAGCCTGAACTGAAGGGCTTTGCCCAAGGATTGTTGCGTGACTCGCAAGCCGTGCAGGCTGCGATTACGACGACGTATAGCAGTGGGCAGGTCGAAGGTCAGGTTAATCGTTTGAAGCTGATCAAGCGCATGATGTATGGACGCGGCAAACTCGATCTGCTTCGTAAGCGAGTCATGTTCTCTTTAGCTTAAGTTGGCTGTCATACGTTCCTTCGACTCTGTTCCGACGGCAGTTCGCTTGGCGTGCCGGTGCGTCCGCCGCCGCGCGCCGAGCCGAACTACGGCTGGAATACTGTGCGGGTGGATAGAGAACGTATGGAAATCTACCTGGTCTGAACCGAGTGTGGTAAATGGTGCACAAATGCGAACTTGCTGCTGTATAAACCTGTTCACATCTCCAAGACATAACGATTCTGTTACTGATAACGTGAATTGTATGTACACGTAAATACCTGCATTCGCCAAACAGTCTAAACGCGACATGATCGGCGAACAGCTACGAGTCGTTATGGTTCATCAAATCCCTGCCAGAGCCCTTTTTCGCTTGACAAAAACA
>CAIQQO010000189.1 GCA_903873965.1 uncultured bacterium
TATGGTTATGATCCGGTGCGGTCAACGCAGTTGTTGCGCAATATTGGATATGAACTGGCAACCGTGGCGCCCTCCAACGTGTCGGTGTGGCAGAAGAACGGTGAACCGATTGCCTTTACTTTGCTGACGCAAGATGACCCCACGCGCCGCGCCGTGGCCGAAGGGATTGCCAAACAGTGGCGCGAACTGGGGGTGCAGGTGAGTGTGCAGCCCGTGCGCAACCTGGTGCGCGACTTTCTTTCGTCGCGCCAGTTTCAGGTGGCGTTGGTCGATAGCCTGGTGGATGGCGACCCTGACCCCTATCCACTGTGGCATCACAGCCAGATTGTGGCACCCGGCCAGAATTTCACGGGATTCGACAATAAAGAGGCGAGCGACTGGCTTGAAGCCGCGCGCATCACGACTGATCGCGTCAAGCGCTTTGAGTATTACCGCAAGTTTCAGGAGTTATTCAGCGAAGAGTTGCCCGCATTGCCGTTGTATTACCCAACGTATGAATATGCGATATCGAGCCGCGTAAAACGTGTGCAGGTACCGCCGATGATGTATCCGAGCGACCGATTGCGCACGATTGGCAGTTGGTATATTAATGTGAAACGGGTGCCGGCCAGCGAGGCCACGGCACAATCCAAACCTTAAACAACATGCGGGGCGGAGGGCGTACACACGGTTACGCCCCTGCGTCTATGTACGCCCTGCGACCCGGCTGCATACGTCCGAATAACCGAGTTCACCATGAGTGTAGCGAATAACGACAAAGCCCCTCTCCCATCCGATCTGTACGATGAGAAGTATTTCCTGACCGCCTGCGAGGGGTACGAGGAATTTACACAATCCGAAGGCGAGCACCTGTCGCGCCGGCTGCGCGAGGCGTTCGCATTTGCCAACGTCGCTCCGGGAATGTGCGTCCTCGACCTGGGCTGCGGGCGCGGCGAAATTGTGCGCCATGTCGTGCGCCTCGGCGCACGGTCGTACGGACTCGATTACTCCGAAGCCGCCGTGAGCCTTTCGCAGCGCGTCATGCAAGAAGAGCCGGGTGAACATGGCATCATGCGCGGCGACGCCAAAATGCTGCCGTTCAGTTCGGGTATGTTCGACCGTGTGCTGATGTTTGACGTGGTGGAGCACCTGCATCCGTGGGAACTCGACGCGTGCCTGACTGAAGTGAAACGCGTGTTGAAGCCGCAGGGCCAGATCATCATCCACACGGCGCCGAATCGCTGGTACGATGCCTACGCCTACCCGATCGTGCGCCAGATGCGCCGACTGATGGGGCAGGGCGCGCGCTACCCGGCCAACCCGCGCGCGCTCAACGTCGAAATCAACACGGAAGTGCACGTCAACGAACAGGATATTTTGCGCATGCGGCGCGTGTTGACGCGCGCCGGTTTCCGCAGCGTTAAGGTTTGGCTGGATACGCCCCCGCAGCATCGCAACGAAGGTACGCTCTTTTCAGCATTGCGTTACATCGCGTTTAACTGGATACCATTCGCGTGGTTTTTCGAACGCGAGGTTTTTGGCGTCGGCACCAAGTAGCACGCCGCCCATAGTTGATCTAGAATAGGAGTTATATGTCAAAGAGATCACGAAGATTACGCCGACCAAACCTGCCGCCCGAGGCGTTCAACTCACCCACTGCAAGCGTCTCAGCAACGCCGGCTAATGCCGGAACTACGGCCACTCCCGTCAAGCAGGTCACCGAAATTAACTGGTCCGAAGAATACAGCGAAGTGTTGGGCGACTTGAAGCGCACTGCCATCTTGGCGGTGTCGATGATCAGCATCATGGGCGTGCTGTCGTTCATCATCCGCTAAAGCCTGCACGAACAACCTCACCGGGTGAGAGGCCCTCTATGCGCTGGAAAGCCTTTGAAGATGGCCTGACGCTGGGCCGTCCCGGTTCAGAGGGCGGTCGCATCATGCGTGACGACGATTACGTTGATGCAGCGCGCATCACGCTCGAACGCGACGGCACTGTAGCGCCTTTTGCCATCACATGCGGCATCTATGGCTGGATGTTTCACACGCGCTTCTTTTCCGATCAGGATGATGCCGACACCGAATATGAGCGGATGAAGCTCGCTCTGGCCGCCATTGTGGCCATAATACCCAATGTCAATGATCCCGAAATCAGGCAGCGCATGGCTGAGGTCACCGATGCCATCGGCCTATTCGTGCAGCGATTCCCGTAGAAGTGCCGACAACAAGAAACTCCCGGAATAGGCAGAATTCCGGGAGTCCTGTCTACAGACTTACGCGCCGAAACGCTTCCGCAAACCACATCGTGCCATCAGCCTTCATTCGTAGCGCACCCTGTCGCATGCGCATTTCGAACTTTTCGGGGTCGGGGTCTTTGACCTGCGACTTGTGCTCGCACACCGCACGCGCCTTCAGGCCAAGGTAATTGCCGACATCCACCCACGTGTTGGGCGCTACCGGTCCGGCAAAGTACACCTCCTTCGGTGCGTGCAATTCGAAGCCCTCTGCCAGCAATTCAGGGAAGTACATGCGATTGTTGGCAGCAGGGAAGATGGCGTCGCACACCGCCAATCCCATGACGCGGTGATCGTTGTGGTTGATCCCGCGCGAACCGCTGTGAATGGTCTGGTGGTCTGTCGTGACAAGGACATCTGCCTTGGCGCGGCGGATCTCGCGCGCGATATCGCGTTGCAGTTCGAGCGTGTTGATTAACTCACCATCCACATAATGCAGAAAGCGCAGATCGTGAATGCCGAGTACCGCTGCGGCCTTCGTCTGTTCACCTTCGCGCAATACGGCGAGTTCGTGCGGCGTAATGTCGGTGCGGTCGGTGCCTTTCTGCCCACCGGTCACCAGCACATATGAGACATGGTTGCCTTCGGCAGCCCAGCGCGCCAATGTGGCGCCTGCGAAGAACTCCGGATCATCCGGATGCGCAACGACGCAAAGAATATTCATGGGCTATTAACTTTCCTGAGTGGATTGTGGCGGCTGGTCACTCGACCCGGTCGCCCCGGTTGAAGATGGATGGCGTTGCAATGGACGGCGTAACGGGCGACGCGGTTGGCGGTTCTGCTGGTCATCCTGCGTGGCGTTTTCAGCGCCGGTGGGCGGACGGCTATCCTGCGGCCGCGCGTCGCGAGCGTTGAAGTCCAAGGCTGATGCCTCCACCACCTGATTTTGATCGCGTGATCCAGATAGATTTGACCGCTCCGGTTCTATTCGCCGTGGACCAGACTTACCTGGTCGCGGCGCTCGCTCAACCCGGTCAGGCACGTGCTTAGGACGAATCAAGGTATGGCGGTTCTGGCCACCAGCGCGATTCTGATCACCGCCACGATTCTGATCGCTGGAGCGATTCTGATCGCCGGTTGCCTGCTGATTGGGCTTATTCGCCGCCGGCTGTCCCTGCTGCCCACGTTGTTCGCGATCGGGGCGGGCTTGCTGGTCCTGTCGGTTCTGTCGATTGGGTCGCTCTGTACGATCCGGGCGATTTTGACCCTCTGGCTGGGCTTGACCGGGCTGGCGTGCTGGCCGATCCGGACGAGGCTGGCTGACGGGGACGCCGGCACTCCGTGTGCCTTTGCCCTTGTTTTTTTGCTTGGGCTGGCGTGGGCTGTCAGATGACATGGGCGCATCCTGCGCGGTATTCGGCTGTGCTTCACGAGCAACAGCGTCCACTGCTCCCTTAATCGCCTGCTCCTGCGCGGCTTCAGCCTGCCCTTCAACCTTATTCTTGCCGCAATCGCAGTTGCCACCCTCGTGCTTGTCGCAGGTGCCGCTGGCAGCTTTATCCTGCAAGCGCTTCAACTCTTCCAAAGGCACAATATCCTGGCGATGCACTTCAATGGCCTTGGCTGCCTCGCCTTCACCAATCACCACCAGCACCGAGTCGCGCATTGGCATGTGATCGACCACCTTGCCCTGTCCGGACGGCGTGCCGACGATGGCGTTCTTCTTCGGCAACTGACGGCGCGCTTCGACGTACTGCTCGTACTCATAGATCAGGCAGCAACGCAACCGGCCACACATCCCGGTGATATCGTGCGGGTTCAAACTCAGCCCCTGCTCCTTGGCATGCTTGATTGAGATCGGGCTGAAATCGGTGAGAAAGCGCGAGCAACAGCGCTGTTCGATGCCGCAGGCGCCCATACCGCCGATGACCTTCGCCACCTCGCGCGGGCTGATCTGGCGAAAATCGATGCGTGCGCGATACAACCTGCCCATCACCTGGCGCAGGTCGTTCGTCTCAATGCGCTCTTCCTGATCGGAGGAGAACAGAAACGTCAGGCTTTGCCCATCAAAGCTGTACTCGGCGCGCACGATTTTAATCGGCATGTCAAGCGTCTTCGACTCGGCGCGGCAGGCGATCATCGCCTCAAGTTCCTTGTTCTCGTAGTAATGGCGCATGACCATGTCGCGCCCGCCGGCTAACCGTTCGATGCGCTTATACGATGACATGTCGCCGACATTGCGTGGGCGTTTGACGGTGGCGACCTGCCCCATCTGTTTGCCACGCTGTGTATCCACGATTACCCAATCGCCTACCTTCAACTGCGGAAAGGCATCGGCGATATACGTGTAGACCTTGCCAACCGGCTGGAAACGCACGCCGGCAAACTTTGGTCCGGGTTGCTGCACGGGATCGGGATTGTTGATCCAGTCCACCACATCAAACATCGATGGTTCGGGAACGCGCGCGGCGGCTGTGGGCGCTAACGCGACCTCTGGATTTGCACTGACAGGCGTCACATTCGTCATGTTTTAACCAATTATCGAAATCGGAATAATACTGGAATCACCGTTCTGGAAGTTTACTACGCTTACGCGCGCCGCGACCTGCTGCGCAAGCTCCATAAAGCGAATTGATGCCGGTGAACCGGGATTTGCGATCAAGGCGGGCCTGCCGCTGTCGCCGCCAACGCGGATGAGCGGGTCGAGTGGGATGCTGCCGAGGTAAGACACCTTCTTCATGGCTGCCAGCCGTTCACCGCCACCCTCGCCAAAGAGCGCGACCTTCAGACCGGTGGCGGCATCGACATACGGCCCCATGTTCTCGATGACACCCAGCACAGGCACCTTCAACTGCTCGAACGCCGCCAGCCCTTTGAGCGCGTCGCTCATCGACACCAGTTGCGGAGTTGTGACAATAAGACCCATCACGCCCGCCGCGACCTGCGCCAGCGACAATTGCGAGTCTCCAGTGCCGGGGGGCATGTCGATGATCAAGTAATCAAGTTCGCCCCAGTCCACATCCTGTAAAAACTGCCGGATAGCGCTGTGCAACATCGGGCCGCGCCACACCAGCGGGGCTTCGGGCGGATACATAAACCCGATGCTGAACACCTTGATGCCATACACCTCAGCCGGGATCAGTTTGCCATCACGCTGATCGACAGCCGGGATGGTGTGCTTGCCATCGGGCGTGAGTTCAGCCGTGGGCAGACCGAGCATCATCGGCACGTTGGGTCCATACACGTCGTTATCGAGCAAACCGACGCGTGCGCCGCTCTTGCCTAGCGCCAGCGCCAGGTTAACTGCAACAGTTGACTTACCAACGCCACCCTTGCCCGAGGCGACCGCAATGATGTTGCGCACCGGGATATTGAGCGCGCCACGTACGCGGGCGTTCGCCGTCACATTGCTGGTAAAGCCAATCTCGACCTTGCCGATGCCGGGCAGTTTGCCCAGTTCCACGCGCGCCGCCCGATCCATCACATCCTTCAACGGACAGGCTGGGGTGGTCAGTTCGATCTTAAACGCGACGTCGTTCTTGTTGATTTTCAGTTCCTTGATCATCTTCAGCGTGACCAGGTCCTGGTGTAATTCGGGTTCAATGACGCGGGAAAGCGCATCGATGACTTGTTTTTCTGTTAATGCCATAACTAAGATACCTTAAGGGCTGATTGTCTCATTAATTTCGCTGATGTCCATCTGACTTTCCAGCCAGAGCGCATTTTACCAGCCGGTTGCATACTATGTATTAGAGTCAGATGTGCCATAACAACGGGATGGCGCTCTGCCAGAAAGGTTCAACGCGAAGTGCAAAATCAGCTCCGTACTCGTCCAGCACCAAATTCAAATGGAAACCAAGATCGTTAACGCCATTATCAGGTGGATATGCCGAGAAAATGGAGGGCGTGTCCACCCTCCGAGTGGTCCCATTTACTATGCCACATGCTATTTTGATGCTCCTGTAGCTAGCCGGGGGATAAATGGTTGGAGCGTGGTGCTTGAATTTCCAGAATCACTCAACCAACCCATCATGACGAAGGGTACAATTCGTTTTCTTGTTGACGAAGCGCCGCATCATTTATTAAAGCCCGGGACCCAATTTGAAGTTTATGAGGGGCGCAAAGTGGTTGCTGTTATTGAAGTTATGCAGAAGATGATCAAAACGCTTAAGGTAATGGCTGACTATCAGTGTTCTCCGCTGTGGATTAGAGATGTGGATGGACTGCGGAATACACACCCGAATGAATTGCTGCTGAGTACCGATCTGGTCAACAAATTGATGGCCTGGGCAACAGAATATGATATGACGCTGAAGTGGGATGATCCGGCATCTTCTGGATTCCGCACGCAGTCCATACATGAGTCATTCGTTCAACGTGGCAGATGGCTAGCAGAGGAAATAGCAAACCAAATCAACGGAGATCTCAAAGTGATTTACTTTGATGATATCGCCCAACGTGAAATCGTCATCACCGTTGGCCACGAATAAGTATGCGTTTGGTTTGTCATACGTGCGACCATTCCCGAGATCAGACGCGTGTCCGGGCGAATCGTGAACTTGATCGCCTGTGGATCGACAATCCCCTCCTGAGTGGCAGGGACGACAGTGTACTGGTAACCGCGCTGCGTTCGCAGTGCGGTAAAGTTAATCCTGCAATGACGTTAAGTAAAACCATCGCCTATTTCATCACCCCGCATGGGTTCGGTCATGCCACGCGCGCCTGCGCTGTCATGGCCGCGGTGCAACGCATCAACCCCACCGTTCGTTTCGAGATCTTTACGCGCGTGCCGCGCTGGCTGTTCGATCATTCGCTCGACCTATCTTTTGGTTATCACGAGGTTCTCACCGACATCGGGCTGGCGCAACACAACGCGCTGCACGAGGACATCGACGAGACGGTTCGACGGCTGGACGCATTTTTCCCATTCCGCTCCGCGCTGATCGACCCTCTGGCGCAGCAGGTGACGGCGTTGGGCTGCTGTATGGTCGTCTGCGATGTGGCCGCTCTAGGCATGACGGTCGCGCGCGCGGCGGGCATTCCAAGCATCCTGGTCGAAAACTTCACTTGGGATTGGATCTATACAGGCTACGCATCCGACAACCTCGGGTTGATTCCGCATATCGTGACGCTGCAACACGCATATACCTGTGCGACATATACGGTGCAGACCGAGCCTGTGTGCCAGTACCGTCACAGTAATCTTGTCACGGAACCTGTCAGCCGTGTACCACGTCAGCCTCGTGATACTGTCCGCACCCAGCTTGGTATCCCACAGGTTGCTCCCTGTGTATTGATCACGATGGGCGGGTTATCGGCTGCGGATCAACATGGTTTCCTCGATCAGTTACATGCACATCGCGAGGCATGGTTCATCATCCCGGGAAGCCATGCCTCGCTCAATGTCGCCAACAATGTCGTGCGCCTGCCACACCAATCTGCTTTCTATCATCCCGACTTGTTGCACGCGGCTGACGCCGTGGTGGGCAAGACCGGTTACAGCACGGTGGCCGAAACATATCATGCCGGGCTGCCGTATGGCTACGTGTCGCGCCCGAAGTTCCGCGAGTCTGATGTGATGGAAGCCTACATTCAAACGCACATGCGGGGCATTGGCTTCAGCGAAATCGAGTTTCACAGCGGGGCTTGGCTGGATCGCTTGCCGGAGTTGCTCGCGCATGGCAAAATCCAGCGAACCGGCCCCAATGGCGCGGATCAGATCGCGGACTTCCTGATGGGCAGCGTGCTTTAAGCGGTGACTGGCAGTCACGCGCTAGATCACCACGGGTAGCGCTAAGCCCGCCCCGCCCAACTCGGATTGCGTGGCTTCGGGGTAATAGCGACGCAGCAGATCGAGTCCGATCTCGGCGCGGCGCACGCGTTCTTTGCTCAATGCGATCACACTGTTCTCCAGGTGCGTGCCGCTGGGGTAGACATCGGGCGCATTGCGCAGACCAAATTTGACATACACCGGCGCTGCCACACGTACGATCTCGGGTATTTCATAATGGCGCACGAAACCGCCGAAATTGTCAGGCACCTCGACATAGATATCGAGCGGCAGGTGAACAGCTGCGCGAATCGCGGCCAGCTTGGGCAGGTCGAGGTCGGTAGGTACGTTATAGGTGCCTGCACCCAACTGCTCCTGCAACCTTACGCTGACCGGGTTGGAGGCGCCCATCTGCACCGATACTTTCAGCACCAGTTCCGCCGGCAGGTGTCCGGCCTTTTTCATTTCGTTAACCACCCACAGCAACCCTTCGTCGGCGACGAGTACGCTACGGATGCCCAGGCTGCACGCGCGCTTGATATCCTCAATCGCATACACCACCTGATCCATACCACGATGCCGAGCGCCCAGGTTCTTGCCTGCAAGTGCCGTGATCTGCGCACCGGTTTCCCATGCTGCGCGCGGGCCAACGAACAGACTGACCTCGATGCGCGCTTCGGCGCCGATCTGCGCCATCTCGCGAATCTCACTGTCGGTCAACAGCATGATGCCGCTGCCCTGGCTAACGCGATGCACACGCACCTTGCGCTTTTCGGCTTCGGCCAGCACGGCTGCCAGCGCGTTAGGCCCTTCCACACTGGGGATTTCGACGCGGTACTGCGCACCATCGGGGAATCGCTTCGCCGAGGTCGGCAGTTCGTTCAAGTCACCCGGGGGAAGCCCGAGGTGCTTGAGAAAGTCACGGGTTGCTTGCATATGTACTCCTTCAAATTGCGGCAGGCGCAAGGCACGGCAGCGTACGCTTACACTCTGTTCTGCGTGAAACGCGCTAACTTGGCCTGGAATCCTGACCGATCGAGAACAGCCGGATTCACGACATGATCGGGCACCTGACCCATGGCGGCGCGAATCACCCCGCTACTGGTTGCCCTGCCCGTCGCCTTCCAAATGTCGGTGGTTGCGGGCGACCAGTGCGGGGTGACGATGACGTTGTCGAGTTTGAGCAACGGATCGTCGACCGGAACCGGCTCCACCTCAAACACATCCAGCCCCGCACCCGCAATGCGTCGATCCTGCAACGCTCGCACCAGCGCAGACTGATCGACCAACGCGCCACGCGCCACGTTGACAAAATACGTCGTTGGCTTCATCAGTGCAAAATGCTGTGCGCCGATCATTTTGTAACGATCGGGCGTGAGGCTGGCATGCAGGCTGATAAAGTCAGCCTCGCGACACAGATCATCAAGTGCCACCAGCGTCACGCCAAGCACCGCGGCCTGTGCAGGATCGGCATGTGGCGAATAGGCAATCAGGCGCATACCGAAGGGAGCAATCAGGCGCGCCAGTTCGCGCCCGCTCGCGCCCAGACCCACGATGCCGAGTGTGCGCCCGCTCAACTCGGAGCCGAGAACATCGGGCTGCAAGTCCCAACGCCCTTGCCGTGTAATGCGCTCCTGCTCGGGCAAGCGCTTGGCCAGCGCCAGCATAAACATCAACGCCGAAGAGGCCGTCGCGTGCGTGAGTGCGCTCGGCGCGTTAAAGACGGCCACATCGTTCGCCGTGCAGGCAGCCACGTCGATCTTGTCATAGCCCGCGCCAGAGCGGCCGATGATGACGAGACGTTCGCGCGCGACGCCATTCGCAAATGCGGTTGCCTTGATCCACGGGCGCAACACCACCAACCCGTCGATGTCGGCGATGTGCTCGGGTTTCACCTCAAGCGAATACAAACGCGAGAAGTAGGTTGGATCGCTGAGAGAGGGGATGTGTTCCTCGGTGAAATGATATCGGATGAACGGGGTTGCGTCCAGCAGGCCGAGGCCAATATCGCCATATGCACTTGTCCGCGCCGTATTCAAGAAATCGCCCGTGAGTGCTACCTTAAATTCCTGCATCATATCAAGCCTTTGACACATCGTAGCGGTGCTGCGAATCGGATATCTCGACTTTGACATCGGGACGTTGCAGGATTTCCTCGCGCAATGTGGCGCCCAGGCCCGGCTTGCCTGCCAGCGACAGCATGCCCTCGCTGATCTGGAGCGGTTCGGTCATCACGTCGTTGTACCAGCCCTGTGTGTAACCACGCACAGTTTCCTGGATCATGGCATTGGGTATGTGCAGCATGAGATGCGCCGCCGACCACAATGCGACCGGGCCGATAGTGTCGTGACACGTGATGGGCAGGTAGTAGGTATCGGCCAACGCCGCGATCTTGCGCGTTTCGGTAATGCCGCCAGTCCACGCCATATCGGGCATGATGACATCGGCAGCGTTTTTCTCGACGACCTGGCGAAATCCGAAGCGCGTGAAGAGTCGTTCACTGACGCACAAGGGGATGCGCGTCTCGGCTTTTAGCCGCACATACGCGTCGACATTGTCGGGCGGGATGATTTCTTCCAGCCACATGATATCGTAAGGTTCCAGGGCGCGCGCGATCTTGACCGCTTCGGGCAGATTCCAGCGCGCGTGTCCTTCGATCAGGATATCCATCTTGTCGCCCACGGCAGCGCGGATGTCAGCCACATACGACACGCCCTTCTTGAGGTTTTCCTTGCCGATGAAATGGGTCACCGGACCAACTGCGCCGGCACCGGCGCGTTGGCCAATCGGCCCGCCCAGTGAGACGCCAAATTGATCGAAGGGCCAGATTTTCATCGCCGATATGCCATTGTCCAGCAAGTCCTGCGCCAGTTGTCCGACGCGTCCCTGCGACCAGGCGTGATAGTCCTGGTGTGGTCCATGTGACACGCACGTGTTGTAGATACGCACGCGATCACGGTTGCGCCCGCCCAGCAGCGCGTAGATCGGCTGGCCCGTGTACTGGCCAAGGATATCCCACAACGCCACATCGATGGCGCTCAAGGCGCGCATCTCGGTGCCGGCATAACCGAAGAAGTTGATTGTCGAGAACAAGTTGTTCCAATGGTTCTCGATATCCAGCGGATTGCGATCGAGCAGCAGATTGGCAAAGACATCGTGGATCATGGCGCTGACCGCCCGCGGCACATAGTACGTCTCGCCAAGGCCGATCAATCCATCATCCGTATGGATGCGCACCCACATCGTGTTCTGCTGTTCCTGAAACCAGATCGTCTCAATACGCGTAATCTTCATCACAACCTCAACCCGCCCGCATAATTAAGTGCGGACTCACATTACATATCACACAACCATTCACCCAGTCGACATGTCTCTCACAAGGATCACCAAGGCACAAAGATAGCATTCAGGCCAACAGTTCTCTTCTTTGTGTCTTTGTGGTCTTGGTGAGAGACATCAGTACACTAATTCGTTAATCGCTGACTTCATTCTCAAGCGTCAACACCTGGCCGTCACTTGTCGTCGTGCTGATGCGCACAATGTCGTCTACCTGCAGCGTAAAGGATTCCGGCGGAACAACGCCCGTGCCTGTCATCAGGAAAGCGCCTTCAGGAAACTCGGTTTCCCTAAATAAATATTCCACCAGTTCCTCGAAACGACGCTTCATCTGCGTGATAGCTGTCTCGCCTTTGAAAACGATTTCGCCGGCGCGTTCGATCTCGATCCGGATGGGCAGGTTGCGAAACTCATCCGGCGACGCGATGACGATGCCGGGACCAAGCGCGCAGGAACCGTTGTAAATCTTAGCCTGCGGCAGATACAGCGGGTTGCGGCCTTCGATGTCGCGCGAGGACATATCATTGCCCAGTGTGAAGCCCACGATCTCGCCCAGCTTATTCATTACCAGCACCAGTTCGGCTTCGGGCACATTCCACTTGCTGTCAGCCCGGATGCGCACGGGAATGCCATCGCCCACGCACCGCCACCCCACCGACTTAAAGAACAGTTCGGGGCGGTCGGCGTCATAGACCATCTGATACACGTCGCCGACGGATGATTCGAGCTTGCGCGCGTCGCGGCTGCGCAGATACGTCACGCCGGCAGCCCATACTTCCTGATCGGCCTCGATGGGCGGCAACAGACCGAGGTCATCGGTCTCCTCATCGTGTGGCAGCGCCGCCAGCACAGCGCTGATCGAGGCGCGTGGCATGGTCAATAACAGCGCCAGATTGAAACCCTCGGGCAGATAACTACCCTGTAACGCCCAGCGTGGGCCGGTCAATGTCTCATGAAGCGAAAGAAAGATCATGTTGATTCACTCCTGTAGGATGCACATCCCTGATATTAACGCCAAATGCTAAAAGACTGCTACAGTAATGGCCTCAAGGAACCCTTCGCAAGGTTGATTGGTTGGGTGCATGAATTAGCATGAGTGAAAAATCAGGGCAGATCAAGTTCTTCGGGTGTGAGTCGGCGGAATTGTTCACCCGCCAGGTGACCGCATCCTTTCACGGCGTGTTGACCCGCAACATGGTCACCGATCTGAGCGACCCGATGGTCGGGTTTGCATCGGCATCGATCGACGGGCGACCGTGGACAGGCACGATGTGGACGCGCGACGCAGGTGTCTTCCTGCGCGAACTGGCGCAATGGGGTTACTTCGAGCATGCCTGCCTGCTGGCCGATAACCTGATCACGTTGGTGCAGCAAAACGATGCCGGTTATTACGCTTTCCCGGAGCGATTCGACCGCGGCATGCCGGGCAGCGGCACAGAACTGGACGGCACGGGCGCCATCGTGATTGGCATGGTGTTGCTATACGAACGCCTGCCCGAGGCACATCTCACCCGCAACCGCATACGCAGTTTCCTGTTTAGCCCGGCTTCGCCACTGGCCTATTTCGAGAACCGGCTGGAGCATGAACCACTGCTGTCTGGCAGCGGTGAATTCGGCGGCGGTGTCGGCACTCACGGCGAGTTCTATAACGTTGTGCAGAACAACCTCGTGCGGCTGGCCTGCCTGGCTGTCGCGCGCGTTGCGCCCGATCCTGAGCGTTATCGCCGCCTGGCTGAAAAACTCTCTGAGAACATGCACCGCTACCTGCGCGATGATAACGGCGCGTGGATATGGTGCATCGACGCGTCCACGCTACAAGCTGACCCGCGTGTCGTCAACTCGATTGCCAATAAAGGCTTTGGCGGACTCAACGCCGTGCTGTCAATGAGTTGCGATGTACAAGGGTTTGAACCCGCAACCTGGCGTTGGAACGATCTGGAGGTTTGCCAGAAAACCTTCGACACACTACTCGCCTTCCTTGTCCGACGCGCGATGTTCGACAAGTACGGTGCGTGGACACAGTTCGACGACTTTGGCTTCGGCTACTTCACCGGCCCTTCTTATGGCCATGGTTATGCATTGCAGAACATGCTGCTGACCGATCGCATGGAGATGGCCGGGCGCGCGCTTGATTGGCTGGCGCAGGCGACACATACGCCACCACGCGGGAACGTACTCAATCGGGACAACGAGGATTACTTTTACGAGCGATACTACCTGCCGGAGCTATCGGACTACACCGAAGAACAAGTGAAGGCAAAACACCCCTTCTTCCCGCTGCATGTCGATGGCCATCTGGACGAGGGCTGTGGTGCACTTAACCTTGTGTGCGTCGCTGAACCACTCAAGATCGCGCGCATGGTGGTGGGCATCGACGACTCATCGCCCGCGGCAGTGCGCATCATTCCGCGGCTACCGGCAACATGGACAGGTTATGATGCCACTCACTGGCCGATCCTGACGCCGGATGGTGTGAAGTACGCCGACATACACTGCAGGCGCACAACACACGGAATGCAAGTTGATGTGCGCGGCGAGGATGGGAAAGCCGTTCCCAATGTGAGTGTGAAAGAAAGCTGAGGCGCTGCCTCAACCACCTCGCAATACCAGCCGATCCTCCAGCACCGTGCCGCCCTGGGTTGTCCCGCTCGGCATCGTATGCATGACCCAGGCGCGGCGCTGGCGCGGGGTGTGATTGGGTTTGGTGTTGTGCAGTGTGCGGCAGTGGTGCACCAGTCCCCATCCAGCCGGCATCGGCGCAGGCACCGCGAGCGACTCATCGGCATCAGCCTTGAGTTGGGCAATGTACTGCCCGGCGCGCATGTGACCAACCTCGCCAGCCTTGTGACTGCCGGGCACGAAGCGCATGCACCCGTTAGCTTCGTCGACATCATCGAGCGCGATCCACAAGCTCATCGCATCAGCGGGCTCAAGGTGCCAATATCCATTATCCTGATGCCACGGCACTTCGTCTCCATGCAGGGCAGGTTTGTATAACGCCTGATCGTGATACAGACGGATATTCGGCGTGCCCATCAACCCCTCGATCAGGTCGAGGACGTTGGACTGGAACATGATGCGGCGGAATACATCATCGAGCTTGTGCATGTCGATGATTTGAAGCACTGCGCCGGCAGACTGCGCCTCGCCTTCCTTCTGACCCAGGTTACGATAACTGGACGGTTTCTCGGTAGCCGCGAAGATGCGGTCATAGGCGGCGCGCGCCGCAGCCAGTGTATCGCTGTCCAGCACCTGGCCGGCCACGATATAGCCATCACGCTTAAATTGCTCAACGAGTTCGGGAGACGGTTTCATAGACTTTCACCTGCTTATTCCACTTCAACAATACGTATTTACCCTATTATGCCAGTCAAATAGCATCACGCACACCATGCCAGGCGCTCGGCGCTCCTTATCGGATATACCTGGCATTTCTGTTGACGCCAATCAACCTCGCCATTGATCTGTCACACACCGCCGATTATGCCGACTGCGGCAAGTCCGTATTACCGTGAACTCTCCAGGA
>CAIQQO010000190.1 GCA_903873965.1 uncultured bacterium
CGCTGTTTCAATCCACGCCCTTCTGACGCCCGCGCCGCATCAACTCACCACCCGCGAGGTGCGTGACGTGGTGGTGCAGGCGATGTCATCGGCCACGCCACCTCCTGCCTGGTCCGAGCAGGTCTACGAGATTGTGCGCCCGTCGCTGATTCTGATTCAGGTGAAATCGCCCGACAAAACCGGCAAGTCGGAAGATGGCGTGGGCAGCGGCGTCGTCATCAACGCGCAGGGTGATATTCTGACCGCGCTGCACGTGGTGACGCAGGCGACCGAAATCAAACTGACCTTTGCCGACGGAACCGAATCCGGCGCGGTGGTGACATCCATGCAGCCGGAGAACGATATGGCCGTTTTGCGCGCAACTACGCCCCCCGCGCAGCTATTCCCTGCCACGCTGGGCAATCCGCGCTCGATACGCATTGGCGATGAAGCCTTTGTGATGGGCAATCCACTGGGATTGTATAGTTCCATGTCATCTGGCGTGATTTCGGGCTTGAACCGTTCGTTTAAGGCGCCTGACAGCGATATCCGCATGACCGGCCTGATTCAGATTGATGCTGCCGTAAACCCGGGCAATTCGGGCGGTCCGCTGTTGAACCGCTACGGGCAGGTGATCGGCATTATTTCTGCCCTGGTGAACCCGACCGGCCAGGACGTTTTTATCGGTATTGGATTTGCTGTCCCGATCAACGCCGCCGGCGGGGGCGGGTTACGTATACCTTTGGATTAAGCCGATACGTCGGCAGGAGCAAGTGAATGGACGATCTGTTTATGAACCCGGAAAACCGCAAGCCGATGGAACGCGTGCTGTATGAGGTCAAGAAAGTCATCGTCGGACAAGACCACCTGCTTGAGAGCATGATCGTTGCCCTGCTGGCGCGCGGCCATATCCTCGTCGAAGGCGTCCCGGGGCTGGCCAAGACCATGGCCATCAAGACGCTGGCCGAGGCCATCGGCGGCGAGTTTAAGCGCATCCAGTTTACGCCCGACCTGGTGCCCGCCGATCTGATCGGCACGCGTATTTATAACCAGAAGAACGGCGAGTTCAACACATCGCTTGGCCCGGTGTTCACCAACCTGTTGCTGGCGGATGAAATCAACCGCGCGCCGGCCAAGGTGCAAAGCGCTTTGCTGGAAGTGATGCAGGAACGCCAGGTCACCATTGGCCGCGAGACTTTTCAGGTGCCCAATCCGTTCCTCGTGCTGGCCACTCAGAACCCGATCGAAACCGAAGGCACCTATCCGCTGCCCGAAGCGCAGGTCGACCGTTTCATGCTCAAAGTATTGGTGGGGTACCCGACGATTACCGATGAGTTTGTCATCGTTGAACGCATGACGGCTGCGCTGCAGGCCGTTCAGAAAGTGTTGAGCACCGATCAGTTACTGGCTTTGCAGAAAGAGGCCGACAAGGTCTATGTCGACCCGACCATCATCAGCTATGCAGTGCAGTTGGTTACGGCTACCCGCCATCCCGAGGATGTGGGCTTAAAGGACATGAAGCATTACATCACGTTTGGCGCCAGCCCGCGCGCGTCGATCAACCTGATTCTGTCGGGCAGGGCGCTGGCTTATGTGCGCGGGCGCAACTACCTGTTCCCCCAGGATGTCCTTGATATGGCCTACGACGTGATGCGCCATCGCCTCGTTTTGTCGTACGAAGCGCTTTCTGACAATGTCAGCAGCGATGATGTCTTGAAGAAGATCATCAGTCGCATTCCGGTCCCTGCGGTACCTTTGCATGAACACACCAGCGTCAGCAGCACCAAGAGCCGCTGAATCCAAATCGGCCAGCGCCATTCCTGCGTCAACGCCCGAACGCATCCTGCAACGGCTTGACTGGCAGGTCGTGCGCCGCCTGGATGGCATGTTGCAGGGCGACTACCGCAGCCTGTTCTATGGCTACGGCGTGGACTTTGCCGATCTGCGCGAGTACCAGCCCGAAGACGACATTCGCTACATCGACTGGAACGTGACGGCCAGAATGGACGCGCCGTACGTTCGACAGTATGCCGAGGATCGCGACATCACCGCGTGGTTCCTGCTCGATCTCAGCGCGTCGATGGATTTTGGCGCAGTGAACAATTCCAAGCGCAAGGTGCTGATCGATTTTGTCACGACGATGGCGCGCCTATTGACGCGCCACGGCAACCGCGTCGGCGCCATCTTCTATAGCAATGGCGTCGATCGCCAGATTCCGGCGCGCGGCGGGCGGCTGCAGGTGCTCAGGCTGCTCAATGATCTGCTCAAACAAACGCCACCGGCCAAGTCCGCGCTGACGGATATCACCCCGCTGCTGCGCGCCGGCCTGCACTCGATCCGGCGGCGCTCGCTGGTTTTCGTCGTGTCGGATTTCATCTGCGCGCCCGGTTGGGAGCCGACGCTGAGCGTGCTCAATCAGCGCCATGAAACGCTGGCTGTGCGACTGTCGGACCCGCGCGAAATCGACCTGCCCGATGTCGGGTTGATGCTGATGGAAGATGCCGAAACCGGCGAGCAACTGGTCGTGGATACGCACGATCGCAAGTTTCGGGCGCGCTATAAAGAGGCAGCCGCGCAGCGCGAAGCGCAGTTGGCTGAGTCTTTCAAACACAGCGGCGTGGATGCCCTGTCGCTGTCGACCGAAGAAGATATGGTGCGCGCCATCGTGCGCTTTGCCTCGCTGCGGGAGCAGCATAGACGGTAACCGGAACACCAATCATGTCATTTATCTGGCCTGTCGGCTTTGTGTTTCTGGCGCTGATCCCGCTGTGCGTGGTGCTGTACCTGCGCCTGCAGGCGCGCCGCCGCCGCATGGTGGCCCACTATGGCAGCCTTGGGTTTGTGCAACAGCATGGCAACCGCGACATCGGCGCTTTGCGCCACATCCCGCCGATCTTGTTTCTGGTGGGGCTGACTTTTCTCATCATCGCGCTGACGCGCCCCGAGGCGATTTTGAGCCTGCCACGCGTGGCGGGTACGGTCATCCTCGGTTTCGATGCCTCGGGCAGCATGGCGGCCGATGATCTGAAGCCTACGCGCATGGACGCCGCTAAAACCGCGGCTACCAGTTTTGTGCAGAAGCAGCCCATGTCCGTGCAGTTAGGCGTTGTGGCGTTCAGCGACAGCGGTTTCTCGGTGCAGGCGCCGACGCACGACCAGACTGCTATTCTGGCCGCGATCAACCGCTTGTCGCCGACGGCCGGCACGTCGCTGGGGCATGGCATACAGGCGGCCCTCAACTCACTCGCTTCCGATACGGGCGAGACAACCCACCTGTACAGCAACCTGACGCCAGAACCAACCGCGACGCCGACGCCCATGCCGCAAGGCACCTATGCGCCGGCGGTCATCGTACTGCTGTCGGATGGCGAAAATAACGAGAATCCTGACCCGCTGGCGCTGGCGCAGATGGCGGCCGATCGAGGCGTGCGCATCTACACCATCGGGATAGGCAGCCCCGGCGGCGCCACGGTGAAGATCAATGGTTACAGCATGCACACACAGCTCGACGAGTCAATGCTGCAACAGGTCGCGCAGATCAGCGGCGGCCAGTATTTCAATGCGCAAAGTGAACAGGATTTACAGGCGATCTACGATCAGGTGCAGTCGCAGTTGATCATCAAGCCGGAACAGACGGAACTGACCGCGCTGTTTGTTGGCGCAGGCGTGTTGGCGTTACTGCTGGGCGGCGCCCTGTCGCTGCTGTGGTTGGGTCGTATACCGTAA
>CAIQQO010000191.1 GCA_903873965.1 uncultured bacterium
CATTTCGTCAACCCCCGGCTTGACGCTGGTTGACATTGGCACAGGCGCCGGGTTGCCCGGCATTCCGTTGAAAATCGCCCGCCCCGATCTGGATGTCACGCTGGTCGATGGCACCGGCAAGAAGGTGACGTTCTGCGAAACCGTGATCGCCGAATTGGGGCTGCGGGGCATCCGGGCACTCAAAGGCCGCGCGGAGGAGCTGGCGCATGACAAGCATCACCGCGCCTACTATAAGGTAGTGATCGCGCGCGCACTGGCTCCTCTGCCGACGCTGGTCGAGTATATGCTCCCGCTGGCGCGTATGAATGGCGTGTGCATTGCCATGAAAGGAAGCGATGCGCAGGCAGAAGCAGAACAGGCGGCGCGCGCCATCAAACTGTGCGGCGGTGAACTGGATCGCGTCGAAGCTGTGACGCTGCCGGGCGCACCTGACCAACGCGCGCTCATCGTCATCCGCAAGGCCAAACCCTGCGCGTCGATCTATCCACGCACGGCAGGCAAGCCACGCTCGGAACCGTTATAATCGACCCTTCATGACAACATCAACCATGTCGCAGCCGGACGCACGCGAGTCTTCGTCTCGGTCATTGCGTATTCTGATAGCTAAACCTGGACTCGATGGCCACGACCGCGGCGCGAAGGTCGTCGCCCGCGCCTTGCGTGATGCCGGAATGGAAGTCATCTATACCGGCCTGCGCCAAACCCCGGAGATGATCGCCGAAGCGGCCCTGCAGGAAGATGTGGACGCCGTTGGCCTCAGCATATTGAGCGGCGCACACAACGTCCTGCTGCCGCGCATCGCCGAGGCGTTGCGCGTACGCGGTATGAGCGATGTGCCGATATTCGCCGGCGGCATCATTCCCGCTGAGGATATCCCGGCGCTGGTCCAGGCCGGCATCGCGGGCGTGTTTGGGCCGGGCAGTCCCATCGCGGACATCATCGCCTTTATTCGTGAGCGTACCCCCATCCGCGATTGAAGCGGCGAACGTGTGGCGATGAGTTTGACACTTTCTCGACGTGACCTGGCGCGCCTCATTACGCGCGTTGAGAATAGCGAGCGCGGCGCGCAGGATGCGCTCAGCGCGCTGTATGCTGATACGGGCAGAGCGCGCGTCATCGGTGTTACCGGCGCACCCGGCACAGGCAAAAGCACGCTCGTCAGCGAGATGGCGCGGGTATACCGCCAGCGCCCCGACCATCCGCTGGTTGCCATCGTCGCGGTGGACCCCAGCAGCCCTTTCAGCGGTGGTGCCATACTGGGCGACCGGATTCGCATGCGCGACCTGGCTGGCGACAGCGGCGTTTTTATCCGCAGTATGGCCAGCCGTGGCGCACTCGGCGGCATCGCAACGGCTACCTCGGATGTAGTCGACGTCCTCGATGCCAGTGGCTTCGACATCATCATCATTGAAACCGTTGGCGCAGGGCAATTGGAAGTGGATGTGGCGCGCATCGCCCAGACCGTCATCGTGGTCGAATCGCCCGGGGCCGGGGATGAAGTCCAGGCGGTCAAGGCGGGCATACTTGAAATTGCCGATATCATTGCGGTCAACAAGGCTGACCGCGACGGCGTGAATCAGACGATCAGTGCGTTGCAATCGGCGCTCGATATTGCGCCTCCCTCTTTCCACACGCACCACCAACGCCCCGGCCTACCGCCTCCACCAGTCCATCAGCCGTCGGGCGATGCGGTGGCCTGGCAGACCTGCATCGTCAAGGTGAGTGCGCTGAATAAGGAAGGGGTTGGCGACCTGCTCGACGCCATCGATCAGCATCAGGCCTATCTGCATGCCAGCGGCGAAGGTGAGTACCGCCGCCTGCAACACGTCCATTCCAATGTCGAGGCGCGCCTGCGCGATCTGCTGTTGCGCGCCGCCATGCAACGGCTCTCACGGGCTGATTTCGAGGCCATCCTGTCGGCAGTGAGTCAGCGCAACCTGCACCCAGCCGTGGCTGCGCAGAAGGTCTTGGATTCGCTTCAGCTATGACGATACTCTACCTTGTGCGACACGCCCGCAGCATCGGCAATGCGGCGCAGCAGATTCAGGGCTGGCTTGATCTGCCCCTCGATGACTATGGCCGCAAGCAGGCGCGGCATGTGAGCGAGCGTTTGCGTCACAAGCCGCTGGCGGCTATTTATTCCAGCCCGTTGCTGCGCGCCGCCGATACGGCGCGCGCGATTGCTGAACCGCACAACATCCCGGTTCTTTTTGATCAACGCCTGCGCGAATATCACATGGGTGCGTGGACGGGCCTGACGGCAGCCGAGATTGAGCTGATGATGCCGCCGCACCGCTGGAGCGAAAATATGGATCACATCGGGCCAGGCGCAGAAAGCGGGTTGGAAATGCGCGCGCGCGTCAGCGCTTTTCTCAGCAGCACACTGCATCAACACCCCGGCCAGATGGTGGTGGTCGTCTGCCACGGCGGAACGCTGGGCGCCATGGTCAGCGCCATTCTGGATCTGCCGCCTATCCGACGCCAGCCGTTCCATTTCGGCAATACATCGATCACCAAGGTGAGTAACCAGCACGGGCGCTGGCACATTAGCAGCCTCAATGACCGCTGCCACCTCAGATCACTTACCTCCGGCGGCGATTCCGGCGACAGATGACATGGCGGCCACACCCGGTTGGCTGCAAAAAAACGGTAAACACATACAATAGCACGACAGGAGGAGCAGGTCTTCATGCGAGTGACAAACCAGACAAGAGACCACGGCGCCAATGCCTATGGCGGTATTAAGGTATTTGCAGGCAGCAGTCATCCGCAATTAGCGGAAGAAATCGCTACATACCTTGGACTGACGCTTAGTGGGCGCGATTGCATTAAGTTTCCCAATGAAAATATTTTCTGGCGGCTGCACGAAAGCGTGCGCGGTCAGGATGTTTTTCTCATTCAGACGCTATCATCACCGGTGAGTGACAACATCATGGAGATGTTGATTGCTATCGACTGCCTGCGTCGTGATTCTGCTGCCCGCATTACGGTGGTTATGCCCTACATGGCCTATGCGCGCAGCGACAAAAAAGACCAGCCGCGCGTGCCCATCACCGCGCGCCTGATGGCCGACATGATCGTCACCGCCGGTGCCGATCGCTACATCACGGTTGATCTGCATGCCGGGCAGATTCAAGGCTTTTTTAACATACCGGGTGATGAGTTGACCGGTTTTCACCTTCTCAGCGATTATTTTGCCGATGAGGCCATCGAGAATGCCGTCATCGTGACGGCTGACCTTGGCTTTGCCAAGAAAGGGCGCAACTTTGCGGCCAAGCTGCATCTGCCCATGGCTTTTGTCGAGAAACGCCGCATCGGCAATAATGCCCAGTCGGAAATCCTCACCGTCATTGGCGATGTGGAGAACCACAACGTCATCATCGTGGACGACGAGATTTCGACCGCCGGATCGATCGAGAACACCGTCAAAGTCGTCAAGGAAGCCGGCGCACTCGACGTATACGTGTCGGCGACGCACGGCGTTTTTGTCGGGCCGGCCCTGGAGCGCCTGCGGAAACTGCCGATCAAGGAAATCATCGTTACAAACACGGTTGCGCCCACGCCAGACCGCTTGCTGCCCAACATGAAATACATTTCTGTGGGCCGTTTACTCGGTGAAGTGGTCTATCGCGTGCACCTGGGACGCAGCGTCGGCGAAATGTTTAATGAATAATGACAGCACCTGTCACAATTCGACTTTATAATCTTATCTATGGCTAGACCAAAATCAATCAACCTGGCAGGTCGCGATTTCATCAGCGACCTGGATTTTTCCATCGCTGAAACCGAGGCCGTGCTGGACATGGCCGCAAAACTGAAAAAGGAATACCACAAGGGTGTCCCTCATCCCATTCTTCGCGACAAAACCCTCGCGATGCTGTTTTTCTTCACCAGTACACGGACGCGCGGTTCATTTGAAGCGGGAATGGCGCAACTGGGTGGACACGGCGCATTCATCGACAGTGAAACCACTCAGATTTCACATGGCGATACTGCCAAGGAAATCGGGAGCATTTTCGGCAGTTACTTTAATGGCATTGCCATTCGCCAGTGCGACTGGAACATTGGCAACAAGTACATCACCGAAGTGGCCGAACATAGCCCCGTGCCTGTGTTGAATATGCAATGCGATGTATACCATCCGTTTCAGATTCTGGCTGACTTGCTGACGATCCGCGAGTTCAAGGGCAAAAACCTGAAGCGCAAGAAGATCGTCGTCAGCTGGGCCTATGCCGCCAGTTATCAGAAGCCGATCAGCGTGCCACAGTCGCTCATCATTCAGATGGCGCGCTTTGGCATGGATGTGGTGCTGGCGCACCCGCCGGAGTACCGGCTGATGCCTGATATTCTGGCAAAGGCGCACGAAGGCGCGGCTGCCAGCGGCGGTTCTTTCCGCGTGACGCATGACATGGATGAGGCTTTTGTCGATGCCGATGTCGTGTATCCCAAGTCGTGGGGCTGCATGCTCACCACCAGCGATCTAAAGGAAAGCGCCGAGATTGGCCGCAAGTACACCGGCTGGATTTGTGATGAGCGCCGCATGGCGATGGCAAAACCCGACGCGATCTATATGCACTGCCTGCCTGCTGACCGCGGGTTGGAAGTGGCTGACGCCGTGATCGACGGGCCTCAGTCGGTGGTGTATGACGAAGCCGAAAATCGCCTGCATGTGCAAAAGGCCGTCATGGCTTTGACCATGAGCCAGAAATCCAAGGCGGCGCGCAAGGTGGCTCGCAAAACCGCAGCCAAGGGCGCTGCTAAGAAAACGGCGCGCAAGAACGCCGCCAAAGGCGTGACTAAGGGCGCGACCAGAGGCGCGGCTAAGACCGCAGCCAAGGGCGCTGCCAAGAAAGCAGCTCGCAAGACGCGGCGTAAAGCCCGTTGAAAACAGACAGGGGCTAGGGGACAGAGGATAGAAGTCAGAGGTCAGAGCCTGTTCCCTAGCCACTAACCCCTGACCCCTGTTTCCTAGCCCCTAGTCCCTGTTCCCTGGCGCGCCTGCATCACGGTATACAACACGATGATCAAGGTCAATAGGCCTGCCAACTGGAGCAGGAACAACCACGCCAGCGGTTGAGTGAAGTTGAATTCACCCCATGCCCGCAAGGCGGCCAGCAGAATCAAGATGATCGAGAGCGCCTGCGACTCGAAAATGATGCGCGCGCTGCTCCAGCGCTGATCGACTGACACCGCCAGCCCGACGATGCCGGGCAATGCAAACATGGCCCCGGCGGTGCGCGCCGTCAATGGCGTCAGTGTCCACGGCCACGCCGCGATCATCGCCTCGGGCGCCACGAACAACAGCAGCGCAACGATGACGCTGCCTGCGCCCACAATGCCAATCACCCAGCGCAACCTCCGGGGCAGGAGCGCATCGCCTGCATCCGGCTGGCGCGGGTCTGCGCCGTGATTCAACCACCATGCGCCCGCAACCAGGAAGGGGGTGGTGAAATACAGGCCGGCCCAGGCATAGAACGAGATGTGATTGTGCGTAAAGCGATCCCAGTGCAGCAAGGTTGCGACGCCCAGCATGGACGCGAAGGCGATAACGGGAAAGAAACCTGCTTTGATGGTATGCCAGCGTTTCGCCAGCGCCACGCGCAGGAAAAACCATGCGCCTCCCAGGTAAGCCGAACCCAGCATCATCGCCGTCATGGTTGGCTTGATCGGCCAGGCAAAAAGCTGCCCCGTACACCGGTCTGCTTGAACTGCTTCACACCCAAATTAACTGCGATCAGGCATATCTTATTATCACTATTCCCGGCAGTTTTGGTAAGGTGTCGCATGCACAAAATGCTATGATTCACTGGTAGACATGGAGAATATGACATGCGATCGATGAATCACAACACGAAACGGCCGCCGGGACCGCAAGGCGACTTCCTTGGACAACGCACGATGGCGGAGTTTAAGCGGGATCCGCTGGCATTTCTGTTGAATATGGCGCACACCTACGGCGACATTCTGGTGTGGCCGTTTGGCCCGTTTTATTCCTGGCTGGTGGCGCACCCCGACTATGTGCACCAGATCCTGACCACGGACGCGGATCAATTCCAAAAGGCCGAGATTACCAAGCGCTCGCTCGGCCCCACCATCGGCAACGGATTGCTGCTCAGCGATGGCGATTTCTGGCGGCGGCAGCGCAAGCTGATCCAGCCTGCCTTTCATGTGAAACGCGTCAATGGCTATGCTCAACTGATGGTTGATTACAGCGAGCGGTTGATGACGGAGTGGAAGCCGGGTGAAACGCGCGATGTGCATCATGACATGATGAAACTGACGCTCAATATCGTCACGCGCGCCTTGTTCGACGTGGATGTTTCAGAACAGGCTGAGCGGATTGGCAAAGTGGTGACGGAGTTGATCGAGGTATCGAATCGCATGAGCGGCAGCCCCCTGCCCATCCCTGCCTGGGTGCCGACGCGCGATAACCGCGCCAACAGACGCATCCGGCGCGAACTCTCA
>CAIQQO010000192.1 GCA_903873965.1 uncultured bacterium
AACGTGCTTGACCATCGCCTGAACTGCCGCACGGTGTACATGAACCCGATCAACCGGTTTCTGTACCTGAACATGAACTATCACATCGAGCATCACATGTTCCCGCTGGTGCCGTTTCACGCGCTGCCCAGACTGCACGAGGTGATCAAGGCCGACACGCCTACCCCCTACAACGGCATACAGGAAGCCTATCGTGAAATCATCCCGGCGCTCTTGCGCATGGCCAAAGACCCGGGCTTCTACATCAAGCGCAAGCTGCCCACCCCCACCAACCCGAGCGAAGCGCCATCAACCGGCACGGTGTACAAGGCCGCAGTCGCAGCGACGGGCGATGGCTGGCTGGAAGTGTGCGCAAGTGATGCGCTCAAGAAAGACGATGTGATTCGCTTCGACCATGCCGGCCAGTCGTTTGCCGTCTATCGCACGAGTGATAACCGGCTGTTTGCGAGTGACGGCCTGTGCACACACGGCAACACCCATCTGGCCGGCGGCTTCGTCAAGGGCACGGTGATTGAATGCCCCAAGCATAATGGCCGGTTCGACATCCGCGACGGCTCGCCCCAGCGCCCGCCGGTATGCGTCGCGCTGAAAACCTATCCGGCGCGCGAACAGGCAGGCATGATCTCGGTCAACCTGAATAAGGCAGGCGGTCAAGGCACAGTCAAGCCACCCACCACCTATACCTTCCGCGTAGTCAGCAATGACAATGTGGCCACTTTTATCAAGGAACTGGTGCTGGCGCCGGTTGACGAATCGCCAAAGCTCACGTACAAACCCGGCGAATACCTTCAGTTCGACATTCCGCCCTACCCGGAACGCACGCTACGCGCCAGCCATGTGCAGGAACCCTATGCCGAAGCGTGGCGCGCCCATCACGTGTTCGACTACACCGCCGTCAACAACGCCGCATGTCGTCGCAATTACTCGTTCGCAAGCAATCCGGCTGCCGGTGGCGATCTACGCTTTAACGTACGCATCGCAACCCCGCCGCGCGGTCAGGACTGTCATGCGGGTATCGGTTCTTCCTACGTCTTCGGCTTGAAACCGGGTGACCGGGTGACGGCTATCGGGGCATTCGGCGATTTCCACATCAAGGAGTCCCAGCGCGAGATGGTGTATCTGGGCGGTGGGGCCGGCATGGCCCCGTTGCGCTCGCACCTGACCTACCTGTTTGAGAAGCAGCAGACCGAACGCCGCGTCAGTTTCTGGTACGGTGCACGCTCATTGCAGGAGTTGTTCTACCGTGATGACTTCGAGACGCTGGCGCGCGCCAACCCCAACTTCACGTTCCACGTCGCGCTATCCGAACCATTGCCAGAGGATCACTGGACGGGCCGGGCTGGCTTCATCCACGAGGTGCTGTTACGGGACTATCTGAATACCCACCCCGATCCTGCGGCCATCGAGTATTACCTGTGCGGTCCACCACTGATGATCCGGGCAGCGGTCGACATGCTCAAACAGTTCAGCGTGCCGCCGGCTCAGATCGCCTATGATGAATTTTAAGTCTA
>CAIQQO010000193.1 GCA_903873965.1 uncultured bacterium
CTACGGGCTTTTTGCCAGTGTTCCCGCAACGGCCTATATGGACCTGCTGCCACTGGTCGATGTGCTGATCCTCAACCTGAACGAGGGACAAGCGATGACAGAGCTGGCCGAAGTTAACGCAATAGGCACACGGCTGGCGCAGGCATGCCGGCGAGCTGTCTATTTAACACTGCACGATCGTGGAGCTACCGTCTTCACGACCACTGGTGAGACATGCCGCCAACCCAGCATCGCTCCGCGCGTGGCCAACGTCCTCGGCGCCGGCGACACCTTCGCCGGCGGCGTTATTGCAGGGCTGCACTT
Source organism: uncultured bacterium (assembly GCA_903873965.1). GTDB lineage: Bacteria > Chloroflexota > Anaerolineae > J036 > Brachytrichaceae > CAIXPS01. The sequence continues at coordinate 304 of CAIQQO010000193.1, forward strand.
TACCGGAGACGCGCGCGTCGCGCTTACGTACGGTATGCTGGCAAGTTTGCTGGTATTAGCGACGCCCGACCACGCTGCATTGCTAGCAGCCATGGAACCCTGTGACATCGCAGAGGTGGAGGCGTAGCATGGGACGCTATATTTGCATTGAGGGCGTCAAAGGATCAGGAAAAACGACGCTGATAAATGGGCTGAAAACCATGCTCGATCAACAAGGTGTGGACTGGGTTTCAGTGTCGCCAACAAAACCAGCGGCAGGATTTTCTGTGCTGGAAGTTGTCGCAGCAAAACTGCCCCGGTTGCGCACGATAGATCGTTTTAATGAAGCCTTGTACGCATACCGTTCAAACACGACGGCACATCTCACCGATTGGAACAAGAGCTTGCTCATCGGCGACCGCAGCGTCATCACCAGCTATGTAACGCGCTGGCACAAATATGCAGACCCGCACCGTTGCATTAACCGGGTGAACCGGATCGAGTGGGCCATTCGACCACCTGATCATGTCATCTACCTGCAGGTCGATATCAAAACGGCCGTTACGCGGACGCAGAACCGTAAAGGGCGCGCCTATGGCAAGCATGATGAAACGGAGCGCCGTATCGCTCAAAATATCGAGGCATATAACGCCCTCATGACCGGGACATGGCCGGTTGAACGTATTGCGAACACCCGTTGGCACGTGGTTGACGGCAACCGCGCGCCGCAGTTTGTCGTTGATGAATGTTTGGAACTGATCGCGCACCTGGCGCCCGAATGCCTACATACCCAAGTCCGGACGAACACAGGGCTTTGTATCCTTTAGTACTAATCTGCCTCAACATTTAAGGAATGAATCATGGAAGAGAAGAAAGTAGAACTGATGTCTGCCGATGGGCTCGAACGATTGAAGAAGAAACACAGCGAACTCGAAACCAAGCTATCGGATCTGCGCATGCACAAAGGCGAAGAGGCCATCTTTGCCGGCGACATGTGGCATGACAATCCAGTGTTGTATCGCGTAGAAGCTGAGGAACGCATGCTGATGCGCGACATCGCCATCGCGCGCGAACAGATCAAGAATGCCCAGTTGATCATCGTCGACAGCGAAGCCAGGCATGTTGTGCTTGGAAGTGAAGTGCAGATTCGGTTTTCTGACGGGATCGAGGAAACATTCAAGGTGCTTGGCGATGCTGACTCAAACCCGGGCGGCGGCGTGGTGTCGTATAAAAGCCCGTTGGGGAAAGCACTGCTGGAGAAAAAAGTGGGTCAGAAGGCGGTATACCACGTCAGCGGTCACATCGAGATGGTCGAGATATTGAATATCACGATGCCTGTCATGGAATAAGTGCGCTGGCCTCATTGCGTCCTCGCGCGTTTGTGATATGGTTGCATCAACCCTAACATCTGTGATGATGACCTGTGAGGACCAATGGCAACCACCTTTGGGATTGACCGGTTCCGTTCGAATCTGCGCGCGGGCAAAATCTGCCTCGGCGCATCGATCACGTTTACTGATCCGCTTGTAACTGAAGCATTAGCCGATGCGGTTGATTTCCTATGGATCGACCTCGAGCACAGCCCGATGAGCCCCGAGGCGTTAAGCGGGCATCTGCTGGCGGCACGCGGCAAGCAGGCCCCCGCGCTCGTTCGCGTTGGGATGGCATCAACTGCGGCCATCAAGGGAGCGCTCGACGCTGGCGCCGAAGGCATCATCGTCCCGCAGGTGCGCACCGTTGAGGAAGTGCGCCAGGTCGTAGACGATTGCCGTTATCCCCCACTCGGACGGCGCGGCTACGGCCCGCGCGTGCCAACGGGCTATTTCCGCCACGGCGGGCGCGAGTTTGCCGATCGCGCCAACGAGACGATCTTCGTGTCTGTCATGATCGAAACGGTCGAGGCGGTCGAGGCGCTGGACGATATTCTCGCCGTGCCGGGGCTGGACTCGTTGGTCATCGGGCCGATGGATTTGTCGTTTTCGATGGGGCTGGGCGCCGACCTGGAGCACCCGAAAGTAGTGGCGGCGATTGAGATGATCGCGGCCAAAGCGCGCGCAGCCGGGTGCTTTGTGGGCGCGGGTATGGGTACGGATGTCGCCTTCGCGCACCGCATGGCACAACGCGGCGTACAGTGGCTACAGGTCGGCGGCGACTGCGTGTATCTGTACAGCTTCTTCGACGGCATGCGCGCCTGTTTTAACAGCCTCAATCGTCCGGGAGGCGCTGCATGAAAATCATTCGTGCGCCAGCGCTTGAAGCGCTCCTGATTGAGGCACTCACGCGCTCCGGCACACCCGACGATATCGCACGAACCGTGGCCACGTCACTCGTCGATGCCAACCTGAAAGGCGTCGATTCGCATGGCGCTGTGCGCATCGGGATGTACCTTGACCAAGTCGAGCAAGGCTATACACAGCCTGCTGCGCGCCCCGAGATCATCCGTGAAACCAGCAGCAGCGCGATCGTACGCGGAAACCGCGGGTTTGGGATCTACACATTGAGTTATGCGCTTGATATAGCCATACAGAAAGCCAAAGCCCATCAGATCGCAGCGGTCGGGCTGGTGGACAGCACGCACACTGGACGGCTGGGCTGGTACGCCGAACGGGCGGCGGCGCAGAACGTGATTGCGTTATTGACGGGCGGCGGCGCCAACCGCCATCCGCTCCACCAATCCGTGGCGCCCCATGGCGGCGCCAAACGCGCACTGGCGACGAATCCGTATGCCATCGGCATCCCGGGCGGCGAATTCGGCACGATGTTGGTGGATATGTCGACCAGCACGACTGCCGAGGGCAAACTGCGCCTGCACCGCGCGACCGGTAAGCCCGTTCCAAGCGGTTGGCTCATCGATCGAGACGGCGCGCCAACCAACGATGCAGCCGCCTTTTACGACGGCGGAGCGATCCTGCCGTTTGGCGGCCACAAGGGCTATGGTCTGGCCGTGGCTGCAGAATTGCTGTGCGATGCGCTTCTCGGCGAATCCTATGAGTTGAACTGGTTCATCATCGCCATCAACATAGAAGCATTCCGTTCTGTTGATGAATTCGCCCACGAGAGCCAGGATATTCTGCAACGCATTAAAGCGGTGCCACCCTCATCCGGTAACGCTGAAGTGCTGATCCCCGGCGAACCAGAGCAGCGCGCAGAGCAGCGACGTCACGCCGATGGTATACCGATCGACGACGCCGTGTGGGATGCCATGGCAACCGCCATGCGCAAGGTCGGCGTTGAACCGGATTCACAGGAGTCAACATGATCATTGATGCACATGCACATATCTTTCCCGCCATTCAAGGCCGCATCGGCAGCGGTGAAACCACCGGCATAGGCTATGGACGGGCGCAGGTGGGCTTTGCCATCGAGCAAATTCTCCCGCCCTACAACGAACACACTCTTTTTACGCCCGAAATGCTGATCGCCAACCTCGATTGGGCCGGCGTTGACAAGGCCGTGTTATTGCAGGGATCGTTCTATGGCGAATGTAATGCTTATGCCGCAGCTGCGTTATACCGTTACCCCGAACGCTTGATCGGTATGGCCTACTTCGACCCATGGGTCGGCGCTGACAGGGAGCAATTGGCATTGCTGCTTGACTCAGCCCCCTTCCGTGGCATCAAAATCGAATTCTCGGTGGCGACCGGTTTGATGGGCTTGCACCCTGAGGCACAATTGGACGCGCCAGGGCTGGAGTGGCTGTGGGCAGAACTGGAACAACGCCGCCTCGTACTCACACTCGACCTCGGCGCTGTGGGTAGCGCGTCATACCGAACAGGCGCGGTTCGCGGCATAGCGCAGCAACACCCCGACCTGATGATCGTCATCGCGCATCTGGCTCAGCCGACGCCGGCAGCCGAAGCCGATGCCGCTTTGTGGACGCTCTGGCAAGAGCAGGTGATGCTCGCAAAAATGCCGAATGTGTGGCTCGATCTGGCTGCTTTGCCAGCATATATGCCAGCGGAAGACTACCCTTTCCCGACTGCAGGCCAGTACATCCACAAGGCAGTCGATCTCATCGGTCCGGCGCGCCTGATGTGGGGCACAGACCAACCTGGATTGCTGGCGCATTTGAACTACCCGCAACTCCTCAGGTTGGCAAAGCACCACCTGACGTTTCTGTCGCCAGATGAACAAGCGCTAGTGCTTGGCCAGACTGCGGCGCAGATTTACGGCTCGGCTCCACTTCGGAACCTTTGATATGGCATAACCGTCCTAAAGGATGCAAAGCCATTTTCTCGCTACAATAATGTTAATGGCAAGTCTCACGTTCGCGCCCATAGGAATAGGAGATCGACTGCGTGGGACTGCGCATCAATCCTAAAGGATGCGATGCCATGACAACATGCACAAGGAGCAACCATGTCGAAACGTCGTGAATTAATCGTGCGCCGCAAAGCGCAACAGCAAAAACAAACGCTCATCATTCTGGGTGTCATTGGCGTATTATTTCTACTCATCGTTGGCGGCGCCATCATCCTGAGCGCCAGGTCCAACGCACCGCGCACGCTCGTTACCGTGAACAACCCGCCCCCCGCCAATGCCGAGAAGAACGGGCGCGCCTGGGGGCCAGCCGATGCCCCGATCAAGATAGTTGAGTTCGTCGATATGCAGTGTCCGGGTTGCGGACAATATGTCAAAGCGATCGAACCCAGCGTTATCAGCACCTTTGCCAAAACCGGCCTGGTGCGATACGAGGTGCGCATGCTCAGCTTCATCGGACAGGAATCGAAAGATGCGGCAAAGGCTGCCTTGTGCGCCATGGATCAGGACAAGTTCTGGCAGATGCACGACACCATATTCGCCAACCAGGGCGCGGCCGAGAATGCCGGCGCCTTCAGTAACTCGAACCTCAAGGCTATGGCGCGATCCATTGGTGTAGATACTGTCACTTTCGACAGTTGCCTGGATTCAGCCAAGTACGATACCGTCATCAACCAGGATCGCGATGAAGGCACTGCCGCCGGCGTGGATCAGACCCCAACGACGGTCATCAACGGCAAGAAATCCATCGCGGTGATGGGACCTGATGACTTGAAGCGCGCCTTTGCCGAGATCGCGCCGGACGTGAAGTTTCCGTAACTTTGGAGAGCATGGACACAGGTTTGAAAGGTAAAACAGCGCTTGTCACCGGCGGCGCGAGCGGCATCGGGCGCGGCATTGCGTTAACGCTTGCCGAGGAAGGCGTCAATCTCGCCATCGCCAGCCGCAACCCCGATTCCGCCGTGATCGCCGAGATCGAGGCCATGGGTGTGCGTTGCGTGCGCATCGCGGCTGACGTCAGCCAGGAGTCCGAGGTCGTGCGCATGGTGGATGAGGCCATCACGTCCCTTGGTCATCTGGACTACTATGTCAACAACGCGGCGTGGACGTGGCACCAGCCAATCACCCGACTCGATGCCGCAAGCTGGCACAAGACCATCGACACGAACCTGTCCGCTGCCGTGTTCGCATGTCGCGAAGTGTGCCATCACATGGTCGCCCGGCGCAGCGGGAGTGTCGTGATCATTGGTTCCACAGCGCGATTCTTTCCTTCCTATCGCGAGACAGCCTACCGCATCAGCAAGATGGGTTTGAGGATGCTGATGCAGAACCTGGCAATCGAGATGGCGCCCTATGGCATCCGGGTGAATATGGTCACGCCCGGACATTACCAGACGCGCATGACCGGCGAGGTGACGCCCGAGGTGGAACGCATCTTACTCAATACGATTCCGGCGCACCGCTTCGGCGAAGTGCAAGAGATTGGCAATGCAGTCGCATTCCTGCTCTCACAACGCCTGAGCCCCTACACCTACGGCGCTGACATCGTCATCGACGGAGGGTTAACGCTGCATCCACTTGATCTATATTCGCGCGAAGATATCGACGGCTTCAACGCATAACCCGGTACCCGCGTGGCGCAGTTTCAACACTGCGCGCCCTTGCCCTCGCCGCCGAAGAATGCAAGCCGGTCGGATTCAGCCAGTGGCGCGTAGTGATTGCTGCGATAGTGAAACTGCACCGCGCGACGCCGCATGCCACTGGTATTATGCGGCGTGCCATGCACAAGCAGGCCGTCGAATAGCAGCACACCGCCCGGCTTGAGCGGCGCCGCGACGCATGTTTTACCAAGGATTTCCGAATCGCAAACCTGCCAGTCGCGGCGCTGGAAATGGGCCAGCGGCTGCAGCGGCATTTCCGGCAACAGGTGCATGCAACCATTGTCAACAGTGGCCTCGTCCAGCGCCACCCAGCATCCCACAACAGACTCACGCGGATCAAGATTAAAGTACGCCTTATCCTGATGCCATGGTTTCTCCCGTCCGATGCGCGGGGGCTTAATCAACGCCATATCCTGAAACATCAGCGGAGCGTCAGAAAGCAGTTGTGTTAACAGACCGATCAAATCGGGGGCATAGGCCAGCGCGTGTAGTCGCTCATCGAAGTCCACAAACCACATCAATTTGCGCACATAATCCAAACGCTCATCCAACGCCATATCCACCAAACGTTCCCGCGCCAGTGCCTCAAACTGCACCCCTTTGAATGACGGATTACGGCCCATGACCAGGTGTTCTATCCCGGCAATCCCTGCCTGTACTTTAGCAGGCGTGAACACATCGTTGATGGCGAGGAAACCGCATTCACGGTACAACGCGATGTGCTGGTCGGTGATGGCGGCGAGACCACCAGGGATCGCCTGAATCGTCGCGCGCTTGCGATACAAGTCGGGATCGTGCAACTCGATGACGCGTCCCTCAACTTCGCCGATGTCGAGCGGCGTGTTGGCGTAAATGGGAGAGAGCTGGGTAGGCAGGGTCTGGCTCATGGACACAATTAAACCATGAAGGCGCTTTGTAAAACCCACACGCCCGCACGGGCAGGACTGTGCGAGAATTCAAAAATGACATCCAGCGCAGGGCAGTTGCGCCGTTTTCAGGAGGAACAATGTCTTTCGCCAGACCCAAGACGATCAAGCTCTATCTCCACCCGCCGCAGGCAACTCACATGGTCACGCTGTGGCCCGACTTCAAGGTGGCGGCCAAGCCCATCAACGCCGACACCACGGCGCCATCCAACGGCTACGGTGTGCGCTTTTTGTTTGGCGCCGCGGCGGCAGCGCCTGACTGGCAGGCGACGCGTTATGAGACTCGGCCCGACGGCATCCCGATTCACTCCCTGCACGCGACCAGCGACGATATCGCCATACGACTGGAGACTTTCTGCGCCTGGGATGCGCGTCCGGTGATCTACTGCAAGCTGACCCTGACCAACCTCAGCACGGCAGACGGCGAGGCCGTGTTTGGCCTCATGCCGCGCACGGGTCGTACTTCGCTACTTTATGGCCTGGCGCCGGATATGTACGCCAGCTACCAGCCGCGCCTGGAACACTGGGAACTGCTCAGGAACACCTGGCGCTGCGACGGCGCGCGCCTCATTGATGGTGAACGCAGCATGACCATCGGCGCGCAGCCCGGGCTGACTACACGTTGGATTGAGCAAAATCCGCACAACCGCGCAGCCAGTCACTACCTCGAATGCCGCGTACCGCTGGCGGGTCGCACGTCGTGTGACATCGTGTGCGTGCTCAGCCAGGACGGTTCTGTATACGATGCTGGCGCGTCCGACTATCAATCGCAGCAGGAAGCGGTTCTGGCGCGCTGGCGCACGGAACTGGCCCAGGTAACCGCCCGGCCCAACCTGCCGGACGCGCAGCTTGAGTCAATGTTTAACTCGCTGGTGTGTCAGGCGCTGCAGATGCTGGCCACGGCAGATGACGGGCTGGTGCGCCCGCGCCAGGGCGGCATCAACGACGGTGTATGGCCGACCGAGGCCATCGAGTACCTGATGGCTTTCGATCGTCTCGGACTGCGTGAGCCATCCGAAACCGGTTACCGTTATCTCTTTCACACCCAGGTAACCGATGGTGAAGACCGTGGGCGAGTGGTGGGCCTGATGAAGTGGAGCAACGACACCGGCGCGGCGCTGTACGGGCTGGCCTATCACCTCATGCAGTGCAACGACGCCGGCCTGTTTGCCCGTTGGCGCGATCAAGCTTGGTTGGCGCTCGGCTGGATCGAACGCCGGCGCAGCCAGACGAAGTCCGGTGAGCCGCGCCAGGGTTATGGGCTTTTCCCTGCCGGAGTGGGGCATGACTGGGGCACACAGGCGCAGTACTGGTGTTTCACCGATGGGTTTCTCTACCTGGGCGTGAACGCAATAGCGACTGCGTTCGCTCAATATGGCGATCCACACGCGCCTTTGCTACGCCAGCAGGCCGACGACTATGCTGCCTGTCTGCGCCGGACGCTTGACCTGGTGTGCGCTGGTCAGGACGGTAAACCCGAGGTTTTCATCCCGAATGCGCTGGGGGCCGAGGACACCTATCCGCCAAACGCCGTCTATCAGGCCGACGGTCCGACAACCCTCATCCGCGCCGGCATCATCGATCCCAACAGCGCGATATTCGAGCAGACTGAGCGCTACTTTACCAATCGCGGTTGGATGCAGCGCGGTATGACGCACCTGATGACCGAGTCGCTCTTCACCCACTCGCCCTACAACTCGGACCCGTGGGCCGGCCACACATGGTATATCAGCTTCAGCGACCTGACATGGTTCCGCGCCTGGCTGGCTCGCGGCGAGCGGACCAAGGCTGCGCAAACCCTGTGGGCGCAGATGCGCTATGGTATGAGCGACGAGTTTTACATGCAAGAGCGCTATGCCGACAACGATCCGACCTTCTGCCCCTGGCAGCCCAACGCCAGCGCCAATGGCCGACTGATCAACATGCTGTTTGAGTTCTACGGCAGCGTTCAGTCGACATAACCCACATGGCTTTGCATCCTTTAGGATGGCTTTGCATCCTTTAGGACGGAGAAATAACATGCAATCACAAGCAAATAAGAACAAGACAGTCAATCAACCGCCCAGGGTGGGCGGACTGCCGATCCTGGGAAGCGCGCTCAAAATGCGCGTCGATCCTCTCGCCTACTTCGTTGATCTCTACAAGCGTCATGGGCCAGTCTTTGAAATCAAACTCCTCAACCAGACTTATCTCGTCATGGCTGGCATCGAAGCCAATCACTTCCTCGCGCGCGAGGGCGATGAGTGCCTGGGCAGCGATGTCCTGTTTGGCGGGTTTGCGCAAGAGCTCGGCTCGGAAGCGCTGCTGACAGCACTCGATGGCCCGCCTCATAAGCACCAGCGCAAAATTCAACGGCGCGGGTACTCCCGGGAAAGCATTCTCAACAGCATAGAGGATGTTGTGCGGATCACGGGCGGTTTTACGTCAGCATGGCAGCCCAATGCCATCCTGCCTGTGTTTCCCACACTGCAGCGCATCGTGACGGAGCAACTGGGGCACTTGCTGCTGGGGCGCTCATGCGGCGACTATTTCGATGATCTCTGGCTGTTACTCAACACCAACATGAAAGTGCACGTGATGAAAACGCATCCCATGCGTCTTTTGACCGAGCGCCGTTATCTACGAGCCAAGGCGCGCGGGAATGAACTGGCGCGCACCGTGTTGGACTGGCAACGCGCACATCCGCCGGTGGATCGCGCGGCCAACCTTGTAGATGACCTGATCAGCGCGGTCAACGAGAAGGGCGAGCCCTATTCCGACCAGATGATCATGGCAACCATCCTCGGCGCCTACTTTGCCGGTATGGATACCGTCGCTGCGACAGCTAGTTTCATGTTGTACGCCATTCTGAAAACCCCTGGCCTGCTGAAACGCGTGACCGAGGAAGTGGACACGGTGTTCTCGCAAGGCCCGTTAACGGCAGATGGCCTGCGCCAAATGCACGTGCTGCACAACACCGCGATGGAGACGCTGCGCTACTATCCGGTGGCCGCATTTACACCGCGCACCGTATCAAAACCCTTTACATTTGCCAGCTTTCAATTCGAACAAGGAAGGCAGGTGTTTGTGGCCAATACGTTGACGCATTTCCTGCCTGAATTCTTTGTACACCCCGAAGTTTTCGATGTCGACCGTTACGATCGACCGGATTACAAGAAGGTGCCGCAAGCGCTTGCGCCGTACACGCTGGGCGCGCATACCTGCCTGGGCGCCGGTATGGCCGAGGTACAACTGATGCTGGTCATCGCATCGATCCTGCGAAATGTCTCTCTGCAGCTCCATCCGGCAGACTATCAGGTGACTGTTTATGCAAGCCCGATTCCCAATCCCGGACAGAAGTTTTCGGTGCGCGTGATCGGCCAACGCAAACCATGAATTGCTTTGCATCCTTTAGGAAAGCAGGTGATTCATGACAACGATGCATTCTGTGCCGTTCGAGCGCCATGCCACGGTGCGTGTCGGCTTCATTGGCGTAGGTCGACGCGGCCAGAGCCTGATCCGTGACCTGCTCGCTTGCCCTGGCGCGGAACTCGTCGCCGTGGCCGACGCGCGCGAGGAAACGCTGGCTGAGTTGAAGGCGGCCCTTGCAGAGAAGGGCCAGCCGCAACCAGCGTACTATCACGGATCAGATGCGTGGCGCGCTTTTCTCGACACCGACCTTGACCTGGTGTGCATCGCGACGTCGTGGCAAACCCATGTACCGATGGCAACCGCCGCGATGCTGAGTGGCAAGCACGTCGCGGTTGAGGTGCCCGCCGCCACTACAATCGAAGACTGCTGGCAACTGGTCGAAACATCCGAATCCACGCGCAAGCACTGCGTCATGCTCGAAAACTGCTGCTACGGCTACTGGGAAATGCTCGTGCGGCGCATGGCGCGCGCCGGCCTGTTCGGGACTATCACGCACGTGGAGTGCGCCTATATCCACGACGTGCGCAGGTTGCTCTTGCAGGATGAGAGCGGGCGCGCCACATGGCGGCGTCAAGCCCTGATGGATCGCAACGCCAACCTGTACCCCACGCATGGACTCGGCCCGGTGGCGCAATGTCTCAACATCGGCGAAGAAGATCGGCTGGACTATCTAGTCTCGATGAGCAGCCGCGAAGCGTCGCTCTCTGAGTATCGCAACGATCACGTACCTCCTGATGATCTGCGCCGCAACGAGGTCTATCGCAACGGCGATATGAATGTCAGCCTGATCCGGACACAACTGGGGCGTACCATCGTGCTGCAGCACAGCCTCGTCACCCCACGCCCATACGACCGCCTCTTTCTGCTCTCGGGCACGCGCGGCGCCTTCCGCGATTACCCGCCGCGCTTGTACCTCGATACAGGAGAAAGTTCAGGCGAACAGTGGAGCGACCCCGCAACAGCCGCACTTCGCACGCAATGGGAAGACCCCGTTTGGGTTGCGCACGGCGAAGAGGCGTTGAAACAGGGCGGGCATGGCGGGATGGATTACATCATGCTGCGCCGGTTGATCGAAGCGATACAGCATGGCAAACCACCCGACATCGACGTGTATGATGCCGTCGACTGGAGCGCGCCCGTGGCCTTATCCGAACAGTCCACCGCCAACCGCAGCCGGCCAGTCGACTTTCCTGATTTTCGCCAACGCCACCCATAAGTCCGATTCGACGGCTTTGGTCAACCTTTCACCAGGTTGACCAAAGCCCAGTACGCTGTGCCGATAATTTATCATTCATCTGCGCCTCAGCCCTTTCCATTATGCTAACTGACGCATGGACTACACTGGCGCAGTCCATGCAAAGGAATCAGAATGCAAACTGCAATCATTACAGCCGAAGCTGTTCACAAAACCTTCCGCACGGGCAAGATCGAAGTACACGCGTTGCGCGGCGTCAGTATTACGGTCGACGCGGGCGAGATGGTCGCCATTATGGGGCCATCAGGTTGCGGCAAGACCACGCTGCTCAACTGCCTGTCGGGGCTGGATGATAGCGACGCAGGCGAGATTACGATTGAGGGTACCAATCTCAGGAAAATGAACGACAAGGCGCGCACGCTGTACCGCGCCCAACGCATGGGCTTCATTTTCCAGACGTTCAACCTGCTTCCCGTCATCACCGCGGTTGAGAATGTCGAATTGCCATTGCTGGTCAGCGGCGTCAAGCCCGGCGAAGCACGCAAACGTGCATTGGACGCGCTCGATCAGGTAGGGCTAGCCGACCGCGTAGCGCATCGCCCGATGGAACTCTCCGGCGGACAGCGCCAGCGCGTCACCATTGCGCGCTCGCTGGTGAACAATCCAGCCATCGTATGGTGCGACGAGCCGACAGGCAATCTCGACAGCAAAACGGCCATGGACGTGCTGACTTTGATGCGGCGATTGAACCATGAGCGCGGCCAGACCTTCATCATCGTCACTCACGACGCTGCCATCGGCAACTTGTGCAACCGCATCGTGCACATGCAGGATGGAGTGATAGCGATATGAACCCCACCCTTGTCGAGATCATCAACATCACGCTCGCCGTGCTTGTGATCGGTGTAGTCGTCGCGTTAATCACGCTGGCGGTGCAATCGCTTCGTCGCCCCGTCCTCGCCAAGATCGGGCTGCGCAACATCCCGCGCCGCCCGACGCAATCGGTACTCATCGTCATCGGGCTGACACTGAGCACCGTCATCATCATCAGTTCGCTTAGCATCGGCGATACACTCGATTACTCCGTGCGGCGCGAGACGATCGCGGCCTACGGCAAGGTGGACGAGATCATCGCGCCGCCTCTGATATCGTCCTTTGCCGATTTCGGGCGCGGCGATCCTGCCGCGGCGCAGAAAGCGCTGGAAGACTTGAGCGCAGGTGGATTGACCACCTTGCTAACGGTGATACAAGGGGGGCTACCGGGCATTTCGACGACACAGTACAGCGCGCTCAAAGCCGCGGCGCAAAATGAGCCATTGATCGACGGCATGGCCGGATCGATTCTGTTCCCAACGATTATCCGTAATACCACTACCGGGCAAGGCGTGCCAATCGGCTTCATCTTCGCCGTAGATCAGGATTACGACACCCAGTTTGGCGTGACGACCAGCGACGGTCAACGCGTCAAGATGGACGCGCTCAAACCAGGCGTGGGCAACGTGTTTGTCGCCGCTTCAGACATATTTTCATACGGGCAAAGCCTGCTGCAAAATGTGGGCATCGGCAATAGCAGCGGCACTGCCCTGCTCGCGGCAGCGGCAGGCGTGGGCGCTGTCCTCACCGGCGCAACCGACGTCGACTTTGCCACACTTACACTCGACACAGGCACCTTGAAGCAACTCGGCATCGATACCGCGCCGCTTGAACAGCGCGGCATCTACACCGTCTCGCTGGCGTCGCTCGGTTTGACGCCGGCGCGTTTGCGCGCCATCGGCGTGACGACCGATTCACTCAAAGCGAGTAAGCTGGTGAGTAACACGCTTGGCATCGACCCAGCGCAAGTGGCGCAGTTGCCCAGCCGGTTACTGGCTGCAATCAACGTCAACACACTGGGGGCGCAAGCTGACACCTTCCTGAGCCAGTACGGGCTGCAATTACGACAGGGCGACATTTACCTCAGTCGACTGGGCGCACAGAATCTCGATGCGCGCGTTGGCGATGTGGTTGAACTGTACATAGGGCCGATCCCCGTGCCGTATCGCGTCAAGGCCATCGTGAATGAAGCCGGCCCGTTGAGCGCCGTGCTGCCCGTAGCCATGATGCGGCTGGATGAAGCGCAAAAGCTGCTGTTCATGCAAGGCAAAATTAACAACGTCCTCGTGTCGAACACCGGCGATGAGTTAGGCGGCGTACAGTACACCGACGAAGTCAGCCAGAAGTTGCGCGGGCTCGCGATGGACGAAAACGCACTAAATGATGTCGTCGCGCTGCTGCGTCGATCCGACATCCGCAGTGCTATCGCCGCAATGGCCAACCGCGCTCCGCGACAACCTTTTCGAGCGCAAAACATCCCGCCATTCATACGGTCCATCATGACCAGCATTATCCCGCCAGACACCTCGCTGGCGCAGGTCAAAGCGTTGAATGAAGTCATCGACCAGCCCGGCATCACAACGACATTGCGTAACCTGATGGGCGACCTTAACACGCGCACGGGGCTGCGCCACCTGGATGTCAACGGCGCAGTTGCGGCCGAACTGGACACCGCGCTCAACAAGCTTAACTACTTCGATCTGGTTGATCAACTCAGCAAGTCCACTGTCCTGACGATATCGGATGTGGCCGGCGGTGTATTCTCACAAATCTTCACGATGTTCGGCATATTCTCCATCCTGTCAGGCATTCTGCTGATCTTCCTGATCTTCGTCATGCTGGCGACCGAACGGCGCAGCGAGATGGGCATTGCGCGCGCCATCGGTGTGCAGCGCAGCCACCTGGTGCAGATGTTCGTCACCGAGGGCATGGTATATGACCTGGTTGCCGCGGCGCTGGGCATCGGGCTGGGGTTGCTCGTGTCGTACGCCATGATCGGCTTTATCAGCAACCTGTTTAGCAACGTCACATCGCAACTCGGCGTGAATGTCGGGACATTCACATTTGAATTCCGCGTCGCGCCGGCGTCCATCATCGCCGGGTACTGCATCGGCGTCCTTCTCACCTACATCGTCGTGACTGTTGCCGCAACACGCGTCAGCCGATTAAACATCGTGGCTGCCATCCGCGATCTGCCCGAAGAGGCAATTGCGCGTCGCCGTTCCACACTGAACAAGGTGTGGCGCTGGGTAATCGGCCCTATCTTGATCATCCCGGGCATCGCATGGATGCTGAATGGCACCTATACCACGCTCCTACTCGGCGCATCACTCGTCCTATGGGGCATAGCGACGCTGGTCTTGCGCCTGCTGGAACTCACGCCAATACGCCAGGATACGATCGGGCGCTGGGTCTATAGCGCACTTGGACTGGGTGTGCTGCTGGTGTGGGCGATGCCGTGGAACACAATCACCGGCTACACCACGCGCGACTTGCTGATGCAGGACCAGTTGCTGGCCGTGCTGCCCTTTGTGTTACGCGGCCCTATGATCATCTTCGGCGCGATCATGGCGATCATGTTCAACGCCGATGCGATCAGTTGGCTGGTCAGCCGTGTACTGGGGCGCATTCCGTCGGTTGCGCCCATCCTGAAAACCGCCATCGCGTATCCACTCAGCGCGCGCTTCCGCACCGGCATGGCCATGGTGATGTTCTCTATCGTCATCAGCACGGTCACCATCATGGCGATGGTAATCCAGGCCACACAATCGTTGATCGTGCTAAGCGACAAGGCCAGCGGCGGCTTTGAGATTTCGGCATCGAACACGTTGCTCAGTGCCTTCAGCCCATTGCAGGATATGAACGCCGAAATACCCAAACTCGTCAGCACCTATCCCGGCCTGGCCGGCATCGACCTGGTCGGCAGCGCCACAACAGCAAGCGCACAGTGGAATGAGGTCAGCCCCGGCGCTATCGTTTTCCGCGGGCAACTTGTCGCGGTGAACGCTGACTACACGACACAAGCAGAGAAGATTTACCCGTTCAGGCTGCGCGCGCCAGGTTACGACAGCGACGCGGCAGTGTGGCAGGCATTGCGCACCCGCGACGACGTCGCCATTGTGTCGCCACGCGTCAGACTTACCAACATCAACACCGGCACATTGAACTTGCCTGAAACGTATATTGAGATCAGCGTCCCGAAAGCCGGTAATGCACTGCTCGCGCCCAACCGGCTGGACGAGATGAGCACGCCGCGTCGCTTTCAGGTGATCGGCATCCTGCTGGACACCAGTACGCGCGCGGGTGGACAGATGCAAATCAACCGCGCCGCGCTGGACAAGATGACCGGACAGCCCGTCGCATCGGGAGCGTATTACATCAAGGTCAAACCAGGCGTCGACCCCCATGGCGTGAAGCAGGAGATCGAACGCGCCTTCGTGGCGAACGGCATCAGCGCCACGGTGCTAGCCGAAAGCTTTGCACTTGGCCAAAACATCACGCGCGGCGTACTCAGCCTGTTCCAGGGCTTCATGGCGCTCGGACTACTGGTGGGCATTGCGGCATTGGGCGTCATCTCCAGCCGCAGCGTGGTGGAGCGCCGCCAGCAGATCGGCGTATTGCGCGCCATCGGATTCCAGGCGCGCATGGTGGCGCTGTCATTCGTCCTCGAAGCCAGCTTTATCTCACTGACCGGGCTGTTGATCGGCGCGGTCACGGGCATCATTCTGGGCGACAGCATCATTCGCAGCTTCTATATGCAGCAAATGCCGTTGATGATTTTCCCGATACCGTGGCTGCAGATCGGCCTGATCCTGCTGGTTGCATATGGATTCTCACTGCTGACAACGATTGTGCCGGCGTGGCAGGCGGCGCATATCTATCCGGCGGAGGCGTTGAGGTATGAATAAGAGAAGTCAGAAGTCAGAGGTAGGAAGTAAGAGGTCAGAGGTCGGAAATTTGGACTCTTCTCTACTAGCGCGTCTTTCGAACAAGCCGCAGATCTAGCGTTTGGTTGCTTCGCGCAGATCAGACTCAATTTCCTCGTCACTGTACTGAGCATGAGCAGTCTGCGTAACTGATAACTTCATCGATCACGCGTTTGAAGTCGCGTTGAATTTCGGTAATTCCAACGCCTTTATTCATATCGCAATTGTATTCCAACTACATACTGGAATAGATATTCCAGTATGTAGCAACACGTGGATTTACCCTTGGCAACCATGTTTTCTTCTCGCGATAAGCGCGGAATACCCAGGCCGCCAATAGGGAATAGTTCAGGCAAAGGGCTGGTCGACCGCGGGGCTGGGCTGTGAGAAGAAGCGCGGCCCGTCGGGCGTGATGTAGACACAGTCCTCCAGGCGCACGCCAAATTCGCCGTAGATAGCGATCATGGGTTCATCGGTAAAACACATACCGGGTGTCAATGGCGTCTTCTCGCCGCGCACCATGTTGTACCACTCGTGGATATCAAGCCCGATCCCATGTCCAGTGCGATGCGGCAGCCCCGGCACTTTGTAGTCCGGCCCAAAGCCCGCGTCGGTGATCACCTTGCGCGCGGCTGCATCCACGGCTTCGCACGGCGCGCCCACCTGCGCGGCATGAAACGCGGCTGCCTGCGCGCGTTGCTCAATCTCCCACACGTCGCGTTGGCGCTGCGTGGGCGACCCGAACACAACGGCACGGCTTATGTCAGAGAAATAGCCATCGATGGTGCAGCTGCCATCCATCAGCACGACGTCGCCCTCTTTCAAGAACTCCATGTATTTGCTGCCGTGCGGGAACGCCGTACTCTGCCCAAATTGCGCCCCGATGCCGCCCTGCACACCCAGCGCCTTGAAGGCCGCGGAAGCGTTAGCGGCGAACTCGGCCTGCGACATGCCTTCGCGCAACATCCCAACGCTGACCTTATAGGCCTCGATGGTGATATCAGCGGCGCGTTGCATCAGCGCCAGTTCAGCGCTCGATTTGTAGGCACGGCACGGAATGGTGATCGGATTGGCGCTGACCAATGTGGCATGCGGCAGTTCGCGACGCAGGCCGTCAAACAGAAAGAAACGCGCGTATTCCTCCAGCCCGACGCGCCCACTCGCCAGCCCCCAATCCTTAAACACGCCGGCGGTCAGTGCATGTGGGTCCTCATGTTCTTCCCAGATGCGCACTTCGTTGCCAATGGTGATGTTCTCGCGCAGGCGCGCTTCTTCAAAACCAGGACAGATATAGACGATGTCGCCCTGTGCGGGCAACAAGGCCGCCATCGGGCGCTCGCTGATCCACCAGTCGACGCCAGTGAAATATTTCAGGCTCTTCCCGCCCTCGATATAGATGGCATCCAGACCACTTCGCGCCATCAATAGCTGCGCCTTCTCAACACGCGCCTGCCGTTCTGCTACCGTGATAGGTTGCACACCGCCAGTCATGGGTGTCAACTCGCTGATTTTCTTATAGATCATGTTGTACTCCTGCTGCGTATTAAACCGCATATTTTCATGTTGCGCCGGTTCAATGGTTCACTGTGCGCGCACCGGGCAATAAAAAACCCGCACCGGTTTTGTAGCCGGTGCGGGTCATCTGAAACCTCAGTCAGTTAACGAACTGGGTCCGGGTTATCGGCCGTCAGGTTCATCAGGTACACGCGGTACTTGGGCAACATGTCCACGCTTATCGTGTGTTCGTAGTTGAGCACACTCTCGACCCAGGCGGCGCCAGGCGAGAGCATCACGCGCTGACCCGGCACAAAGATCGTCCATCCAACTACGACGCTGAACGTCATGGTCATGGACTCGCCCGGTTCCAGGCTGCCCGATCCGACAACGAAGCCCACTTCCGCACTCGGAGCAAGCGGATTGCGCGGACCGAGAATGAGCGGCATGGTCAGATAGCTGCCATTCTCAATCGTACCCGTCAACACCGTGAATGTCGGGATAGTGCCCGAGATGCTGACGCCGTGTGAGAAGTGACCGTTGTTCGTCACCACAAACGTGTACTTGATTTCGTCGGCCAGGTACGCGCCGGTCTTGTCAGCCGTGTACAGGCCAATCAGTGTGTGCGACAGGTCGTCATACACGGTCACCGTCGTGGTGGCTGTCACAAAGCCGCGCCCGTTCCACGCCGTCACGGTCACGATGTAAACACCGCTGTCCGTATAGGTATGCGACGGGTTCAGGCCATCACCGCTGCCGCCATCGCCGAAGTCCCACGTATACGTTACGTTCGTCCCGGCGCTGATCGTCGCCGTGAAATCGGTTGTAACGCCCAGGTCGTGCGGGCTGCTGTTGCTCGCCGTCAGACCCGCAATCGGCACGTCAATAATCGTGACGATCGTTTGCGTAAAGACGGTACCTACGCTGTTGGTAGCAGTCACTGTGGCGGTGTACACACCCACAGCAGTATAAATGTCCGACACGTTCGCGCCGTAGGCCACGTCGCCATCACCCAGATCCCAGGTGTAGGTGACGTTCGTCCCGGCGCTGATCGTGGCAGTCAGGTAGGTCACGCTGCCCAATTCGGTCGGGCTGTCGTTCGTCGCAACCAGGTCCGCAATCGGTACATCGACGATGGTGACAATCGTTTGCGTGACCGCCGTACCTACGCTGTTGGTAGCAGTCACCGTGGCGGTATACACGCCCACAGCGGTATAGATGTCCGATACATTCGCGCCGTAGGCCACATCGCTATCACCCAAATCCCAGGTGTAGGTGACGTTCGTCCCGGCATCAATCGTCGCCGTCAGATAGGTCACGCTGCCCAGTTGTGTCGGGCTGTCATTCGTTGCTACGAGGTTAAGAATCGGCACGTCAATAATCGTGACGATCGTTGTCGTGAAGACCGAACCTGCCCCGTTGCTGGCCGTCACCGTGGCGGTGTACACGCCCACTGCGGTATAGATGTCCGACACATTCGCGCCGTAGGCCACGTCGCCATCACCCAAATCCCAGGTGTAGGTGACGTTCGTCCCGGCGCTGATCGTCGCCGTCAGATAGGTCACGCTGCCCAGTTGTGTCGGGCTGTCGTTCGTCGCAGCCAAGTCCGCAATCGGCACGTCGACAATCGTGACAATCGTTTGCGTGACCGCCGTACCTACGCTGTTGCTGGCCGTCACCGTTGCGGTATACACACCCACAGCAGTATAAATGTCCGATACATTCGCGCCATAGGCCACGTCGCCATCACCCAGATCCCAGGTGTAGGTGACGTTCGTCCCGGCAGTAATCGTCGCTGTCAGGTAGGTCGTGCTGCCCAGTTGTGTCGGGCTGTCGTTGATCGCGGTCAGGCCAAGTGGTGGAATCGAAATGTCCACGCCCCCGGCGCTGGCAATTGTGGTCGTCGTGGCAGTAGCCGATCCTATGCTGGCAGTATTCGTGACACGCACAGCCGACGTCAATGCCGGGCTGATCACGCCAACAATCCTGATCGTCCCCGTGCTAAGTGCCGCAAGGTTGGCAACCTGGAACACATACGAGGTTGCGCCTGTCGATGTGACAACAACACCCGATGTGCTATAAGTCAAGCTGATCACTTGTGTGGGCACCGTGTCGGTCACGCGCACCACAGTCGCAGTGGCAGGCCCGGCATTGGTAAACACCAGGGTGTACGTTATCGTATCGCCGGGTTTCACCAGTGAGGCCGAAGCAGACTTCACCATGCTCAGCACACTGACAACTGCCTCATCAAAACCGATATCTGTGCCGACACCTATCGGTCGCGGGTCGCCGTCGTAATCGGTGGTCACCGCAGCCAGTGTGATGCCTTTATCAATGGCCGCAGATCCAGCACCAATGTGATAGTTGGCTGTGGCGCTGACTGTCGGACTGATAAATTTCGGATCGCCGATGACATCAAAACTGCCGCCGGAGATCGTGCCTGTTCGCGTCGTCGTCACGTTGTAGAACAGGTTGTAGTTCTCCGTCATGACATTGGTGATTGAACCGGTGTGGGAAATACCGACGGTTGCCGTAGCAATAATCGTATTGCTGATAAAGGACGTGCCATAGCCAATCGCGATGGCGCTGCCCGCAACCAGCGTCGGGCTCGAGATCGTGTTATTGATGATGGAAACATTGCGCGTGTTATTGGCCTGCAAACTAGCGATGGCGTTCCCAACACCTGTCAGACTTGTATTGCGTGTAAACAGGTTGTTCACAATATACACACTGCCCGTGATGCCCGTGTTGAACGATATCGCGCCGCCTTCTGCGCCCGAGTAGTTATTATCAAAGACGCTGTTAGTCACCGTCAACGCGCCATGCGTATCGATCGCGCCGCCAGAGTTGGTGCCGTGATTATTTCGGAAGACCATGTCATTCACCGTCATAGGCGCACCTGGCGCGGCCGTATGCACATGAATCGCGCCACCATGTGTCTGGTTGCTCGATGCGTTCATGATCGTAAAGCCGGATATCGCAAACGGGAAGTTGGTGGTGACATCAAAAATGATAAAGTTCGTTGTTGTGGCAGCAGCCATGACGGCCAGTTTAGCTGAGCCTGGCCCGACCATCGTGATCGTGCTGCTAATGACAGGCAACGCTGTATAGAGCGTAATCGTTCCTGTAGCGGACAAGACAATCGTATCGCCTGCCGGACTACCCGCTGTCGTACAACCGGGTGTTGTCGCATTGTTATTTGCAGCTCTGATGGCGTTGCGCAGCGTACATGCAACAGCCGAGTTATCAAGATTGGTGGTGACCGTGATCGTCGCCGCTTTGGCCGATTGTGCCGACATAATGGCAAACACAACAACCGCAGCCCCGATGGCAATAAAGGCATGTAACCACAATCTATGTACGTATGAATGCTCTGAATGGATCGCCTTGTTATCCGTTATGACAACTTCGGTCGATGTCTGCGTCGTTCTGCTCATATCTCCTCCTCGGACTCGTCACTGTCATTTCGAAACAACACAGCCTCATAAACCAACTCAGGAGAGAATGGGGTGTCTCCTGTCATACCCGTCCTATTCATAGAATGGGTAATCGGGCGGTCAGCTTATGAGTTTTGTGTGAGTACATATTTAACACAAATAGTTGCAAAATGCAAGCAGAAAACAGCATAAAGCGTGGATCAAGGGGAACAAAAAAGTCAGAAGCCCGTTCCCAGACTTCTGACTTACCTCATTTCAAACCGTCAAACCGTTAACGCGTTTCCGAGTTATCGGCTATCAGGTTCATCAGGTAGACACGATAACGCGGCAGCATTTCGACGCTGACCGGTTGCTCGTAATTGAGATAGGTACCCAGCCAGGCATCGCCGATCGTATCCATCAGCTTCTGTCCCGGCATGAAGATCGACCAGCCGACGACGACGGTGTAGGTGATCGTCCTCGATTCACCCGGCGC
>CAIQQO010000194.1 GCA_903873965.1 uncultured bacterium
CTGATCGAGAGCGCATCAGCCGCTGCGCGCGCCGGCGTTTCTCGGAAATAAATGGCTACATCATGTAGACCGGATGGCACCGCTACATGGATCAGTCCCTGCAGTTCAGTCACTGTAATCGGCGCAACATGCCCATCAACCTCGGCCACCCAGCCGGGAAACATGAACACGTTGAACTCAGCTATCCAAGGCACGGCGCTGTCAACCGTCACCATGTGATCAAGTGCGTTGCTGCGCGCGCTGAGTACAGCAGTACCAGGCGGGAGCGAAGCTGTGCTGAAGCGCGTCTGCCCGACGACGGTCTGCTCTGGCATGGAGCGCACAGTCGCCGGCAGATACTCGCCCAGCGATGTTGTGCCGATCCAGCCATTTTCACGCTCGTACTTCGTGAAGTCCGACATCGTCATCTGCGGCATGGAGGGGTAGCGGGTGATGTTCTGCCAGAAGAAGGCATAGACTGCGAAGATAAGCACTAGAAGAATCACCAGTCCTCGGCCGCCACGGAAGCCGCAACCGAGGCTGCCTCCAATGCCGATACCGGCAAGAACAGCCAAGAACAGACTCGCGATTGTCAGAATGCGTGTGGGGAATTGTACGAAACGCATCATGGGTACGGCATCCCACAACGATTGCGAAGCGGGTGTGGCGAGGAAGATGCACAAGAGCACCGTTGCAATGGCGAAGGCAACTTGAACCCAATCCACAACCAAGGTGGCTTCCCCGATGCGCCTGCGCAAGAACACGATCACGCCGACAACCGAAGTTGCTACGACAGCCACAGTCACAACAGGCAGGCTGAATGCGTATGGCAGCGACTCGCCTATCAAGCGCGGGTCGTATGTATGCGGAACCGCGAATAAGTCGGCGACAGTGACGAAGTTCGCGTGGAAGTCGAATGCTGTACCGATGATCGTGCGGTCAAGTTGCACCAACGATGTCTCGGTCAGCACCGGTAACCAGTAAAACGCTGTCAGCCCGAGTCCCAGCGCTATAGCGAGTGCAGGCAGAAGAAGAGATTTTACTGCAAAGAGACGAAGACGGCTGCATGAAATGCAAAAAGAAAGAAGAAAGAAGCCGCTGGAATGGGGGGCAAATTGCTTGCTCGGTTGACGATGCAGTGACGTGACCCCAACGTACAGCACAAGGAAGGGCGCCGCCAGCAGGGACGTGATATTATGACTTAGCATCAGTGCGGCGAACGCGATGGCCGCGACGAGGATGAATCCCATGTTCTTGCGCACCAAAGTCACAACCGAAGTTATGTACTCGGTTGTGGTTAAGCGACGGAACGCCCAGAACACCGCGGGGAGAATAGCCATTGCAGCTACCTGTGATATCGACCCGGTATGCACCGTCATCAGAATCATGTACGGGGCGCAGGTATACGCTGCCGCCGCGACCAATGCGCCTGCGCTGGAGGTCAGGTCGCGTGCGAATCGGTAGGTGCAGAGCGCTGCAGCTATGAGCAAAACGGTGCTCGCGCCCATGAATGCCTGAACGAAATCAAGGCCTAGCAGGTGCAAAACCTCGACCAGATAGTACACCCCGGGCGCATAGTAGTTGAACAGCGGATACCCATAACCTAAGGCTAAATCCGGCGACCAGCGCGAATACCACACTCCCTGCTTCACCAGTTCATCCAATTGCACTGCGCGAAACAAGTGTAACAACGTGTCGGCGCCAAACGGAAGGTTCCCGTAAAGAAAAGGCTGTGCTGCCATCAACCCAATAAGCATGCAGGCCACCATCGAGAGAATGCCATGAACAGGGATACGGCGATAGGTGTGGAAGCAACCTTGGTGCTCGTCGGCCGACATAGCGGGATTATATCAAGTGGAAGCGACCTCAGTGGCAGGAGAGAAGTCAGTTAAGGTCTGCGCCTTTCGCTGTACCTTCGACATCAAACAAGAGGTGTGCCATTTCATCAAGGGTGGCGATATCTGTCAGGGGAAACTGCGCCGCGATAGGCTCAAAGACATCGATACTATTGTGTTGAGACATCCCCACGGCCTGGCGATGCAGGGCAAGACCGAGCGCCTGGCGGGCAAAATCGCCGCTGACAGGCCAGTCATAGGCTTGCAGAAATACTTGCAACCGTGTTTTGTCGCAACGGAACATATCGCGGTAGAGCTGGATGATCTCAAAGTGGCGATCGGTCACGATGGCATCACCCCAATCAATGATGCCGAC
>CAIQQO010000195.1 GCA_903873965.1 uncultured bacterium
CAGATGCGCCGGTTGTTTGAACACTCGGCCAACGGCACGCTGGAGATCGCCGCGATTTATCGCTTTGGTGTGAACAACCGCTACGTGCGCTGGATGCGCGATCGGCTGCACGAAGTCGGTGTGAATTGGACTTGGCACAGTTTGGAGAAATGACGATGGAACAACCAATCGACCCACATGCAATAGACGAACAGGCGCCCGCAGCGGAGGCACCCGCCGAGCACACTCCCGGAATCTCGGATAACCCCGGAAGTGTGCACGACGCCCAGGAGGTAGCCCTTGGCCAGGAAGAAACACCGCAAGACACGGCGCAAGACATGCCCACGGCGGCGGCGCTGGTGGCGGTGGCTGGTGGCGCGCCGGTGGCGGCTGGCACACTGGTGGATGCGGCCGATGCCGCACCGCCGCCGGAAACGGCAACGGTCGTCCCGCTCACGCGCTTGCAGGGCGTGCAGAGGGTGTTGGCGCAGGCGCAGAAAGACCTTGCATCGATGCGCGCCGAAGCCGCGGCGCTGCGAGCCAGTTTGAACGCGGCACAGCAACGCGCCGCGCTGGAATATGCCGACCGCCTGCGCGCTACAGAAACCAACATCGTCCCCCAGCTCATCAGCGGGGACACGATGGAACAAGTCGACCAGTCGCTGGCGAACAGCAAAGCGGCCTTCAGCGCTGCTCAGCAAGCCTATGCCCGGACATTGCCCACGCCCACACCCAGGGGCGTCGGCGCTGCCGCGCCACCGGATGCTGACCACAACCTGACGCCGTTGCAGCTACTCCGCGCCGGCCTGTCGCAGACGATGAACGACATTAATAGATAGAAGTTAGTTGGCTTACAGGAGTTTTACAGTGGCAATTACACTAGCCGAGTCGGCGAAGTTGTCGGTGAATCAGGTATATAAGGGTGTGGTGCAGACGGCCTACACCAATTCGCAGGTGTTGCGCTGGCTGAAGTTCGATGCCATCGCGGGCAATGCCTATCAGTACGCGCGTGAGAATGTCGCCTCCACCGCGAGTGTGTACGACCCCGGCGACACGATTTCGGAATCGACCACCACCTTCACGCAGGTGACGACCGCCCTTAAGCGCATCATTGGCGATGCGCAGATCGATGAGTTTGCCCAGCAGACCCGTTCTGATCAGATGGATCAGACGGCGGTGCAGCTGGCGCTCAAGATTCGCGCGGTGGCCGAACAGTTCGAGACGCTGTTCATCAGCGGCGATTCGGGCGGCAACGTCAAGCAGTTTGACGGGCTGCGCGTGATGTGCACGACCGGCAACAGCAACCGCGTCGGCTGCAACAGCAGCGCCGCCAACGGCGCCACGCCCACGCTCGACGACATCGACGCGTTGATCGACACCGTCAAGGGGCCGGTCGACCTGCTGATCATGTCGCAGCGCTCGAAGCGCAAGCTCAAGGCGCTGTTCCGCGCCAGCGGCGCCGCTATGGAGACGCGCTTCGACTTCGGCATGCCCATCGACTATTACTCCGGCATCCCCATCGCCACGACCAACTTCATCGGCGACGCGTTGACCAAGGGCACGTCGACCGACTGCTCCGAAATCTACGCGGTCAGCCTGCAGGAAGGCTTCGGGGTGGTGGGCTTGCAGAACGAACGGACGATGACGCCCATCGACCGCCCCGACACCGGGCGCATCTTGTTGCCCGGCCCACAGGTGGTGCCCATCGGGCCGATGGAAACGGTGGACGCGAACAAGTGGCGCGTGCGCTGGTATGCGTCGCTGGCAGCCTACAGCCTGCGCGGGATCGCGTGCCTGGACGGCGTGAGGGCGTAGCTAGTACAAGCCCTCTCCCCCCTGGGAGGGGGCTTCTCATGGTTTTTGCATCCTATAGAAGTGAGGATTAACATGAAAACAGCGCTATTTTGTGTTGGTATTGCCGGATTGACCGCTACGACGCTTGCGATGACGACGCCCGCGCGGGCGCAATCGTCACTGCCGCAGCCGCCGTATCGGATTGATGAGTTGACGCCGGCGTTGCTGGCAGCCGGGGCGGCGGCGGGGCTATCGCTGCTGGTGCGCTTTGTGCCGGGTGCGCGCGATTGGTTCGATGCGCAGTCCGCGCTGCAGAAACAGTGGACCATGTTCGCGCTCACCGCGGTCGTTGCACTCACCATTGGCGTGTGGAACATGGCCGCCACCGGCTTCACGCAGGATGCGCTGGTGCGCCTGCTGTTTGCCCTCTTCGCCGCGCTCACGTCCAACCAGGTGACCTACCAGTTCATCAAGCAGCCCTAAAGGATGCAGAGAGCTCTAATACGCCATGAGACCCTTATACATCGATACGCGCGACCGTGACCGCTTCAGCGCCTATAGCGCCAACGAGAGTTTCTATAACGGCGACCCCGCCGCGCAGTTGACGGTGCTGAGTACTGTGAAACGTGACGAAGTGCGCGCCGTGTTCAACTATGCGCGCGACATCCTGAACAAGCACGCGGCCGCCACCACCGCCGGGCTGCGTTCGCAGGTCGTGAAACGCAGCGACGCGGCTAAGCGCGATCAGGCGCAGCGGGTGCTCGATGCCGCGCTGGCGATTTCGAACGATGCCACGACTGATTTTGCCGCGTGCCTGCAGGGCGCTGTGCTGGGCGATTCCGCCTGGTACGTCACGCACGAAGGCGGCCAGGTCTTTTACCACGTCCTGCATCCCGGCGATGTCGACATCATCGACTGGACTCCCGCCGGAAAACCCGCGCGCGTGATGATCCAGCACGACGACCGGATTGAGACGTGGACGCGTGAATTGGTGGTGGTTGAGGAGCAGCGCAGCGGCGTGGAGGGCGGCAGCGGCGCAGCTTCGCAGCTCTATCGCAATCCCTATGGCCTCATTCCACTCGTCCTGTGGCCGAACTGGCCGCGGGTGGGCAGCCGCTGGGGCGATTCGACGCTGGAACATATCAAGGCGGCGGCGCGCTTGCTCAACGAGCGGCTGGACCTGCTGATGTGGCTGGTGCGCGTGCAGGGCAACCCTCCCATCAAGGCGCTGGGCGTGGACAAGGCCGCGCTGCGCACCGATCCGGGCGAGTTGTGGACAGGCCCGGCCGACGCGCAGATTGACCTGGTGAAACTGATGGACGCGGAAACTGCCGGGATTCATCAGCAGACGATCAAGCTGTTGCTGTCGATTGTGAAAGAGTTGAGCAACACGCCCGACGTGGCGTATGGCATCGGCAACACGCAACTGTCGGGGCGCGCGCTCGAAATGGCGTACATGCCGATGATTCAGGCGGCCCACGTGCGGCGCGGGTTTCTGGCCGACGCCGTGCGCCAGCGCAACCGCATCCTGTTGCGCATGGCCGAGGTGCTCAACGGCTACGATCTGGGCGGGGCGTATGACACCACCGTCACCTTCGAATCCGTTGTGCCCGCTGATCGCGTGGCCGATCGCGTTCAGGATCGCCAGGATGTGCAGTTGGGCCTGCTCACCCGCGACGCCTACCTGGCGCGGTACGCCTGATGGGGTGGGGGTGGCGTGGAATGAGAGGGAATGATGAGTACAGACACGATTAAGCAGATTGCCGCCGGGTTGATCACGGTGCCGTCGCGGCCGGTGCATCATGAGGCGTTGCTCGAAACGGCGTTGTATTCGGCAGTGGCGTATTACTCGGCCTTGAAGCCCTTGATGCAGTGCGTCACCGTCGCGGACACGCCCGCCAACGGCAGCGACGAGTTGGGCGACTACGCGGAGTTTGAGGCCATCCCGCTGAGCAGCGGCATCATGGCGGCAACCAGCGTCATGATTGCGGGCGAACAGCATGTATTCCGCGTGACCTCCGCCGGCGCGAGTATGGCCACGGTGCGCGTCTATACCGTGGTGCGCGGCACAACGACGCTGGAGATATGGCGGCCTGCCGCGCATGCGATCAGCGCCGTCACATGGCCTGCGCATCACGAGGCCATCATTGCCATGGTCACCGCGTCGTTCTACCTGAACGCCGTCTCGCTGGCCAATGCTGATTATCGCTATGCCGAAATGTTGCAGGCGGTCGCGGCGTCGTACTTCGGGCGCGCGCAGGCAACGCTGCAGGCGTAGAGGGTAGATTAAGGAGGATGAAATGACTAAGCCTACAGTGGTTGAGCATCGGACGAATATTCGCGGGTTGCTGAGTGAGGCTGCCCAGGACAAGTTTACTGACGCCGAGGTTGATGCGAATCTGGCGAATGCGTTGTATACGCTGGCCGGGTATGTGGTGAAGCTGGCCAAGGTGACCAAGACCGGGCTGACGACGGGTCAGACTGTGGTCGATTTGGTGGCCGATTGCCCGGCCGAGTCGGTGGTGGAGGTGCTGCCCAGCGGCGGGACTGCGGCGACGGAGTTCCGCCCGCGTGGCACCGAGCTGGTGCTGAAGAATCAGGTGGGCGCCACCAGCGCCGACTTCTACTACCGCGCCGCCTATACGCACGATGGCACCAACACCGACTGGTACCCGCCGAACTATCGCGGCGCGGTGTGCATGCTGGCCGCAGCCTATTGCCTCCTTGGGCGGCAGAAAGAACTGGCCGAGATCGACTCGCTCAAGGCCAACGCCATCGCCACCACGGCCAACCGCATGTTCGACACCGCCATAGCCATCATGAGCAACAAACCGGCGTCGACCACGACCTATGGACGGACTTACTGACCTAAAACGTGACGCGTGAAACGTAAAACGTGAAACGTAAAGCAGAAGGACGGTGCGTAAAACGTAAAACGTGAAACGTGAAACGTAAAGCAGAAGGACGATGCGTAAAACGTGAAACGTAAAACGTGAAGCAGAAAGACTCGGATGCGCGGCGGCTTGACCTTTCGGGTTTGTTAACAGCGGATTCCATCAACAACGTACAACCCGAAAGGTCTGCATATGTCATCGGTTTTTGCATCACGCAGCCCGTTTTACTCCGGTCTTTCTTTTTACGTTTCACGTTTCACGTTTCACGTTTTACGCTTCACGTTTCACGTTTCACTTCAGGAGGTATTTCATCATGATCTTCTCATCGGTTAATCTGGTCGATCCGACGGTCGCGGTGCGTGCGACGCGGCAGTTGGTGGCGCAGGTGACTGGCGCGGATAGCCGGCCGTCTACGCGCGACCGTGAACAGATTTTGCAGGCGTTGGCGTTGGCGTGCCTCGACCTTGATCAGGCCGACCCGCTGTTGTTGCCTGTCACGGTGGCGACGGAGGCGTGGCGCGGGCAGGACTCGCCCAGTATTCCGGGGGTGGGCAATGGCTTCATCGGCAGCCGGCTGGAGGCGTTGTATATG
>CAIQQO010000196.1 GCA_903873965.1 uncultured bacterium
GCCTTACGAGCCTCAACCTACATGAGATGACATGGCAATGCTTCGCCCCGGACGACGATTACACGAAACCACACCGGCCACAACCCGCACCCGATCAACGCACCGTGTGATTCATGCGGTGCGCGTTGGATGGGGCCGGGTGTGTGTATGCCGGGGCCGGGGTGTGCCGAGCCACATTGCCATGACATTTCATATAAACCACGGCTCGTGCGGCAACCGTAGGTATCACCCCTACCTCCCCGACCGACGCCCTCGTGCGCGCGCGGCGTCCGCATCCGTATCCGAATCCGAATCCGTATCCGCATCCGCATCTTCGCAGGGGCGAAGCATTGCCTTACGAGCCTCAACCTACATGAGATGACATGGCAATGCTTCGCCCTTGCGGCGACGATTACACACAACCCCAATATCCACCAACCCCGCACCCCATCCGCGCAACGTGTGATTCATGCGGTGCGCGTGTTAAATTGGGCCGGGTGTGTGTATGCCGGGGCCGCCCCCGACCGACGCCAACAGAACGGACCATCATCTCCGTATCCTATCCGTGAAATCTGTTTAATCTGTGGATTAGACCTTGTCCGATTCACGAGCGCACCTGCCCATCACCACGTTCCGTTCTGTTCTTTTCACGTTTCACGTTTTACGTTTTACGCGTCACGTTTTACTCAGCCCTTCTCTGCAGCGGCATGGTGATGGTGAATGTGGTGCCCTGCCCCACTGTGCTGGCGACCTCGATCTCGCCGCCGTGCAGTTGCACCACGTTTTTCACGATGCTCAGCCCCAGCCCGGTGCCGGGGACTTCGTTGGTGTTGCTGCCGCGCTGGAACGGGCTGAACACGTTCGAGATTTCACTCGCCGGGATGCCGATGCCCTGGTCGCTCACGCGCAATTCCAGCTTGTCCCCGCTTTCGGCCAGCGCGATGCCGACGGTCGTGTAGGGCGGCGAATACTTGATCGCGTTGGAGATGAGGTTGATGAGGGCCTCGCGGATCAGCTTGGGATCAATCCGCGCGATGAAGGGTTGGCTGCTGCTGGTGTAGCGCAGCGTGTGCGTCAACTTGGGGTCGAGCTGGAACTGTTCGACGATATCGCGGCAATCGGCGTCCAGGTCGCACATGCCCAGCCTGATCTGGTAGCCGGACGATTCGATATGCGTCAGATGCAACAGGTCGGTGATCAACGCCTGCATGTGGTTCACTTCATTGCGAATCTTGTGCAGGCGCGCCTCGATCTTGGCGGCATCCATGCGATCACGATAGGCGGTCAGGTTTTCGGTGGTGAGTAGTATCGTGGCGAGCGGGGTGCGGAACTGGTGCGATGCCACGCTCACAAAACGCGCCCTTAAGGTGTTCATCTCCTCCAGCGCGCGCATCGAGGCGCGCAGGGTGGCCTCGGTCTGCTTGCGCTGGCTGATGTTGTGCATCGAAGCCATCAACATCGCCTCGCCCCCGATCACGACCGGGTGCATGTTAGCCTCCAGGTCGACGCGCGTGCCCTTCCGGGTCAGCACATACGTCTCGTAGTCAGCGATGGGGCGCCCGTGCGCCAGGTCGTCTCGTATCTGCGCCGCCTTGGCCGGGTCTGCCTCTGCCGTAATGCCCAGTTCAATCGACGACTTGCCGATCAGCTCGTCGTACGTATAACCGGTTATTTCCAGGTAGGCTTTGTTGACGTCGCGAAACTTCATCTGATGATCAAACAACACGATGGGGTCGGGCGCCAGTTGGAACATAATATTGAGGCGATCTTCCATGCGCTTCTGCTCGGTCAGGTCAAAAGCCACCGCAATGATCCCGGCATACTCCCCGGCGTCGTTCATAATCGACGTGACGGTGTTGA
>CAIQQO010000197.1 GCA_903873965.1 uncultured bacterium
ATGCGTTTTACATCGAACACGGCGACATTAGCAGTGTCGGCACGGCAGAAGCCTTGTGGTCCGCCATCATGCTGGCACAAGGACAAACAAGCCTGCCGGAAAGCCTGCGCTACCAGCGCCAATGCGGCGACTGGGAGATTGCCGCGTGGGTGATGAATCTGATGGGCTGGCTGGCACGATTGGAAGCGCAATGGGAACGTGCCGCGATCTTGATTGGAGCGACTGAGGAATACATGGTTCACAAGGAACTACCGAGTAACTACACATTGGCTCACGATGACTCCAGCTACGCCAGCGCGGCCTGCCGCAAGAACATGGGCAATACTGCCTTTGAGGCTGCTTACGCACGGGGTAAAGAGATGACGCTCGAGCAGGCCGTGGAGTATGCACTGGCAGCCTAATCCAACAACAATGCTTCCATCGCTCCGGCGATCCACCTATTGCCAGAACCTTTCGCGGTGGGTCATTGACAAATAGCGGCGACTGCAATCTGGCATTTGCGCTACGCGTCGTTTCTGTTATAATCCCTTCTCGCAACAGGTTGAGAGGGCACGTAGCTCAGTTGGTTAGAGCACTGCTTTGACATAGCAGAGGTCACAGGTTCAAATCCTGTCGGGCCCATCCTAAAAGAGAGATGGGTGGTTAGAGATTCGAGATTTCAACATCAATCCAATCTCTAGTCCCCATTCTCCAGACTCCCTCTTTATAATAGCCAGCAATGACAATCTCGACGGACCTTGGCAGCAGTGACACACGCCCAACGCGCATTCTGGCTATCGAGTCTTCATGCGACGAAACGGCGGCGGCTGTCATCGACAATGGGCGATATATCCGCTCCAACGTCATCGCATCCCAGATCGAACTACATCAACAATACGGCGGCGTTTTTCCCGAGATGGCGTCGCGCGCGCACATCGAGGCCATTGGAGCCGTCATTCAACGCGCCATGTATGATGCCGGCGCTTCATGGGAATCGATCGATGCCGTCGGCGTAACGAAAGGCCCCGGCCTGCCCGGCTCGCTCGTTGTTGGCGTCAACGCGGCCAAGGGCATCTGCCTCGCGCGCGACCTGCCGTTGATCGGCATCAATCACCTTGAAGGCCACATCTACTCGCATTGGCTGGAAGATGCCCCCATTTCGCGCTTTGGCGAAAACCCCTTCCCGCTGCTCGCGCTCATCGTTTCCGGTGGCCACACCGAACTGGTGATCATCCGCGATCACGGCCAATATGAGTTGATCGGCCACACGGTGGATGACGCCGTCGGCGAAGCATTCGACAAAGTAGCGCGCATGCTGGGGCTGGGTTATCCCGGCGGACCGGCTATTGAAAAAGCCGCGCGATCGGGCAACCCCACGCGCTTCAAGCTCTCGCGCCCGCGCATGGACAAGCCCTATAACTTCTCGTTCAGCGGTTCGAAAACCGCCGTGTTATACGCTTTGCGCAAGTTCGGCGGCCCCGTGGAGACCACCCCTGCCGGCGGATCGCCTCCGGGCATATCGCCCCGCATACCGGTCGCCGATATCGCCGCCAGTTTCCAGGAAGCCATCTCAGAATGGTTGGCCGAGAAAACCGTGCGCGCCGCCGAGGCCTACGATGTCAAGGGCATCGTGGTGGGCGGCGGGGTATCGGCTAACCAGGCCCTGCGCGAGAAACTGTCTGCCGTCGCCGGCGCGCGTTCGGCGCGTTTATTCACCGTCCTGTTCCCGCCTCTGGCCTTGTGCACCGATAACGCAGCCATGATTGGCGCAGCCGCGCATTTCGCCTACCTGCGCGGCGTGCGCGATCAACTCGATATGGATGTGCTGCCTGATTTGAAACTGGGGTAATCAACATGGAATATGAAGTCGTCATCGGCATGGAAACGCATGTCGAGCAAAACACCATCAGCAAAATGTTCT
Organism: uncultured bacterium; assembly: GCA_903873965.1. Taxonomy (GTDB): domain Bacteria; phylum Chloroflexota; class Anaerolineae; order J036; family Brachytrichaceae; genus CAIXPS01. The sequence continues at coordinate 1,901 of CAIQQO010000197.1, forward strand.
GCCAGTGCTCCGCCGATTTCTTCGGCGCGGAGCCCAATACGCATGTCTGCCCGACGTGCCTTGCCATGCCAGGCGCACTGCCTGTTATCAACCGCCGCGCCGTTGAAAACGCGATGATGATCGGGCTGGCGCTGAATTGCAAGATCGCGCGCCACACCTTCTGGGAGCGCAAGTCATACTGGTACCCCGATCTGCCGAAAGGCTATCAGATCACGCAGTATCAGTACCCCATTGCCTACGACGGCTACATCGATGTCGACGTGCGCGACAGCAGTTCCGGCAACTGGACCGAGCAAAGCTATCGCAAGCGCATCCATGTGCGCCGCGCGCACCTCGAAGAAGACACCGGCAAGCTGACGCACATCGGCGGCAGTTCGTTTGTCGACTTCAACCGCGCCGGCGTGCCGTTGATCGAAATCGTCACCGAGCCCGATATCCACACCGCTGACGAAGCCTATGCCTTCCTCAGCGCCTTGCGCGACATCGTGCGCTACCTGGGCATCGGCAGCGGCGACATGGAGAAGGGCGCCATGCGCGGCGAACCCAACATGAGCCTGCGCCCGGTCGGCACCGAACCCTACGGGACGAAGGTCGAGATCAAGAACTTAAACTCGTTGCGCGCCGTGCGGGAAAGCATCGCGTACGAGGTCAAACGTCAGACCGAAGTGCTCAACAGCAACGGCAAAGTGCACCAGGTGACGATGGGCTGGGACGACGTGCGCGGCGTCACCGTGATGCAGCGTAGCAAAGAGGAAGCACACGACTACCGCTACTTCCCCGAACCCGACCTGCCGCCGCTGGATGTCAGCGACGCGTGGTACGAATCGGTGCACGTCCGCGTGCCAGAACTTGCCTTAAGCCGGCAGGATCGCTTCACGCAGACCTATGGTCTGAGCGCCTACGATGCCGTCGTGCTGACGCGCGACCGCGCGGTGGCCGAGTTCTTCGAAACTGCCATGGGCGGCGTACCGGCGCGCGCAAAGGCCGCTGCGAACTGGATCACGGGCGAGTTATTCCGCCTGATGGGGAGCGCCGGCATTGATGCCTTAAAAATAGCGCCGTCACAACTGGCCGAGCTGATCGAGATGATCGAAAGCAAGGTCATCAACATCAACACCGCCAAGACTGTGTTCGAGGAAATGTTTGCCACCGGCCAGAGCGCCAAAGCGATTGTGGACGCCAAAGGTCTGGCGCAGATCAGCGACACCAGCGCACTCGACAAAGCCGTGCAGGATGCACTCGACGCCAACCCGGCGCAACTCAAGGGCTACCTGTCCGGGCAGGAGAAACTGTTCCAGTTCTTCGTCGGGCAGGTGATGAAGGCCACCAAGGGCAAGGGCAACCCACAGATCGTGCAAGGACTGCTCAAAGAGGCGATTGAAAAACGGCGGCCATTGTCTTAACCTGCGCAGGTTAAGACAATACGCTCATCCTTCGAGGGCATCCAATTCCTTCTGCAGACGATCCATCTCCAGCTTGATCGCCCTGCGTCGGCCTTCCTTGTCAGCGTCGGTGTCGGGCCATTGACCTTTCAATACCATCAAGCCGATCAGGGGGTAGTTCGACGCGTCATAGTGCGCGTCATCGATGCTCTCATCGGTAAAATTGCCGGTGCCATGCCGAATGCGTTGTATCTTGTCGGTCAGCCGCACCATGGTGCCGGTATGTCCTTCGATGGCGATGTTCTTCGTCCCGTACTTGCTGTGTCGATCCATAAAGATCAACAGCGCGCGACTCTGGTGAACCATGAATTTCGTCACCGTCTCCACCCATTGCTCTTCTGCTTGATGAGCCATCAGCCGTCGCTGGACTTCGCCGGCTATTTCCGTATACAGTTCACTCCAGTTCATAATTAATCACTTCCACATAGTGCCATCAAGCAGAATTATAGGAGCAAACTGTCTCGTCGAATTCGAAATGCCTTGTAAAGCTGGGCTCTCATCGCGGATAATAACCACCCATGCACATCAACAACCTGTTGAAGTTGTCCTACTGGCTTGACCCATCTGTCCTGAACGAGCGCGCCGGGGCGATGATGTGGCTGGTGGTGCTCATTGGATTGGCGTGGGCAGCATGCGGCGCATTCGCGTTCCTGCGGCGCAACGCAGCCACACAAATCATCCCGCGCGATGTGGCATTAGCACAGATACCCGCCGGGGTGATTGTCGTAGTTGTCGCGGTAGGGCGGGTTTTCGCCATTGCACCGCTCGGTCTGCGCGCCGGGTGGTTGGTCGCGGCCATCGTTGCCATTCTGCCGTTCATCCCGCGCATCCTCATTGGCGCGCTGCGCGATGGCGCGATCGGCGCCGGGATCGATGCCATGGTGTTCCGCCGATCGAGTAATCGCTACGCCATCGGCGCATCGCGTTCGCCGGCCTTTTATTACTACAACAACGCCCATCGTTTTCAATCGATGCGCGAAGACAAGTCAGCCTGGCGTTTCACTACAATCGGGTTGTGGCTGGCGCTGCATCTCGTCGGCAGCATGCTCGTCATGAGTACATTGCGCCAACCCTTGTGGTATGGCCCTGCTCTCGCTGCGTTCATCCTGATCCCACACCTGCTCTCACTTCTGGCGCAATCTATCCTGCGTGCGCGCCATCTCTCGTCTTCAGTCGGACGCAAGGTCACACCCCTGCAATCCATCATCTCCAATCTCAACCTGACATCACTCGCTCCACTATTCGTCATCTACCTGATCACGGCGGCGCGATGGGTCGTGGCGACAAGTGCCCCGGCGACCGCCAGCGACGGCTCGGCAGTCATCATGGAACCCTGGAGTTCAATCCTCAACCTGCCGCTGTGGATCATCGTGATGACGGTGTACGCGCTTGCAATATCGTGCTACCACGCCACAAACCCCATCATACAATCGAGCCAGGCCGGGCAACATCCCAGCGTCGGCCATGCACTCGACAAGCGTTTCGTTCAATTCGCGTCAGGCGCACTTGTCGTCGGCACCATGGTCTGGGCAACGTGGAACGCACTCACGCTGCACACGAACGGGGTTACCGGCAGCGATCCGTATGCCTACGCCCAGATGGGCGTCGACCTGGCCACCCACGGCACCGTGTTTCACCAGTTTCCGCTCATCCGCCTGACCTACGACTTGAACATCCCCTCCGATCCGATCATCCACATTGGCTACAAACTACCGCAGGACATACAACGCATCGCCACGACCGTGTGGCCGCCAGGCTACGCGGTTTTTACGGCGCTGGGCTATCTGGTCGGCGGTGAACAAGGGCTTTACCTGATCACACCGCTGCTCTCGTTACTCTCGCTTGCCGTGGTCTGGTGGTTCGCACACACCATGCTCGCTGGAGCGCCGCCGTCCGAGTCGTCGCCGGCCAGGGATACTGAAGGCGGTATGACTTGCGCTATCGCCGCGCTCGCTGTAGCTCTCACCGCCACCTCGTACCAGCAAGTCGAATGGCAACTCATCCCCATGGCCGATATCGCGGCGCAGTTATTCTCGCTGCTCGCTGTCGTGCTCGCCGTCCGCGCGATACGCGTCGTGACATCACACCATGTGGCGCAACGGTTTACCGGCGCCATGCGAAACGCCCGGAACCAACGCCTGGCGTTGGCGGCCCTCAGCGGAATTGCGCTCGGTATCGCCTTCGACATACGCTACACCCAGGTGCTCATTGCGCCGGCGCTGCTGTTTACGCTGCTCAACCCCAGGCCCAATCATGCCGCCGACGCGCAGGAGCCCACCCTTGCCGCGCCGACATCCCGGCGCATCCTGCTCTTGAACTGGCTGCGCCGATACGCGGCGATACTCATCGCGTTTGGCGTCGGCGCCTTCGTAGCCGCATTGCCTGTGCTGACCTATCACACACTCGCGTTCGGCAGCCCGTTCAGCACCGGATCAGAAGAACTCTCCAACTTCTCACTCGCGCGCCTGCCCGAAACCCTGTTGCGCATCACGGCAGAACTGGCCTCGCCGCGCGAGTTCGGCATGCTGCTCCCCTTCATCGCCATCGGCATCATCGCCCTGTGGCAGCACAACCGCCGCGCACTCATCACGCTCAGCCTGTACTTCGCGCCGCTATTCATCCTGCACATCGCCTACGCCTACCTGCGCCCGCGCGATATCCTCCCGCTCTTCCCAGTACTCAGTTTCCTAGCTGCCCTCGGCATCACCTGGCTAATTCACCGCATCCTCCAACAACCAACCTCAACTCCCACACCAACCCTACATCCCATTTCCCACTTCCCGCTTCCCATCTCCCGCTTTACGTTTTACGCTTCACGTTTCACGTTTTACGTCTCCCGTCCCCTCCTCGCCACCGTCCTCTTGGTCGGTCTGTCCTTCGAGCTGGTGCTGCGCTCAATCGACACACTTGCCCTGCCCATCACGCATGGATTTGACGCCTTCGGATACCTGGTGCGCGAACAGCGCGCATCATTCACGCAACTCGCGGACGCCGTACCCACCAATGCGGTCATTGGATGCTCGCTCAACAGCGGCGCAGTCGACCTCTACACCCATCGGTTAACCTTCCGTCCCGGCAAATGGACTGGCAGCGAGGCAGTAAAGTTCGTGCGTGCCCTGCAATCAGAAAACACACCCGTTTTCATCCTTGACGATGGCGCTGAGGTCGCGACGGCCATCGAAAGCCTGCGACGGGTGTATACCCTCACAGAAATAACCCGCCTCGATATGCCCTTCTACTTTCTCGGCAGCGGTTCAGAAAACCGCAAAGTAGCACTTTACAAAATCGAACCATGACCAGAAAAATCCCACCTTTGGGCATCCTGTCACTATTTCAACCCCGTGCCCAACTCTTATTACGTTTCACGTTTCACGTTTTACGCTTCACGTATCATTCAGACCATGCATGATATTGCCATCATCATTCTGAACTACAACACGCGCGAGTTGCTGGCCGACTGCCTGACATCATTGCGCGCACAGGAAAGCCTGGATTTCGTCACCTGCGTGGTCGATAACTGCTCCACCGACGGCAGCGCCGAAATGGTAGCCACCCGATTCCCGAAAGTGATGCTCATCCGCAGCCCGGATAACGGCGGTTTTGCAGCCGGTAACAATCAGGGATTGCGCGCGATTGGCTTTCCCGACGCTCCGCAGGCGCGTTACGCCATGCTGCTCAACCCCGACACTGTCGCCCCGCCCGGCGCGCTCGCGGGCATGCTGGCCTACGCCGATGCCAACCCCGATATCGGCGTCGTCGGTCCAAAACTCATGCTGATGGATGGCACGCTCGATATGGCCTGCCGTCGCAGCTTCCCGACGCCCGAGGTCTCGTTCTACCGGTTGACCGGGCTAAGCAAGCTATTCCCGCGCAGCCGCTTGTTCGGGCGCTACAACATGACCTACCTGGACATCGACCAGCAGACCGAGGTGGACTCGGTCGTCGGCGCGTGTATGCTGGTGCGAGAGGAGGCGTTGCGGCTGGCCGGCCTGCTCGATGAGCAGTTCTTCATGTATGGCGAGGACCTGGACTGGTGCCTGCGCGTCAAACAGCAACGCGCGCCATCGGGCAACGCCTATGGCGTGATGTACTACCCATCAGTCACCGTGCAGCACGTCAAGCGCGCAGCCAGTCGCAAGAGCGCCAAGGCGCAGTACGAGTTCGACCGCTCGATGTGGCTGTTCTACCGCAAGCACTATCAGCGCAGCACGTTCTTCGTCATGGACTGGATCGTCAAGCTCGGGCTGGCGTGGCGCGGCGGGACGAAACTCATGCGCGAGATGCGCTAGGTTGATTGCTTCGCCAGTTCTATCACCCGAATCACCTCCAGCGCCTGCGCCGTGGTGATTGGAAATGGCACGCCCTGGCGAATGGCCGCATACAGGTGATCCCAGATGTCATCCGTGTCGGTTGGGACGGACGGCTGCACTTTAATCCTCTCATCCACCCACGGCAGCGGTTCGTCACCCCCTTTGCCCGAAGTGTAGTCGAGCGCCGGCAGCTCATCAGAAGCCTGTACTTCGGGCAACACATAATCACGCGGCAGATAGCGCATGGTGATGTCATCGCCGGCGCAGATCAGCGCGCCACGGGCACCGAGGACAATGTACTCCGGCTCAGGCAGGGCCGCGCCACCGCTGATCTCCATATCCACCACACGTCCATTCGTCCCGCGCAACACGATCTTCAGATGGTCTTCGGCGTCGCCGACTGCCGCGATGACCTTCAAGTCGCTCCACAGGTCCGCCAGTGGCGCATCAAGAAACTGCAAAGCATGGTCGATGATGTGCGGGCCCCAGTTGTTAAGTTGACCACCGCCGCATGACTTTAGCGTCTGCCAGTCTGCGCGGCGCTGATAGCCGTTACGGCGCAGCTTGATCTCATACACCTTGCCCAGCAGACCACTCGCCAGGATTTCGCGGATGTGCGTGAAGGCTGGCTCAAAGCGCCGGTTGTGGCGAAAATAGAGCCGCCCGTCTTTTGCCGCAGGATGATCGCGCAAGCGCAATACCTCGGCGTAATTCAGCGCGATCGGCTTCTCTAGAAAAACGGCCTTACCCGCGTCCAGCGCCAGCAGTGCGTGGCGCACATGGTCGGGAGAGCGCGTGGCAATCGACACCAGTTCAATATCCGGGTCGGTCACCAAAGTGACGATATCATCGTACGTGCGACATGCGTAACGCTCGGCCATGCGGTGGCGACGCTCGGCATCAGTGTCGCATGCGGCAACGATGATGAACTTATCCTTGCGTTGATCCAGTTCCGGGCAATGCATATTCCAGCCGGCGCGCCCGATGCCGACGATGGCAGTTTTTATCGGTGACATATTATTCCGTACTCGCTCGTGTTTTTTATCAGTAACCCCAATGGTATCGCTGATCACCAATTGGGCGCAGTCGCCCATAAGCGGGTGAATTTAGAAACGCCGGGAGCTGGGAGAGGGAGGGGGGGAAGCACTTCCGGCGTTTGTTATGCAGCACGCTCTTTGGATACCCTGGCGGATATTGACCCAAAGAGCGCTCACGCTGCGGCGTCATGCCGTTCACATGACGTCAAGGCATTATTACAGTGAATGAGTACGACGTGGAATGATGTGTAACAGTGTGCAGTAATGTGCTTCGATGAAAGGTGCAGTGTGTTCGTTGAAGTTCAGTTAACTTGAGTGCGTGCCTAGGTAGAGGATAGCGGTTTTGCTGATTGCTCACATCACCGGCGCGTAGTATTGCGACTACTTGATTTCAGTGAGTTTTTTGTCATTATGGCAAAACGCCCAGGAAGCTGGTGATGTCAGTGACGCCTGGAGCGCGTGAGGCGATTTCTTCAGCCAAGGTCACTTCCTGCCACGAGCGAACGCAGCCGCGCAACACCACTTTGCCTCTATAAGCTTCCACCGTAATCCATTGCGCGTCCAGTCCGGCGCTGCGCTCCAGTGCACATTGGATCTGGCGTGCTGTGTCGGAGGGTAAATCTTCCGGAGTTACGATGATCAGGTTAGCAATGCTGGCAACGCCACGTAGTTGTGCAACGATGTGCTCTGCCAGCAGAAGTTGCCGACGCCATATTACCCGACCCGACAACGTCACCCATCCATCCTGCACTGACACGCACAAATCATCGATGCTCAGAGCGGCGGTGGATGTCAGCAAAAGCGTGATGAGATGTTGCAGGTCAACGTCAGAGGTATGGTGGTTATGGTTTATCGCCGGGAGATTGACATCGATGTAGTTGATGACGGTTTTGACGCCGCGCACCCTGCGTGCTGCCTCTTCGGCAGCGCGGCGCACCGCATCGCACGGCACACACCCTCTCAGGGTGACCGCGTTTTCTGCCACGGCAACGCTAAGCTGCGCTTGCCGAACGACAGGATCCCATTCAATTTCTGCCAATACAGCGCGGTATAGGTCCATATTGATAGGTTTAACGCCTGCTTAAAACGTATTCATGGCAGCGATGCCATCGGCGCCGCAGCCCGTGATCAACTTGAATGAATGACAACGCAGCACACTGCGCTTCGACGACGGGCGGTTGTCGATGGTGCCTAATGCAAAAACGATAGTGTCGGCGTTGCGTCCTGCCTGATACGTATCGCTGCCAAGAATCCGATGACATGATCCTACTGGTTGCAGGTGAAGGGTGCATCACGCAAATCAGTGAGTCGCGACTCACTGAAATCAAGTACTCCGAAATCAAGCACTCCAGTACTCGACGAGCATCACGTAAGAATGGGCTCTCCCCAACTTTAGGTGAACCCGAAACACGCGACGATGTGCGATTACGGCGCAGATACCCGAAATACTCAGCAAGCATTACAGAGTCGTTAGCGTCAGAACTCTTGGTTACAATA
>CAIQQO010000198.1 GCA_903873965.1 uncultured bacterium
CACGACCATCGGGCACCGATCGTGAGTTTGCATGGCCGAATATCGCTTTCATGATCATCTCGGTTGTGAAAGGCAAGGCGACCACAACGAATTCGTGGTCTTTGCGTGACGACCGCAGCCAATTTGACGAAGAACACATTACAATCACACGAGTTCGCTGGCATTTTCGCCCGCAAATACGCCCATGCAGTTACCCGCGAGTGCGCCCATGTGGTTACCCGCGAGTGCGTCCACGAACTCGCCCACGGGACTGACCTTCGCTGCATAGACAGCATGCGTGGCGCTAAGTGTGCCAGCAGTATACGTAAAGGCAAGTGTGAGTGTTCACCTATAGTGTTTGAGTGTTGTAGTAGAGAGAGAACGAGGAGTTTTTAATGAGCATTACGATTCGAATACCAACGCCGTTGCGGCCCTATGTTGGGGGCAACAAGCAAGTGTCGGCGGAACCGGGAACGGTCGAAGGTGTCCTGAGCGTGCTGGTGACGACTTATCCCGATCTGCAACGCCATTTATTTACCGAGCAGGGCAAACTGCGTTCGTTTGTGAACGTGTACCTCGGCGATGAAGACGTGCGCTACCTGCAGGGGCCGGCCACGCCGGTGCCCGATGGCGCCATGCTGAGCATCGTGCCGAGCGTGGCCGGCGGCGCACCCGCGTTGCAAACCGTGAAGACCGGCGAAGTCAGCCTGAGCAACGCCGAAATTCGGCGCTATTCACGCCATCTGATCATGCCCGAAGTGGGTATGCGCGGCCAGAAGCGCCTGAAGAACAGCAGCGTGTTGCTGGTCGGCGCGGGCGGGCTGGGTTCGCCTGCGGCCATGTACCTGGCCGCGGCCGGCGTGGGGCGCATCGGGATTATGGACTTCGACGTGGTCGATGAGTCCAACCTGCAGCGCCAGATCATCCACGGCATGAGCACCCTGGGCAAGACCAAGCTGGAAAGCGCCAAACTGCGCATGCTCGATATTAACCCGGGCATCCAGGTCGACACCTACACCGAGCCGCTGACGAGCGAGAACGCCTTGCGCCTCTTTGCCGAGTACGACGTCATCGCCGATGGCACCGACAACTTCCCCACGCGCTATCTGGTCAATGATGCGTGCGTGCTTTTGGGCAAGCCCAACGTGTACGGCAGCATCTTTCGCTTTGAAGGACAGGCTTCCGTGTTCTGGGCGGAGCACGGGCCGTGCTACCGCTGCCTGTACCCCGAACCGCCGCCGCCCGGACTCGTGCCGTCCTGCGCCGAGGGCGGCGTGCTGGGCGTGCTGCCTGGCGTCATCGGCGTGATTCAGGCGACCGAAGTGGTTAAGCTGCTGATCGGCGAGGGCGAACCCTTGATCGGCCGGCTGCTGCTGTACGATGCGCTCGACATGAAGTTCCGCGAGCTGAAACTGCGCAAAGACCCCACCTGCCCGATCTGCGGCGAACATCGCACGCTTGATCACTTGATTGATTACGAGGCATTTTGCGGCTCATCCATCCACGGCGTGGCTGCGGGTGACGCCAACGGCCTGGCCGTTGACGAGATCACGGTGCGCGACCTGGATCAGCGCCTGAAGGACGGGCTGAATGGCGCGACGCTGATCGACGTGCGCGAGCCGCATGAGTGGGAAATTGTCCATCTCGACGCCGCCAAACTGATGCCGCGACTGGATCTGCCCAGCCACCTGGGAGAACTGAGCCAGACCGACGAACTGCTGGTGATGTGTCGCAGCGGCGTGCGCAGCGGTCAAGCCGCGGTGTTCCTCAAACAGATGGGCTTTAAGCGCGTCAAGAACGTGCGCGGCGGCATACTGGCCTGGGCGCGCGAGATTGACCCGGAAATGCCCACTTATTGAGCGCGGGAGAAGAGGTGAAACCGTGTCCGCGTCATGCAGAGTGTGGGCGAACCATGTTGAGTTTGGCCTGTAGTTTTGAGGGATACTGTTGGCGAAGATCCTCGACGAAAGCCGCATCTTGCGCGCTGCGCTGATCAATCTCTTCACGATGATCAAAGTAATACGCCATGGCTGAATACACCGCAGCCAAAGGTAAATCGTATGTGCCAGCGATTTCCTCAAGGGACTGATTCATCTGAAATCGCATCAATGCGACATCGGCAACGGTCATTCGCGTCCCCGTAATGCGGGGACGCCCACCGCAAATATCCTGTGTGATGTCAATATAGTGCTCAGTCGCTTGTACAGTCGCCATCATAATGACCTATAGAGATTATATCGTGACTTTGAGGCGCGTCATGATGCGCCACTTTCCACAACGTCCTCGCGTTGATAAATCTGAATCGGGTTGCCGCAGGTGTCGTCCTGGTCATCCACCATCACGTTTCAATCCCGGCCAATGCACGTTGCATGAATCACATGTTGCGTCGATGGGGTACGGTTGGTGCGAAGATGGCGCCATTGGAATGGTCACTTCCTTGCCCGAAGAGAAAACATGAGTGGGATGATACCGCGCAGTTCAGCCTTGAGGTTGGGGAAGATGTTCCATTCGGCCTCGGGATATTCCCCCAAGTATTCGATGGTCAGACCGGCATCGATCAGGGCGTTGGTGATTTCCATCAAGGTCCAGCTTTTCTCAAACCGGGAAGAGGGTTGTTTGGCAGTCGCACCAAGCGCCTGGTTGACATAGTGACAGGGCCAGCCAGAAGCCTCTTCCCAATGATTAAAGTAGCTGGCGCCCCGGACTGTTACCTCCAAACACCTTCTAAAAAAGAGGGATCGTTGACATTTGAATACGCTATCTGGCTGTCTCGATCTTTTTTCTGCCGCTCCACAGCGACCAGACCACCATCACCACAGCCAGCGGCAGGATAATTTGGTTGCCGATCGCTCCGGGCGGAGTATGGGCAAACGTAACCGGCTTCATCGCCCCGACGAGTTCACGCAGAAGAACTTCCAGTGCA
>CAIQQO010000199.1 GCA_903873965.1 uncultured bacterium
ATTCACTTCTGCAAGGACAATCGGTGCCGCCCTATGAGATCGTCCTGCACACCAAATCTGGTGATCCGATCAATTTGGAAGTAAATATTCATACCGTGACGATCTCCGGTAAGCTCGGGTTTTATGCCTCCATGCGCGATATTGCCATGCGCAAGAGCTTGGAAAGCATTGTGCGCGAGAGTGAGGCCCGTTATCGCACCTTGGTTGAGTGGTCGCCCAATGCGATCGTGATTCACCGTGATGGCGTCATTATTTACGCCAATCCAGCCGCTGTGCAATTGTTCGGCGCCAGTTCGATGCAAGACCTGACCGGTCACCCTGTGCTCGAACGGGTGCACCCGGATTTTCACCAAGTAGTCCTGGAGCGGGTCAAGAATGGCATTGACCAAGGGATCAACGCGCCGCTGATGGAGATGAGGCACGTCAAACTTGATGGCACGGTCATCGACACGGAAGTGCAGGGAACCGTCATCACTTACGATGGCGCGCCGGCTATTCAAGCGACATTGCACGATATCACCGTACGAAAGCACTTGGAAAGCGCATTGCAGAAACTGGCCACTACGGATGAACTCACCAAGCTGGTGAACCGGCGTCACTTTCTGGCGCTGGCAGCGGGCGAGTTAAGACGCGCGGCGCGGCAGATTCAACCACCGTCGCTGGTGATGCTGGATGTGGATGGGTTGAAACTGGTCAACGACACGTATGGACATGCCGCAGGCGACCAGGTGCTGACGACTTTTTCAGATGCCTGCGGAAAGCTTATCCGCGAGATCGATGTATTCGCGCGTGTCGGGGGCGACGAGTTCGTGTTGCTGTTGCCGGAAACGACGTGTGAAGAAGCGTGTCGCGTGGTGGAACGCGTCAAGCTGGCGCTAACCACATTGCCGATTGAGATGGGCGGTCAACCGTATGTGGTCCAATTCAGCGCCGGCGTTACCTGCATGGCGGATGCCAACGAGTCACTCGACGCCCTGCTGGCGCGCGCCGACATGGCCATGTACCGGGCGAAAGAGGCAGGGCGAGTGAAACGTAAAACGTGAAACGTAAAACGTAAAACGTAAAGCAGAACGGATTCGGAATCCGTATCCGTTCCGAATCTTCGTAGGGGCGAAGCATTGCCATGACATCTCATGTAAACCGCTTTTCGTGCGGCAATGCTCATTTACTCCAACAAATGCTACTTGCGGCACAATAGGGGGATGGAAAAGCCGCAAAAAACTGATCGAGAGTTGACAGACGCAATAGAATCAGTCGTACGCGAAGCGATAGAAGGCATGGAGTTTGATGCTGAGAAACGACTGGGACGGCCGACAGTGCTGCCAACACTTGTGTTGTGGGCAGGCATGCTGGTGTGCGTAGCGCGTGGGTTCAGTTCGCAACTGGACGTGTGGCGCTTGCTGACGCGAGACGGATTCTGGGACCATGAACGTGTGTCGATGTCGGATGAGGGTATCTACAAACGGCTGAAACGGGCAGCGAGCGACTCGATGGAAAGGATCTACAAAGCGGTGACGCAGTTGATCCTGCAACGCCGGGCGGGACAAGCAAGCGATGAAAAAAAGCTGGCACCGTTTGCGGCAGGGGTATATGCGTTGGATGAGATGACGCTGGACGCAGTGAGTAAACGCCTGCCCAGACTGCGACAGATTGCCGGAACCGTGCTGCCGGGCAAGGTGGCAGCGTTGTTTGATCTACGGAGCCAGATGTGGCATCACGTGCAGTTCCGCAGCGAAGTGAAACAGAACGAGAAGGTGGCGGCGCGCGACATGATCGAAGTGCTACCCGTTGGTAGCCTGATCTTGGCAGATATGGGCTACTTCGCCTTTGCGTGGTTTGACGACCTGACCAAGCTGGGTCACTACTGGGTCAGTCGCATGCGCGCCAAAACGAGCTATACCATCAAGCACACACTGTATAAGCGCGATGGCGTGTTGGATGCCATCGTCTGGCTGGGCGCCTATCGCGCTGATCGCGCTGGTCATGCTGTCCGCTTGGTCAGCTTTTCGCGCAATGGCAAGACCTGGGCTTACATCACCAATGTCTTGGATCCAAGCCAGTTGTCCATCATTCAGATCGCGCAGCTCTATGCCCGGCGCTGGGACATCGAGATGATGTTCAACATGATCAAGACGCATCTCAACCTACATATGCTGTGGTCCAGTCATGCTCATGTTGTCGCACATCAACTCTTTGCGGTTTTCACCATCGCCCAAATTATCCTCGGTATCCGATCTGACATCGCTCAACAGGCCAAGGCCGATCCGTTCGAGATCAGCCTCGATCTGCTGATTCGGTGGCTGCCGCGCATCGCCCGTGATGGCCATGACCCGGTTCAGTTCATGGTTGAAAATGGCCGCGCTATGTTGATTATTCGCCCCTCGACTCGCACCATTATTGAAGCGCCTAATCCGCCACTATCCGACTATACTCCGCTGCTTTCCGACGAAAGCCTGATCCGACACGAGCGCTATGCCGGCAAAGCCTGACTTTGTTGGAGTAAATG
>CAIQQO010000200.1 GCA_903873965.1 uncultured bacterium
CCCACCTGGCTGGAGATCGACCTCGACGCGATTGCACACAACACCCGCACGCTCAAGCAGCATATCGGAGCGGATGTGACGCTGATGGCCGTGTTGAAAGCGAACGGCTACGGCCATGGCGCGGTGAAAGCGGCGCGCACCGCATTGAACAACGGCGCGGGTTATTGCGGTGTCGCCTCGCTCAACGAGGCCATCACACTGCGCGCCGGAAACATCGATGAACCCATTCTGATTCTCGGCTACACCCCTGCCTGGCTGGCGCGCGAAGCCTTGATGCGCAACCTGAGCATCACGATCTATGACATGGATATCGCGCGCGCTTTCTCACGCGCAGCGACCGAACTCGGTCGGACAGCCAAGGTGCACATCAAGGTCGACAGCGGTATGGGACGGCTGGGCGTGCTGCCGGATCAAGCAGCGACGTTCATCCACGCAGTAGCGCACTTGCAGGGAATCGAGATCGAGGGCGTGTTTACGCATTTCTCGTGCGCCGATTCAGACGTGGCATACACGCAGTATCAACTGACGCGCTTTCGCGATGTGCTGCGCGAAGGCAATATCGTAACCTCCCAGGACAAGACAGCGCCCGTGGGCGGGTTGACCGTGGCATGGTTACACGCCGCCAATTCTGCCGCAACGCTGACAATGCCCGATGCGCGCTTCAACATGGTGCGCGTGGGGTTATCGCTGTATGGACTGTCGCCATTTTCCACAGATGACAGCAGCGATCCCGCGATTCGGTTGCAGACCCAGCCGCCTCTGTGTCAACCCTTGCGCCCGGCGCTGGCGTGGAAAACGACGATAGCGCAGGTCAAGACCTTGCCTGCGGGACATCCGGTTTCATATGGCGCCACATACCGATGCCCCGATGAACGGCGTATAGCGGTCATCCCGGTTGGCTACGCGGACGGTTTCCGGCGCGCGCCATCGCACGCGACCGAAGTGTTGGTGCGAGGTCAACGCGCGCGCATCGTGGGGCGTGTGTGCATGGATCAAACCATGATCGACGTGACGAATATCGCCGGCGTGCGCATGGGCGACGAGGTCATTATCATTGGACGGCAGGGCGATGAGCGCATTACGGCTGAAGAAATGGCCGACCGATTTGGAACGATCAACTACGAGGTCGTGTCGGCAATCCTGTCGCGGGTACCGCGGGTATCGTAGGAAATGAGTCGATTGGTCACCGTACACGCGCAAAGATTCTCTGCGTCGCGAAAACGCTGTACGGCCAAACACAAATCCAGATTATAATAATCTGGATTTGTTTAACCCCAAAGGCTTGTTTAAGAACACCGAAAGAATAGCCATGTTGATCAATCGCAAGCAGGAACTGAACCTTCTCGATAACCTGTATCGATCGGATCGTGCTGAAATGTACGTTCTCTATGGGCGCCGCCGTGTAGGAAAGACGGAATTGCTGCGCGAATTCTGCGCGGGCAAACCCCATATCTTCTTCATCGCCACACTCAGCAGCGATAACGAGCAATTAGCGAACTTCTCTCAACAAATCTACGCCTTCAATCACGTCGAGGTTCCTGAAGGATTCACCTTCCCTTCCTGGGATGCTGCCTTTCGCGCATTAGCTGAACTTGCGGTAAATGATGCGCACGCGCCCAATGGACACGATGGACACGAACGCCCGGTTGTTATACTGGATGAATTCACATACCTGATCTCTGGTAATAAGGCGATTCCGTCCATCATTCAAAAAGTGTGGGATGCCTTGTTGAAAAACACGCGCATCATGCTGGTATTGTGCGGTTCCTACATTGGCATGATGGAAACAGAGATCTTGGGTTACCGGGCGCCGCTCTACGGCCGGCGCACCGCCAGCACACTGCTTCTACCGCTTGACCTGCCATCCACCGCGCTGTTTTTCCCTGATTACAGCGCCGACGAACAGTTCCTTGCCTGGGCAGTTCTCGGCGGTATGCCATACTACCTGAACACATTTAATCGTCGGCAGACTGTCATGGAAAACACCCTCACGCATATTCTGCGGGCGCGCACCGGCACCCTGTATAACGAGCCTCGTTTGCTGTTAATGGAGGAACTCCGCGAACCGCGCAACTATTTCTCAATCCTGCGCGCGATGGCACAAGGCAGAACGCGTATGAACGAAATCACATTGGCTTCAGGTGTGCCGGAGATCACGTCCGTGGCGCGCTATCTTGATATTCTGCAACAGATGCGACTGGTGACGCGCCATGTGCCTGTGACAGAAAACCAGCCTGACAAAAGCAAAAAAGGGTTATACCGGATCGATGACCATTTCCTGCGTTTCTGGTTTCGCTATGTTCATCCGAATCAGGCAAGCCTTGATCTGGGGCTTGACGATATCATCTTCAAAAAACGCATCCAACCCAATCTGGATGACTTCGTTTCGTCGTGCTTCGAAGAAGCCGCGCGCGCCCACTTTGCGAAACTGGCGCGGACAGGCCAGCTGTCGTTTATCCCGGAACGGATTGGCGGTTGGTGGGATCGCGTTACAGAAATCAATGTGGTCGCCTACAGTGAAACAGACAAGACGGCGTTGATTGGGGAGTGTAAGTGGTCCGTCAATCCGATAGGAATCAATGTACTGGAGCATCTCAAAGCTCAGGCGCAGACCATGCTACAAGGCACGCCGATCCAAACGATTCAATATGCCTTATTTTCCAGATCAGGCTTCACCGCGGCCATGGAACGCCAGGCCGCAGCAGAAAGCATCAGCCTCATTACCGTAAAGGAGATGGTCACTCCCGCGTGAATAATCTCTACGCAGCGCGCCCCATCTCACCGTACACGCCCCGATACTTCTCAGGCAACATCGCTGCAATCGCGCGCATCAAATGCTCCGTGTTTTCATCGAGGCTGAGTGCCGGATCCATCCGCAATGGCTGGCCGATTCGCACAGTCACATCAGTCCTGCGAAAACGCTTCCGATTGCGGCTGATCTGCTCCACGCCCCACAAGGCAATCGGGATGATGGGCACATCGGCTTTCATGGCAAGGTAGGCAACGCCAGATCGGCCCTTCTGTAGTGCGCCGGTGCGGCTGCGCGTGCCTTCAGGCGACATGCCCATAGCGCCGCCGTGCTTCAGAACATCGATGCACTGGCGCAGCGCGTGCCGATCGACTTCGCCACGCTTCACCCAAATGCCGCCCATCGCATTGAAGAGCAGCAGAATCGGCAACACTTTGCGCCATTTATCGGCTGCGAGTACCGTCAGTTTCACCGTCGGCGGTGACATAGCCAGAATCAAAGGCGGATCCCAACTGGTCAGGTGATTGGTAGCCAAGATGAACGGCGGTTTCTGCGCAAAGTTCTCGTCGCCTTCTACGTGAATGCGGGCAACGCTGAAAACCAATGCACGTGCAATCCAGCGCACGAAGGAATAGAACCACATAGGTAAGTGGCATTCTATCGCAACGCCAAGATGACACGCGATACATTACGGCGAGTGTCCAACAAACGTCACGCGACGTCGGCAAGTTGGTGCTACACTCGGAAACAACAGGGGTGATGCCATGCCAAACACTGAACTGACGCCTGAAAGCCTTTCAACCGACTCACGTGATACGCTCTTAAGCCTGGCGTATCACACCGTATGCGATCTGGTCATGGATCGCCACATCAGACACATACAACCACTCGATCCGCACCTGGCCGCACTGACGCAACATGCAGGTGCGTTCGTCACACTGTCACACCATGGCGAGTTGCGTGGGTGCATCGGCCGCATTTTGGCTGACCAGCCTGTATGGCAGGTGGTGCAACAAATGGCTGTAGCCGCAGCCGAAAACGATCCTCGCTTTGAACCACTCAGCCCTGCTGAATTGAATGATCTGGAAGTTGAGATTTCGGTGCTTTCACCCCTGCGCACGGTCAACCATGTCGACGAGATCGAAGTTGGGAAACACGGGTTATTGATCACAAAAGGTTTTCACCGCGGGCTG
Organism: uncultured bacterium; assembly: GCA_903873965.1. Classification (GTDB taxonomy): domain Bacteria; phylum Chloroflexota; class Anaerolineae; order J036; family Brachytrichaceae; genus CAIXPS01. The sequence goes on from CAIQQO010000200.1 coordinate 3,943, forward strand.
CTGTTACCGCAGGTGGCCACTGAACGCGGCTGGGACCGCGCCACCTTTCTTGACGCAACGTGCGAAAAGGCAGGGCTGCCGGCAGGCACATGGCGCAGAGGCGCTACCATCGAAATCTTCAGCGCGCTGGTTTTCAGCAAGACGTTCAGCGGATGACACAAAGTCAGGGGCTGGCACAGAGTCAGCAGCTGACGCTGCAGGGCGATTGATTATGGGACGGTACACCCTCTATGTCGACGACAACTTTCACTACATGGATGAGACGTCGCGCAGTACGCGCGGCGATTATGAGCACGAAGATGAAGCCATCCGGGCGGCGCAGCGAATCATCGAAGACTCGCTGCACGACCTGTGCCGCGCCGGGATGACGCCAGACGAATTACTGGCCTGTTACAAAGCCTTTGGCGAAGAACCGTGGATCAGCGGCAGTCATTTCTCTGCGTGGGCGTATGCCGAGGTACGTTGCTGGGAAATCATCATCGGGTAAACCAACGCGGTTGCGCCACCGTGTACAAACCATCATTTTACAGGTAACATTGCGGCACAGTTCCGTGAAACACAAAAGGAAATTATTCGCAACCGACAAGGTTGAGCAACTGCCCACACAATGCCTATCCACCACGCGCTCTCAAGACTGAGCCCGAAAAGATCAACGCGCGTTGTGCCGCGGCTGACGCGACCATTCCCTGCCACATTCATGTTTGGCGTGGCAACCGCTGATCACCAGTGCGAGGCTTATGACCCGGTTATAGAGGATGTTCGCGATGTATGGGAACGCACTCACCAGCAGACGCCGCGCGGACGAGGGACTGATTTTCGCAACCGTTATATTGAAGACATCGAACTGGCCCGTCAAATGGGCTGTCACGTTTTCCGGTTTTCAATATCGTGGGCGCGCGTCGAACCAGAGCCCGGAGTGTTCTCGCAGGATGAACTCGAACACTACCAGCGCGTGATCCAGGCCATTCGCGCCGCTGAAATGGAACCGATCGTCACGCTGCACCACTTCACATGGCCATTGCATATCGAGAAGCGAGGCGGCATGATCAGCCCGAAGTTCCCAGAGTACTTCTGCAACTACGTGCGCGAAGTCGTCAACTTCATGGGCAAGGACGTGCGCTTCTGGATTACCTTCAACGAACCAAGCCAGTTGCTGTTTGGATACATCAAGCCGTGGTGGATAAAAGACTACTTTGTGCCGCCGGGGCTGCCTGATGGCGCGACGCTCGATCATCAGATCGCGGCAGTGAACACACTCATCCGCAACCTGTTTCTGGCCCATGCAAGGGCGCGCAAGATCATCAAGCGCAACAACACGCGCGCCCAGGTCGGATCGAACCCGCTTCTGCTGGGCCTGCCCGAATGGCTGCAACGGATCATCGACTGGAACGCGACTCGCACACGCTCAAAAAAAGTATTTGACAAGCAGGTGCGCCGGTACGCCACACCACGCGTGCCCGCAGTGCTCATGCCAGATCCCACTTCACTCAAGTCTCGGCTGCATCGCCTGATTGAGCCAATCAAAAAATCATTCACCGTACTGTCGACGCTACTCGCCAGCAACTGGTGGCATCTGGGCATGGCTGGCAAATTGCCGGTGTTTCTATGTCCAAAAGAATGTGTGGGGCAACAGGATTTTGTCGGCTTCGATTTCTACTGGGGTGTTGGTAACCTCGATCTCAACCGCATCAACGCGCTGATTGAGTCCGGCTCCGGGCATTTTGACCATGCGCCTGTGCACGCCGAAGCACTTTACAACCACCTCAAACGCCTGACGCGCCTGTTCCCCAAGCTACCGATCATGATTATCGAAAATGGATCGGTAGCTGTAGCCGACGGGATCGACCGCGCCACCTATCTGAACCAGCACACAACCCAGGTGAAACGTGCGCTCAAGGATGGCATCGACGTAGCCGGGTATATCTGCTGGTCGATCACCTCCAATCGCGAGTGGGGCCTGCCCTTCGGTCCCGGCAACGACTTTGGGCTGTATCACATCGACCTGGATACCGATCCCGAACTAAAGCGCACCCCCACCCCGGCTGTGGCAGCCTACAAGGCGATCATCTGCGGTCTTGACACAGAGTCAGCGGCTGACACAGAGTCAGCGGTTGCCAAAGTGTCAGTCGCTGATGCTTTGTCTTTATCAGCCGCCGATCGCCCCGCATAGTCCGATTGTTATTCCCAGGCACGCAGGGCGCCTGGGAAGTCTTTTCGGAATGACGCGAACGACTAAATGTCACGCGGGTCGTCACTCATCAACACGACGCGCGGCTTGAACCGCCCGACAATGTCGACAAGATCAATTTGCGCAGCAATGACATCATTGATGCGCTTGTACGCCTGCGGAGATTCATCCAGTCCACCGCCCAGCAACGTCACACCCTTCTCGCGCAGATAGGCATCGCGCATCGTCTTCGTGATCGTCTCCAACGCCTTGTTGCGGCTCATGTGGCGCCCGGCGCCATGCGCAGCGCTGTTCAACCCGTCGGCGCTACCCCGTCCACGCACTACGTAACCGGGATCACCCATCGAACCGGGGATCACGCCCATCACACCCGGCGCCGCAGGCGTCGCACCCTTGCGATGCACGATCACCTCGCGGCCATCGGCAAGGCGCTCGCGCCACGCGAAGTTGTGATGATTTTCAACCACCGCTGCCGCCTTCAGACCCAACGCCTTGGCAATGCGCTGATGGATCACCCGGTGGTTGGCAGCCGCATAACGGCCAGCAAGTTCCATCGACAACCAATACTCCTGCCCGGCCTCGCTGTTCATGTTCAACCAGCCCAGATAAGCCGTGGCTTTGTCAAGTTCCGGATGAATATCGCGCGCGATCTTGCTGTACGTGTCGGCAATCTTGTACCCGACACCGCGGCTACCGCTGTGCGTCAAGAGCGCGAGATAGTTGCCCGCCGACAGTCCAAGTTGCTCATCATCACGCTCCAGGCTGAACTCGCCCAAGTCGACAAAGTGATTACCGCTACCCGATGTGCCCAGTTGCCTGACCGACTTGTCACGCAAGTTATGCAGCAAGCGCGTGGCTTCCCAATTGGGATCATCCAGCACCTCATCCTCCTGCGGACCCGTCCACTCCACACCAGGGCCAAAACGGGTGTTGTTGATCAATGCCTTCTCAAAACGGTCTTTCTGTTGCCCAAGCACAATCGGCGATATCTCGAAAACCGATAAACGCATGCGGCAGGCAATGTCCACGCCCACGGCGTAAGGGATCACGGCACCAACAGTCGCGAGCACGCCACCAATCGGCAGCCCATAGCCAACATGCGCATCGGGCATCAAGGCACCGGCCACCGTGATCGGCAGTCGCATTGAGTTATTCATCTGATCGAGTGTGGCAGGGTCGATACCCTCAGATCCCCACACACGGTATGGCAACGGCTCGGCATGCAGGTCAGCATTGTAGATCGGGTCAACCTCAACACTCGCCTCCTTCAGGCAGGCGCGCGCCAGATCGCCGAGATCAGCATCACCGAGATAGTCGGCAGGTGATTGACGCACAACCTCGAGTCGCGCAAGCGCAGCCTCACGTCCAAGTCCACCTGCCTGCAACACCTGCGCGGCGCCAATCGCCAGGCCCAACGCCTTGCCCTCCTGCCAACCCTGCTCAAGCAGCACCTTCCCAGAGATGACCTCGGGATCGACCGACGCCACGGCCTTCGTCTTATTTTTCTTGCTCATTCAAATACCTTCAAAACACTTCCGGCTACGTTGGACCGGCGCTAAAGCGGACTGACAACATGATCGACTGGATTTCCCCGCACCAACCTCAGACAACAAAAAAGGCGCAGCTTTGTGGCCGCGCCTTGTGGTTGTTTCGGTTTTGCTCTGCTCTTTACGGAAGCGCGAACACCCCTGCAACGCTGGCGCGGTGCGGTCCCTTATTCAAAGTGGACTTGAGTGTAGTTAGGCAGTACATGGTAATTCTTCGGAAGAGGCATAATATCAAAACAGTGGCATGATGTCAAGAGAAAAAGACACAAAAAACAAGTTGACCTTAAAGGCTATCCCGATGCAGATGCATGAGGGCATTTTGCGATGAGCAATGAGGAAAACCAATCATGGATTCATGACTTCACAAGTATGTTATTAAGGGGCTTTGCCGTAGGCTTCGCTATCATCATTTCGATGAATCTAGGGTACCTTTTTATGGCAGTCGTTTCTTCGGTAACCGACCGTTTCAATGGATATGTAGGATCTACGGAGTTACTTAATGTGTACATGTCCACAATATGCTGCGCGCCAGTCGGACTGTTCACATCCACAGCATCGCTGCTGCTGGCGCAAGAGGAGCTTCCTACAAAAGCCCGAAAAGCTGGATTCTGGGTCACATCGCTGATCCTTTCCACGCTCGTCCTTGTTGCATGGGGGATTCACGAGCCGATTATCTCGATCTATCACACCTCCCATGAAACGGCACTGAATATCTCATTCGTGGCAATCCTCATCACCGGCGCGCTGTTCGGAATATCCCAATGGTTGTGGTTTACACCGCGTTCATTCCGCAAGTTGAGCTGGATCATCGGCCCGCTGCTGTGCTGGTTAGTGCTTGTTTTTATATTGATCATGGGCGAGGCCTATGAACAAGCTGGTTAAGTCGCGTCATCGACTTTCCTGTTTTTCACTATAATGCGCCCAATGCCCTACACACCCATCATCGGGACGCTTGGTTACGTGCTGTCCCAGGACCAAGCTGAGGTCTTGTTGATCTATCGCAACGCCCGCCTCGACGACTTGCACCTTGGCAAGTACAACGGGCTGGGTGGCAAGCTGGAGCGCGATGAAGATGTCGCGACCGGGATGCGCCGCGAGTTGCTGGAAGAAGCCAACATCGAAACAGTCGAGATGCGCTTGCGCGGGACGATCAGTTGGCCAGGCTTTGGCAAGAACGGCGAAGACTGGTTGTGCTTCATCTTCCTGATCAACCGCTGGCGCGGTACGCCACTGACCGCGAATCCTGAAGGGACGCTGGAATGGGTGGCGGTATCGCGACTGCTCGATCAATCATTGAACCTGTGGCCCGGCGACCGTTATTTTCTGCCGCTGGTCTTTGATCCGGACCCGCGCCAGTTTCATGGCGTGATGCCTTACAAGGACGGGCAGCCAGTCAGTTGGACGTATACGCTCATAGAATAAAGGACGTGTTATGACCCAGACTACCGAGACGTTGAGTAAACAGCAAGTGCTTTCGCTCTATCGCACAATGGCCGTGATCCGGCGCACCGAAGAACAACTGGCGCGCGCGCATCAGGCCGGACTGATTCATGGCGCGTGCCACACCTATGTAGGTGAAGAAGCCGTGGCAACAGGCGTGTGCGCCAACCTGCGCGACGAGGATGCGGTGTTCAGCACACATCGCGGGCACGGTCACGCGCTGGCCAAAGGAGTTTCACCAGCCGCATTGATGGCTGAGTTGTTCGGGCGCGCCACCGGTGTTTCGCGCGGGCGCGGCGGCAGCATGCAC
>CAIQQO010000201.1 GCA_903873965.1 uncultured bacterium
CTGCATAGTAATGTTCCAGTCGATGCAGATCCTGTATCTTCAAGGTATCGAGATAGCTACTTGCCTTCGCCAATGTAATGTGCTGGGTATTGAGCGCGTCCAATACCGTGCGCACATAGGTATCGCCAAAGATATGGATCGGTTCGCGGTAACGGTATTGTCGCGTTCCGCCGCTCTGTTGTGACGGTGCTTTCTGCGTAAGCCATTGATGGTATCCGGCATAGTCAGCTTGCGGCAACCTGCCCGAGTCCAGGAGTCGGCGCAGGATGACTTCGCCGCTGACGCCCCATTGTTTGCGGGGCTGCGCCAGCCATTCGTCGTAATGCGCTACATCTTCAGGCCGATCCGCATCGACGATGACCGCCAGTAACTGATCCGGGACCAGCAGAGCGCCGGCAAAGGCGTTGGCCTCGTGTTCGCGGCCGTGGTGAGACTGCATGTCATGCTCATCATCAATCGAACTGGTTTTATGCAACAGCACATGGCCCAGTTCATGCATGAGCGTAAAGCTTTGGCGCGGCTCCGAGTTTTGTTTTTTGATCACAATGACCGGGCAGGCGGGATCGTACAGGGTAAAGCCGAGAACGGGGCTATCTTTGGGAATCTGCCACTTCCCGTTATAGCCATTGCTCCGAAATACCAGCGCGCCCTTTTTTTCGAGTGCTTCGCGGTATGAATCAAAGTTGTTCTCGTCTGAAAGCTGCAACCACTGGCGCGTCTTATGAGCCGCTTCGCTGATCTCATTGCGCGGTAATACTGGCGGTATGAAGTGAAGTTGCTCGCCTTCATCATCCAGATCTTCTCGCAGACTGAGGAAGATCTGGCGTTGCTTTTCCACGCGCTCAATCAACGCTTTCAAGTTGGCCGGCAAATCTGGTTTGTGGTTGGCGAGAGTGCGAAACTGCGCTGTATGCGCTTGAGCCTCGTCAACTGGTCCTTTTTCAAGATAAAACAACACGCCACGACCAAAATACGCCGCGATTTTGCGAAGCTGGTTGAACGTGATGCCTTCTTTGCCGGCCATGACCCGTTCAATATGGACTGACGCCATGCCCAGATTTGAGGCAAGGTCATCTGGTGTGATGCCACGATCGGCGCAACACCAGGCAATGCGATCAGGGTTAATGGAGTGGATGCGTTCCATCAGTGTCCATTATATCTTTGCGTGTGAACTATGTGTTGACATCCAGATGCTATAGCGCCCCGGTAAAGGCCTGGTGCAGGAGTGACTTTTTCAGTTCATCGAGCGCGGCGAGCTTGCGCTGGTAGATCGATTCGAGGCGTTGGGTTTCCTGACGAATAGCGTCAAGTCGAGAAATAATAGTTTGCTGACTAGCAATTGGCGGCAGCGGTATCTGCAGGCTGGTTATCTGTCGAATTGTCAATTGCTGCAATGCAGTACCAGTCTGAGATTCCGCAACAAGGTTTTGCATAAATGAAGATTGCAAAATGTAGTAAAGATACCAACTCAACACATTATCTTTGCACCTGAAATAAGCGATTTGCGAGTTGAGATTCGCGTCATCGTATCTATTGTCTACAACAGCACTTTTACCAATCTCACCTCGATTAGTAAATAAAACATCGCCGGTTTTTAAGTGCCCTTTTCTTAATGATGTGTGCTTTTCTTTGGAAATGAATCTCATATCCTCATCCGAAATCTCACCATTAACCAGATTTACACTCCGAATAAAAGCGATTCCTGATGATCGCATGTCACTGCTTTTGGGATAATTCTCGCCGTGGTTGCCATCACCGATTTCACAGATATCTAGAATGTTTCTTCCTCCCCAATTTCTATTTGAAGTATCGTAAATACCCTGTAATATCGATTTATTCAACTCGCGGGCGTTTTGCAGGTTCTTCGCGGCGCTGGCTTTGGCGGTAGCGATGCTGTCAAACGCCTCGTCGAGGATGCGGACGATGCGCTGTTGTTCGGGAAGGGGAGGAAACGGTATTTGCTGTGTTCTTACTTCACCATCGTTTACTGCTGGGTAACTGGCTCCCTTCTGCAAACTCTCCATCTGACTCATGAATTGTTCAGTGAAAAGAAAATAGAAGACAAAGCGATGATCTAACTCTGGTTTCGGTCTTAGGACGTAATAGCCTGTGCTACATACCTGGTTATCGAGTTCGTCAGGGACAATCGCGATGCGCCGCAATGTTGGCCGCACCGTGGCAAATAAGACATCATTAGCTTTTATGAGTCTGCGAGCCCGGCTAGGCGCGTCTTTACCTTTCAATCGCTGAGTTTCAATAATCTGAAATGTCTCATTCGAGACACTTGATACATCGATATAGCTGAACTCGGCTTCTGGCGATTGGAGTGGATTGATGGTCTCAGTCTTCTTCAAGACATCGCCAAGTGTCTTCCTTTGCCATCCCTGTTTCACACCTTACCTCCGCCATTCCGATACTGCAATCGCACCCGCGTCATGCGCTCGCGCAGCCCACATTGCTCGACGAAGTCCTGCTCCAGGCGGTGCAGTTGCTGGTCCAGCAGGTAGTTGGTCTGGTGGATCAGGCAGATGGCGATGTTGGCGACCACCTCGGCGGGGCGGGTCTCCACAAACGCGCGGTAGACCTCATAAGTCTGCGGCTTCCTGCGCCCCAGCGCGCGCACATACAACGCCTCCTTCGAGTCCTTGTCCCAGATCGGCAGGTTCGCGTGCGCCATGTTGGTCAGCTTAATCTCCGGTTCCTCACCAGAACGGGCATCACGTGATGGCCTCTGCTCATCCTTCCCATTCTTCCCATCAATCCTATTCTGTCCTTCATTCTTCATAACAACTCTAGAATATCCTCCAACACGGCCGCGCTATCATCACCCGTCCCAAAATGCTCATGGCTTGCCCCCACTCCGATACTGCAACCGCACCCGCGTCATGCGCTCGCGCAACCCGCCTTGCTCAACAAAATCCTGCTCCAAGCGGTGCAGTTGCTGGTCCAGCAGGTAGTTGGTCTGGTGAATCAGGCAGATGGCGATATTGGCGACCACTTCGGCGGGGCGAGTCTCCACAAACGCGCGGTAGACCTCATAAGTCTGCGGCTTCCTGCGCCCCAGCCCGCGCACATACAACGCCTCCTTCGAGTCCTTGTCCCAGATCGCCAGGTCGCGGGCGCGCAGGTAGTCGCGATAATCATCGAGCAACTCTTCCAGGCTCGCGCGCGCCACATTGGTCAGCTTGATCTCGGTTTCCTTTGAGGTCAGCGCCGCCTTGCTGCCCTCCAGGATATTCTTCTTGCCCGATCGCGCCGCCTGAATCATCTGGTCGATGGTGCGGTCGTTGTAGGCCAGGAACTTGTGCGCAAACCGGAACGTGATGTCATACACCACTTCCGCCTTCTGAAACGACAGCAGCGTCTGGTAGTCTCCCCTCGGCGGCAACAACCGCTCCGGTTCCTCACCAGAATGGGCGTCATGCGATGGGCTCTGACCATCCTTCCCATTCCTCCCCTCATTCCCATTCATTTCCTTCTTCTTCATAGCAGTCCCCTGATATTCTCCAACACCTCCGCACTTTCCGCGTCCAGCGCCGCGATCTCATCGAGAATATCCTGCGGGTTGCGATGAACCACCACCTCGCCGCCATTCGGGTTCTTCACCGACAAATCAAACGTCGTCGCGTCGATGGTAACCGCCTCCACGCACCAGCTTTGGGGTGAATCGGCGCGGGTGCGCGCCAGCGTGACGAACTCCTTCAGGTCATCGTCGTTCAGCGGATTGGTCTTGCCCAGGTTACGCCCCGGGTCAAGCTGGTAATACCACACCTGGCGCGTCTTGCTGCCCTTCTCAAAGAACAGCACGATGGTCTTCACGCCCGCGCCCTGAAAGGTGCCTCCGGGGCAATCGAGCACCGCGTACAGGTTGCAGCTTTCCAGCAACAGCTTGCGCAGACTCACCGAGGCGTTGTCGGTGTTCGACAGAAACGTATTCTTGATGACGATGCCGCCGCGCCCGCCGGCTTTGAGCATCTTGATGAAGTGTTGCAGGAACAGAAACGCCGTCTCGCCAGTGCGGATCGGGAAATTCTGCTGCACTTCCTTGCGCTCCTGCCCGCCAAACGGTGGATTCGCCAGCACCACGTCGTAACGGTCTTTCTCCTGCACGTCGGCCAGGTTCTCGGTCAGCGTGTTGGTGTGCAGGATGTTGGGCGCTTCGATGCCATGCAGAATCATGTTCATGATGGCGATCACATAGGCCAGCGACTTCTTCTCCTTGCCGTAAAACGTGCGCGCCTGCAGCGTATCGAGCTGAGTGGTCGTCAGGTTGGGCGTGGCTTTGAGGTAGTCGAAGGCCTCGCACAGGAAGCCCGCCGACCCGCACGCGCCGTCATAGATTGTGTCGCCCACCTTGGGCTGTACTACCTGGATCATGGCGCGAATGAGCGGGCGCGGCGTGTAATACTCACCGCCGTTGCGCCCCGCGTTGCCCATGTTCTTGATCTTGCCCTCGTAGAGAAACGACAGCTCGTGCTTCTCGGTCTGCGAACGGAACTGCAACTCGTCGATGTGGTCGATGATCTCGCGCAGGTTGTAGCCGCTCGAAATCTTGTTCTTGATCTCGCCGAAAATCTGCCCGATCTTGTATTCAATGGTGTTGGGGCCAGTGGCGCGCTGGGTGAATCCGCCGAGGTACGGGAACAGCTTTTGGTTGACGAAATCGCGCAGGTCGTCGCCGGTGAGGGCGCGGTTGTGATCGAGTTGGCCGTCGCCGGATCTGGGCGCGGCCCAGCGTTCCCAGCGGTAGGGCGCTTCGAGGATGAAGGTGTAGCGTTTGCTGCTCAGTTCGGCTTCGAGCGACTTATCCTGCTCGAGCGCGTCGAGGTACTTCAGGAACAAGAGCCACGAGGTTTGCTCGATGTAGTCGAGTTCGGTCGTGCAGCCGGCCTCTTTTCGCAGAACGTCGTCAATATTCCTGAATGCTTGTTCAAACATGCAAGTCCTTATCGGGTAACTGGTTTGGAAATGGGATCCCCTTTCCCATTATAGGATGGTAGTGCGTTGCCTTTGGAAAGCGTTGACTGTAACGCTCAGCCTCTACTTGTTCGCCGGTAAAGTCTGCACCAACCCGCGAATATACGTCATCGCTGCCCCAAGCGGGCCGTGTTCTTCCCCGGCGTAAATGTCGCTGATCAACGACACGCCCGGGTAGCGCCTCGTGTTGATGACATTGACCAATTCGTGATAAAAGGGCATCCAACTGCCCTCAAACTCATGGTCGCCGATCGACATGTAAAGCTGGATCGGTGGCGTCGCTGGGCGCAGTTTCAGCGTCTGATCGTGAGCTTGCCAGTAGTCGCACGAAATATACAGATCGGGGCTGCCGGCAAGGTATGTCCGGAACGCATCTGGCTCATGCAGCAGGGCATACAGGGCAAAAAAGCCGCTGGACGAATACCCGTACAGGATGCGTTGGTCACGATGAGCGCGGTAATGGGCTTCGATAAAGGGCACGATTTCGCCGGTCAACGCTTTCAAAAATAACTCGGCGTGACTGTTGGCCGGCGCATCTTTCACCTCGGGCACCTTGAAATCGACCTCGCGCAGTTCGCCCCATTGCTCCATCCGTTCAAGATCGTAGCTGATGCCGACCACGATGATATCGGGCGTGCCGAACGACATGCCCAGCACAGCCGTCGCGCTATGCGCCATGCCAGTGTTGACGTCGCCATCCAGCACATAGACGACCGGGTAGGCCTGCGTTGATGTGTCATACCCATTAGGAAGCACCACGTCGAGGCGGTATTCCCGCTGCACGTGTTGGCAGAAAATCCGGCGTTCTTGTGTGTGATACAGGCTGACGCGTGGAAACTGATCAGGCATCATGACTCCTCAAGGTAAATTCTTGACGCCTATGATATCACTGCTGTACCAACGCCACAAACAGCCTCGTCATCACGTCGGGTTATGCCTCGATCATACTGACTTGTGTCAAGTGGTGTAAAAAGCGTGACGAAATACACTACTTCAGCCTCTTTTACTCACTTGCTCATTATCGTGATGTACTTATAATTTTAATAGAGGTTTTTATGGCTGCTCGTTGTCCCCTATTGGGGAGTGATAAGTCGAGATGTGCCACAGGGCGCATTTTGCTTACGTGAACATATTAGCACCTAAAGGCGATGCCCGATGGAAAAACTTACTCTAGATCTCCCCGGAATGTACGGCGATCATCATGTAACTGAAGTCCGCAAGATTCTTCTGGAACTGCCCGGCGTTGTCGAAGTCTACGCCAGCAGTTGTTTTCATGTAGCCGAAGTGACCTTTGACCCGACCTTGATGACAGCTGAAGTTGTCACTGCTCGGATGGAAGGGGCGGGTTACATTAAAGACATGTCAATGCCGTTGGAAAGCGGTGACTCACCGTTGACTCCCGATACGAGCGCGATATTCTTCCGTCACACGGTCGCTTATCAGCAGACCGGCCGCACGGTTGGTTTCGCTCAGAATGTTGCCTACACAGGCCGCGCATTGTGGCCGTGTCCCGGTATGGAAACGATGAAGACCAAGGAGGGTCGAGATGGCGAAGAAAGAGCGTAGTCCACAAGAACGCAGCATGGATCCTGCCGGTCAGGCCATGTTGATTCGCGCCGATGAGTTGCATATCGGCACCGCTTTCAGTCGCGCTGATGAGATGGCGCCGTGCAATATTGGCAGCACCGGCATGTGCTGCAAGATGTGCGGTATGGGGCCATGCCGTCTGACCAAAGACGGACAGACTGGCGTATGCGGCGCGACGATTGACACGATTCAGGCGCGCAATTACCTGCGCATGGTTGCTGCGGGTTCCGCTGCGCATTCCGACCACGGGCGCGATATGGCGTTTACATTGAAAGCCGTGGCAAACCATGAAGCCGAAGGTTATATTCTGCGTGACGTTGCCAAGTTGCGCACCACGGCTGCTCTGTATGACATTCCTATTGACGGGCGCACCAATGATCAGGTAGCCAATGATTTGGCGGATCTCTTCATAGCCCAATTTGGACAGCAACGCGGTCAGGTCGTGCCGATCAAGCGCGCGCCTGCCAAGCGTCAGAAGCTATGGGCAGAAAGGGGAGTGATCCCGCGAGGTATCGACCGCGAAGTAGTTGAAGCTTTGCACCGAACCCATGTCGGCGATGACCAGGATCCGGCGCACATTCTCCACCATGCGATTCGCACCTCTCTAACTGATGGCTGGGGCGGCAGCATGATTGCCACCGACGTCTCGGATATCCTGTTCGGCACACCGGCTCCCGTCCTCGGGCAGGCCAACCTGGGCGTGTTGAAGAAGGACATGGTCAACGTCGTCGTCCACGGTCACGAGCCAACACTCAGCGAGATGATTGTGGCTGCGTCACAGGACCCCGAGATCATCGCGTATGCGCGCGCCGCAGGCGCCAATGGCGTTAACCTGTCCGGCATCTGTTGCACGGCAAACGAAATCCTGATGCGCCAGGGCATCCCGGCAGCCGGAAACTTCCTGCACCAGGAACTGGCTATCCTGACCGGTTCGGTTGAAGCCATGGTCGTCGACGTGCAGTGCATCATGCAGGCACTTGTCGGTCTAGCCAGCAACTTCCATACGCTGGTCATCACCACTTCGCCCAAAGCCAAGATCACAGGCGCCATGCACATGGAGTTTGACGAGCGCCATGCGTTGACGACCGCCAAGGAAATCCTGCGCAAGGCGATTGATAACTTTAAGAACCGTGGCGAGACGCGCATTCCTGATGTGCGTGAGAACCTGATCCCGGGTTTCTCGAATGAATACATCAGCTACATGCTGGGCGGCACCTATCGTGCCTCTTTCCGCCCGCTCAACGATGCCATCATTTCCGGGCGTATCCGTGGTGTTGCTGCCGTTGTTGGTTGCAATAACCCGCGCAGTACGCAGGACTACCTACACACAGTCACCACACGCGAATTGCTGAAGCAGGACGTGCTGGTCGTTGAAACGGGTTGCAGCGCCATTGCCAATGCGAAACTCGGCCTTTTGCTGGGTCAGGCCGGCCTCGATCAGGTCGGACCAGGTCTGCGCGAAGTGTGCGAGACCGTCGGTATACCGCCCGTGCTGCACATGGGCTCGTGCGTTGATAACACCCGCATCCTTACAGTGCTGACGCAGATGGTAGCGGAAGGCGGTCTGGGCGATGACATTGACCAGATTCCCGCCGTTGGCCTTGCGCCTGAGTGGATGAGTGAGAAAGCCATCGCCATTGGAACGTATTGTGTGGCTTCCGGCGCCTATGTCATCTTTGGCGGAGCATCGCCCGTAGGCGGTATGCCCGATCGCGTCACCGACAGCGACATTGTGTTGAAGTACATCAGCGAAGGCTGGGAAAAGTTGTATGGCGGCAAGATGGAATTCGTGGTGGACCCGCACGAGATGGTGCGCCGCACACTCGAGCACATTGACGCTAAACGCGCTGCGCTTGGCCTGGTGAAGTACAGCCCAACCCGCTTTGGTCGTAGCGGTGATGATCGGATGGTCGAACTGGAAAAACTGTCACTCTCAGAGCGACAGGCAGCCATGTACGGCGTGCCGGCCAGGTAAGGAGATTTACACTCATGTCACGCTATATTGCAACACGCGCCATTCGCGGCGCAAACGCGCTGGTTTCCGAGGCTGAATCGATGCTCCAGAGAGCCATCGTTGAAAAAGGCCCCGATACGCCGGTTGCCTTTCCCAACACAGCCTATTACCTGCCATTAATCTTCGGCATGACCGGACGACAGGTCGAGAGCATCGGTCAACTACAGCCGGTGCTGGAGCATGCACGCGGATTGCTGCATCCGATTCCTTCACAGAAGAATTGGACGCCCTATCTGGGTGAAACTCTGGACAGCGGCATGGCCACCTTGCTTGCTGCCGAGTCCATTGAAGCCATCCGCTTCGCCTACGGACAGCAACCCGAGCCTGCGAGGAATTTCCATCTGGCTGGCGGCACTGCCTTCACCAGCCCGGAAGGCGCTGAAGGCGCTATCAAGAGCATCGACGGCCATCTCAATGGCCCGATTGACGATATTCAGTTGCGCACCTGGGGTATTCAGTTGGTGGATGGGCGCATGCCCGGGTTCGCGGCCATTGTCGGCGCGGCCAAGTCGAACGAAGTCGCCGTGAAAATCGTGCGCGAACTGCAGCGCCGCAATATCCTCACCTTCCTGTCAGGCAATGTCAATGGACGCAGCATCATTGATCAACTGAACGAAGAGGGCGTTGAGCTGGGTTATGACACTTTCATCGTGCCCTTCGGCACCGATACGCTGAGCGCGATCTACGCCCTTGGTTTCGCTACCCGCTCGGCCTTGACCTTCGGCGGAAAGAAGGGCGGCATGGCGCGTGATATCCTGCTCTACAACAAGGAGCGCGTGTTTGCCTTTGTCCTTGCCCTGGGTGAAGTAGATGATCTCAAGTATGCGGCCGCTGCCGGCGCAATTAACTTCGGTTTCCCCGTTATTGCTGATACAGTGATTCCCGAGATTCTACCCACTGGCGTGACCACCTATGAGCACGTAGTCAGTATGCCGTTCAACGAAATCGACGGCGCTGACGACTTGGAACGCGCCGAGCGCCTGGTGCAGAAGTGCATCGAAGTGCGCGGCATCAAAGTGCATGTGGCCAACGTCCCCGTGCCCGTGGCCTACGGCTCCGCGTTTGAAGGCGAGGTCGTTCGCAAGGCCGATATGCGCATCGAGTTCGGCGGTAAGTATTCCAAGTGTTTCGAATACCTGCATATGGCCGACCTGGACGATGTGACCGATGGTAAAGTGGACGTTGTCGGCAAGGGATTTGAAAACGTCCCGGCGCAAGGCCACATGGACATGGGCATCGTGGTTAAAGTGGCCGGACGCGGCATGCAAAAGGACTTCGAACCGGTGCTGGAGCGCCAGGTGCACCACTTTGTAAACGGTGCGTCAGGCATTCAGCATATTGGTCAGCGCGACATTGCATGGGTGCGCATTTCGAATGTGGCAGCCGATAAGGGCTTTAACCTGGAGCACTTCGGCAAAATCCTGCATGCGCGCCTGCATGCTGATTTTGGCGCTATCGTCGACAAGGTGCAGGTTACCATCTATACCGACCCGGAGCAGTTCCAGAAGTGGCTCGCAAAAGCGCGCGAAGCCTACGACTTCCGCAACAAGCGTCTGGCTGACCTGGTCGATGGCGCGGTCGATGAGTTTTACTCGTGCACACTGTGCCAGTCCTTCGCGCCCAATCATGTCTGCATCGTCAGCCCGGAGCGTCTGGGTCTGTGCGGCGCCTACAACTGGCTGGACTGCAAGGCATCGTTCAGCATCAATCCCACCGGCCCCAACCGGCCGATCAAACTGGGTGCGCCCATTGACCCGGCTAAGGGTTACTGGACGGGTTTGAACGAATACGCCAAGTCTGGATCGCACGGCGCGGTTTCGGATGTCGCCATGTACTCGATCATGGAAAACCCCATGACGGCGTGCGGCTGCTTTGAAAGCATCGTCATGCTGATCCCGGAAACAAATGGCGTCATGGTTGTAAGTCGTGAAGACACCAGCATGACACCCGCCGGTATGACCTTCAGCACGATGGCTGGTATGGCCGGCGGCGGCCTGCAGACCCCCGGTGTGATGGGCGTCGGCAAATACTACCTGATCAGCCCGAAATTCATCTCATCGGATGGCGGCTTCAAGCGTGTCGTGTGGATGAGCAGCGCATTGAAGGCGACCATGTCGGACGAATTGCAGGCTGTCGCGATTCGTGAAGGCGATCCCGATCTGATTGACAAAATCGCCGATGAGCGTTCGGTGACAACGGTCGATCAGTTGCTGGCATGGCTGGAAGAGCACAACCATCCAGCTCTGGCCATGGATCCCATATTCTGACACGGATTTTAGCGCCGGCGTTCCTGAGCGTCGGCGCTCCTGGCGTCTTCAGAGCCGATTCGTAAGTGCCCTTGATGACATTGATTCGATTCACTCGCGGTAAACGAGGCCAATATGGCTGATACTAACGCTCCACGAGAGCGGTTGCTGGTGCGGGATCTGATGGCCGTTGGCGTGGCAACTTGCCCGCCTGTGACGCCGATTGCAGAGGTCGCGCGACTAATACTCGACAAGAATCTCGAAGGCGTCATTGTGCTCGATATCGAGGGCGAGGCTGTTGGCGTCGTCACGCAGGATGAACTGGTAACAGCTTATAGCAACGACAATCGGGCTGCTCTCACCGCCGAAGACATCATGCGCGCCAAGGTGCCGCAGATTGCCCCGGATCTACCGCTTGAAGTCGCGGCTCAGTTGATGCGCGACATGAAAGTGCGCGTGGCGTACCAGATGCACGAGGCAGCGGGTATACGCTATCCGGCAGCTTCGCTGTCGTACCGTCACCTGCTGCGCCATCTGGCGGCTCAGAATGACGCCGAACTTCAGGATCTGGGGTCTGCTGCACCGCGAAAACTTCCACTCGAATCATTTTTTGAGAGACGCGATGCGGCGCGAAAGACCGCGGGTACAAAAAACCAAAACACCTAACGAAGTACAAGTTTATTCATCATTGTGCCAGCCTGGTACTCCAGTACTTGCTTTCAATGACACAACATAAAGAGGAGTGAGACGATATGCCCCAAGTGGAAATACCCAAAGATTCCTGGTCCGGCTCAGTCACTACAGTGACGCTGGGCGCGACAGCTGCCGACGGCGGGACGCGCTCCCACACTATTACCGTTGGCGGTCATA
The DNA here is from genome assembly GCA_903873965.1 of uncultured bacterium. Classification (GTDB taxonomy): domain Bacteria; phylum Chloroflexota; class Anaerolineae; order J036; family Brachytrichaceae; genus CAIXPS01. The sequence continues at coordinate 11,695 of CAIQQO010000201.1, forward strand.
AAGCGCTGCCGTTTATGCACTTCGAGCAGAAAATGGCGCACCGCCCTTTGATTGCGCTGGAAATTAAGGATCATCGCCCTGACGATTGGTCACCGCTGCTGCTTGACCTATGGGGAGATGCCGCCAATGATCCCGCCAGCTGGGCCAAAGCCGCAGAAAGCGCCGGCGCTGATGCGCTTGTTTTGTGGCTCAGCCAGAACGGCACAGATGGTAAGCCAACCACGCCCCAGGCGGCAGTCGCCTCGACCAAGGCTGTCCTGCAGGCCAGCGGTTTGCCCCTGCTGGTATTTGCGCCCGGACAAGCGGAACTGGACAATGCCCTGTTGGTGCCTATTTCCGAGGCAACTACCGGCGAGCGGTTGGTTCTGGGTATCTGCGAAGATAAGAACTATCGTACGATTGCGGCCACGGCGATGGCGAACGGGCATCTGATCAGCACGCGCACACCCATGGATGTTAACCTGGCTAAACAGCTTAACATTCTGGTGCGTGATATGGGCATCCCACCCGATCGCATCCTGATGGACCCAACCACAGGCGGTCTGGGTTATGGGATCGAGTATGGGTATTCCGTGATGGAGCGTCTGCGTCTTGCGGCATTGCAAGGTGACGGTAACACGCAGTCGCCCATGATTGTGACGCCGGGTGCCGAAGCGTGGAAAACCAAAGAGGCCAAGGTAGGCCACGATGTTCCGGCGACGTGGGGCGAATGGCTGGAACGGGCGATCAACTGGGAGACGTTGACCGCAATGGCGTTGGTCGAGTCAGGTGCAGATATCATCGTGCTTCGACACCCCGAAAGCATGCGCCGTTTGCGCGCAGCCATTGACGAGCTGATGTCTGTGCCGGCCTAGGAGCCAGGTTAAGTCACAAGCTCCCTCTTTGAGGATAAATCAAAATGCCACTTTCCGGTTTACAAATCTATAAGCTTCTGCCCAAGACCAACTGCAAGGATTGCGGTCTGCCGACGTGTCTGGCTTTTGCCATGAAGTTGGCTGCGAAACAAATGGAACTGGCGGCTTGCCCGCACGTCGGTGCCGAGGCGAAAGCGCAACTGGCCGATGCCTCAGAACCGCCCGTCAGATTGATTACGCTCAAGCCGTCCGCCAAAATCGCAGGCGGCCGCGAACTGAAGTCTGGCAACGAAACCGTGCTGTTCCGCCACGAAAAAACGTTTATCAACAAGCCAGGTATGTTCCTGCGCGTGCATGACAATGAACCCATCGCCTCCATCCAGGCCAGGGTGGCCGCGGTAGAGGCCTATTCCGTGCGCTACGTCGGCATGGACCTGACACTCGATGGCTTCGCCGTTCAGGCAGAGGCGCCGTTGGACGCTACTCGCTTTGCGAGTGTCGTCAGTGCCGTCCGCGCAGCCAGCAAGCGCCCCATGATACTCATCGCCCCGGATGCCGCCGTGATGTCCGCCGGCCTGAAGGCCATTGAAGGCGATAATGCGCTGATCCACGGCGCTACGGCTGCTAACTATGAAGCCATGGCAGCACTGGCCAAGCAGTATCACTCAGCCCTAGTTGCTTGTGCCGATACTCTGGACGGTCTGGCCGACCTGACCAATAAGATTAAGGCTAAAGGTGTCGATGACCTGGTACTCGATCCAACGTCGCGACAACTCGGCGCTTCCCTGACGCGCCAAACCCAGATACGTCGGCTGGCGCTCAAGAAAGACTTCCGGCCCCTGGGATATCCCATCATCGCCTTCCCGGGCGATGCAGCGCCAGACCAGGAAGCTTTGCAGGCCGCGCAAGCGATCGCCAAGTATGCGGGCTTTATCGTCCTCGAGCGCTTTGCGCCGGAGATGGTTTATCCGCTGCTGGTTCTGCGTGAGAATATCTACACCGATCCGCAGAAACCGATTCAGGTGCTGCCTGGTCTATATGAGATTAACAACCCCAAGCCTACCGACCCGGTGCTTGTGACGACCAATTTCAGCATCACCTATTTCAGCGTCGCGAATGAAGTCGAAGGCGCCGGCTTACCGGCCTGGTTGCTGATTGTTGACGCTGAAGGCATGAGCGTCCTGACGGGTTGGGCAGCGGGTAAGTTTGACGCCGAGCGCATCGCCAAGGCCGTAAAGGACAGCGGTGTTGCGAACAAGGTCACAAGGCATCGACTCGTCGTGCCTGGCCATGTCGCGGTGCTGTCGGGTGAACTGGAAGAAGCCCTGTCGAACTGGGAGATCCGCGTTGGCCCGCGCGAAGCCGTTGACCTGCCCGCATTCATGAAGCAGGTGCTGTGAGGTGGCTGACCACTCTGTCCATTTCGATGTAACGCCGGACGCAACCGCGCTCTCAGAGACCCATCCACCCACGGTGCGCGTGCCAACAGGCACACTGGTGACTGAAGCAGCGCGGTTGGCCGGGATCGATCTCGGGCAACCGTGCGGCGGCCAGGGGCGTTGCGGGCGTTGCGCCGTGCAGGTCACTGGTGGCGACGTGCGCCGTCGCAGCACGCTGCGTTTGAAGCAGGAGGATGTGGCGGCGGGCTATGCGTTAGCCTGCCAGTCGGTCGTCGAAAGCGATGTGACCATTACCATCCCGTTGCAAGAGAAGATTGAGCGTCGCCTGACGACCGAACGCACAGCAATCGAGGTAAGCGTCCCCACCGGCTATTCCGCCGCGGCGCAGACGATGCGGCGAGTGGCGGTGCAACTGCAACCTGCCGATATGCAGGATCAGACTGACGACTGGAGTCGCCTCCAGTCCGCTCTGCGCCGTCAGACAGGTATACCCTCGTTGAGTGTCTCGCTGCCATTGTTGCGCCGACTCGGTGGTATTCTGCGCGAACAGGACTGGGCCGTGACGGCTGTCATCGAAACCGACACGTGGGATCATCCAGCCGATGCCGCGCGCCTCGTTGACCTGGTATCCGGTCATGTGCCTGATCACGCCCCGCTGTGGGGTGTGGCCATCGATATCGGCACGACAACAGTGTCGCTATGGCTAGTCGACTTGATCACCGGTGCGGTGCGCGCTCAGGTCGCTGAATACAACGGCCAGATATCCCGCGGTGAAGACGTGATTTCGCGCATCATCTACTCCAGTAAGAAGAACAGCGCTTCCCCTCTCCCCTCTGGCGAAGGCGGCCTCATTGAGTTGCGCGATCTGGTTCTCAAGACGATCAACTCGCTGCTGGCAACGGCCTGTAAACGTGTGTTGGCGGATCCTGCGAGCGTCGTGAAGGCGACCATAGCGGGGAACAGCACGATGATGCACCTTCTTCTGGGCATACCGTGCGAGAGTATTCGTCTGGCGCCGTTTGTGACGGCAGTGAATCACCTGCCGGTACTACCTGCGACAGTGGTTGGGCTGCACATTCATCCAGAGGGCAGCGTGGATTGTCTGCCCGGCGTCGCCAGTTATGTTGGCGCCGATATCAGCTCTGGCGTGCTGTCTTCCGGTCTGGACGATGCAGAACCCATGATGCTCTTCATGGACGTCGGCACCAATGGTGAAATTGTGCTGGGCAACCGCGAGTTTCTGGCGACGTGCGCATGCTCTGCCGGTCCGGCCTTCGAAGGCGCTGGTGTGCAGAATGGCATGCGCGCGACCGAAGGCGCCATCGAAGAGGTATGGATCAACAACGATACGCACGAACCGACCTTCCGTGTTATTGGCGGAGGCAAGGCGCGTGGCGTGTGCGGCAGTGGTTTGATCGCTCTGCTCGCTGAGTTGTTCCTGACCGGCGTCATCGACCGCAGCGGTCATTTCAACATGAACCTGTCTTCAGTCCGCGTACGGCGCGGTGAACATGGCCCTGAATATGTGATCGTGTGGGCGGCAGACAGCCAGACAGGGTACGACATCGTCATCACCCACGTCGATGTAGATAACCTGATGCGGGCCAAGGCGGCCATTTATGCCGGTTTCACCGTTCTCGCGGATAAAGTGGGTATGCCGCTGGAGATGGCGGAGCAGGTGCTGATCGGCGGCTCGTTCGGCAAATATATCAATGTTGAAAAGGCCGTCGAGATCGGTCTGTTACCGGATAGGTCGTGGGACAGCTTCAAGTTCCTCGGTAACACCTCCGTGCGGGGCGCCTATCTGGCGCTGCTCGATCGCGCGGCGCGCGCCCGTATCCGCGACATTGCCGGTCGTATGACGTATATCGAGCTGACTGCCGACAACAGCTTTTATGAAGCATTTACATCTGCGCTCTTCCTGCCCCATACGGACCTGTCACGGTTCCCGACGGTTCAGGCAGCGCTGGCGCAGAATCCAAAAAACTTGTCAAAAGAGGAATAATAGGCATGTACATCATTGGCGAAAACATCCATATCATGTCGCAGCGGGTGAAAGACGCGCTGCAGGCTAAAGATGCCCGCTTCTTCCAGGAGCGTGCTGTGCAGCAAGTGGAAGCCGGAGCGCAGGCGTTGGACATCAACCTGGGACCGCGCAAGAAAGATTGGGAAGAAGTCTTCCCTTGGATGGTGCAGACGGTCGAGTCCGTTGTCGACGTGCCCATCGTCTTCGATAGCACCAACCTGCTTGGCATTGAAGCCGGGTTGAAGAAGGTCACCAAGGCGCAACCGATCATTAACTCGACGTCAGCCGAACCGGAGCGCTTGGAGAAGGTGCCGTTGCTGGCAAAAAAGTACAACACGCGCCTGGTCGCCTTGACTATGGGCGCAAGCGGTATCCCGGTTGGCGCTGACGAACGCGTTACCATTGCGATTGAGCAATTGATCCCGCGCATGCTCGAAATTGACTTCCCGATGTCCGACTTGATCATCGATCCGCTGGTTCTGACGGTCTCAGGTTGCCAGGAATACTGTCCTGAACTCATCGAAGCGATCCGAACGCTGCAGGTGGCATGGAGCCCCTCGCCGGTCATTTCCGTCGGCCTGTCGAACGTGTCAAATTCGGTGCCGAACGAGAATCGCTCGCTCATTAATCGCACCTACTGCGCGATGCTGATGGGCACCGGCCTGAACATGCTGATTGGCGACCCGTTGGATATACCCCTGATGGAGACCATTCGCATCATTGAGCAGCGCGATATGAGCACACCCGTGGGACGTCTGTTTCTCAAGATCAACGACCGCATCGCGGCGTCGGAGTATCCGGTCCTTGAAGATGTCGATGCCGGCGATCCGGAACAGATGGCGATCTGGAAGACAGTGCAGATTCTGTTGAATAAGGTCATTTACGCTGACGCGTATCTGCAACTTTAATGAAAATAGCCATTAGCGGTAAGGGTGGTGTAGGTAAGACAACGTTGACCGCGCTTCTGGCGCAGGTCTACGCTGATGTCGGGCGCGATGTATTGGCAGTTGATGCCGATCCTTCACCGTGTCTCGCCGGCGCGCTGGGTTTTCCAGCCAACCTGCGCGCTCGGTTGCGCCCGATCGTCGAGATGTCGGAATTGATCGAGGAGCGGACGGGAGCAAAGCCTGGAACTATGGGCGGCTTCTTCACCCTCAATCCGCGCGTTGATGATCTGCCGGAGCGCTTCAGCGTCGAGCATCGCGGCGTGCGCCTGCTCGAAATGGGCGCAGTCGAGATCGGCGGCTCTGGCTGTATCTGCCCCGAAGGCGCCATGCTCAAAACCTTGATGACGCATCTGATGTTTCGCAAGGATGACGTGCTGATACTGGATATGTACGCCGGTGTCGAGCACCTGGGGCGCGCTACGGTTGATTTTGTCGACGCCATGATTGTGGTTGTCGAACCCACGCGCCGCAGTCTGGGTACTGCGGCGCAGATCAAGAAACTGTCCAATGACATTGGTCTGAAACGGCTGTGGCTGGTGGGCAACAAAGTGCGCAACGCGGATGAAGCCGCCTTTCTGCGCGCCGAAACACCCGGCATGCCTGTGCTGGGTCTTCTGCCTGCTGATCTCGCTGTTCAAGAGGCTGATAGGATGGGGATCGCGGTATATGATCATGTCCCCTCGTTGCGACAGGTTGCTACAGAAATCGCCAATATGATTGCCGACGAGAGTGCACTGCAGCGCAGTACGTGAGAGGATAGCGTGCTGGATGTCGAGTGCTTTAGCCGGTAGTAATCATCAATCGTGACTTGGTTGGTACCATCAGAGTCGTCAAGACAGGCTGGTTCTATCGCCTGAAGGCATCGATATTCAGACTGAAATGAGTGGAGAGAAAAGCATGACGACAACAATTGCGCTGGCCGGTAAAGGCGGCGTCGGTAAATCGACGATCGCCACGATGGTGATCAAATATTTAGTTCAGTCCCAGACGGGTTCGATCCTGGCGATCGATGCCGACCCAAGCAGCAACCTGTACATGACACTGGGATTGCAGGCTGAGTGCACCGTTGGCGATATCCGCGAAGGCATCCTCGATCAGGTAAAGCAATCGTTGCTACTGGGCGGCGCGGCCATGGGCACCTTACCGGGCGGCGTCACCAAGCGAGACTATCTCGACATGCAGATACGCTCGTCACTGGCAGAAGGCTCACGATTCGACCTGATCGCCATGGGGCGTTCCGAAGGCCAGGGTTGTTATTGTGCGGTGAATCACAACCTGCGCGAAGTCGTGGACGGTATCAGTCGCAACTATCGCTACGTGATCATTGACAACGAAGCCGGCATGGAACACCTTAGTCGCCGCACGACGCGCGACGTGCAGGTGTTGCTGGTGGTCACTGACCCAACGCAACGCGGCATAGTGGCTGCTGAAAACATCGCTGCTTTTCGTCATGAGCTAGGCATCAACATCGAGAAAACGTACCTGATTATCAATAACCTGACGACGCCGACGATCCCGACGCCGTTGCAGGCGCGCATCGACGCACTCGACATTCCGCTGCTGGGCACGGTGCCGCATAGCGATCGCATGGCCGAGTTCGAGTTCAGCGGCCAACCGCTGGTCGAGATGGGCGACGAGTCGCCGGTGTATCAGGCTGTGGCTGCCATGATGGCGAAAATCCCCGCGTAAAACGTGATGCGTTAGCGCCTCTTTGGCGGAATGGCAGTCAGCTGAGATGTGAAAGCCCCCGAGGTATTACCTCGGGGGCTTTGTCTTTATAACAAACTAAGCTAAACCCTAGAACAGCCCGACCACTTTGCCGTCAATAAGGTCGACGCTCTCGTAGGCTGGATGGCTGCCCAGACCCGGCATCGTGCGCATTTCGCCGCACAGCGGGTACAGGAAGCCGGCGCCGACCGATGCGCGTACGTCGCGAATCGGCAGCGTAAACCCAGACGGCGCGCCCAGCAGTTTGGGATCGTGTGACAGGCTCAGGTGCGTCTTGGCCATGCAGATCGGCAGCAAGCCCCAACCCAGTTTGGTGAAGTTCTTGATCTTGGTTTCAGCCTCGGCCATGTATTCCACGCGGCCCGCTCCATAAATCTGCGTGGCGATGGTTTCGATCTTTTCCTTGATCGTGGCCTCATTGGTATACAGCATCTTGAACGACTTGGGCAACTCACAGGCAGCCGCCACGGCATCAGCCAGCTCGGCTCCACCTTCGCCGCCCAGCGCCCACACCTTCGATGAGTAAGCGCCAACGGCGCCTGCTTCAATGGCCTGCTCGCGGACGAGTGCTGTCTCGGCAGGGGTGTCGGCGTCGAAGTGGTTAATCGCCACGACGACCGGCACGCCAAACTTGCGCGCGTTCTGCACTTGCTTGGTCAAGTTGGCGCAACCCTTCAACAAAGCGGGTAGATTCTCACGCGTCAACTCGGGTGGTAGCGGCTTGCCGGCAACGACGCTGCCTGCGCCGCCATGCATCTTCAGGGCGCGCACCGTGCACACCAGCACCACGCAATCGGGCGCGAGCCCGCTGGCGCGACACTTGATGTCCATGAACTTTTCCATGCCCAGATCGGCGCCGAATCCACTCTCTGTGACGACGTAGTCAGCCAGCTTCAATGCGATTTGGTCGGCCACGATCGAGTTGTTGCCGTGCGCGATGTTGGCAAACGGCCCGGCATGCACGAACACGGGCGACTGTTCCAACGTCTGCAGCAGGTTCGGCATGATGGCGTCTTTCAACAGGACTGTCATCGCGCCGGCAACGCGCAGTTGCTCAGCCGTGATGGGTGATCCGTCTTTCGCAAAGGCCACGACCATGCGGCCCAACCGAACGCGCAGGTCTTCGATGCCGTTCGAAAGTGCCAGAATGGCCATCACTTCAGAGGCGACCGTGATGTCATAGCCGGAAGTGCGCGCCACGCCGTCTTCGCGTGTGCCGAGTCCCAGTGCAATCTTGCGCAAGGAGCGGTCGTTGATGTCGACGACGCGGTTGAGCATGATCGAGTAGGGATCGATGTTTAGAGGATTGCCGTGATAAAGGCAATTGTCGACTGCTGCGGCCAACAGGTTGTGTGCTGCGCCGATGGCGTGAATGTCGCCGGTGAGGTGCAGGTTAAAGTCTTCCATCGGAATCACCTGCGCATAACCGCCGCCGGCTGCACCACCCTTAATGCCAAAGGTCGGCCCCATACTCGGCTGGCGCAGGCAGGTGAACACGTTTCGACCGGTGTAGTGCAATGCCTGTGACAGACCGATGGTTGTCACGGTTTTGCCCTCGCCCAGCGGCGTTGGGGTGATTGCTGTCACCACGATATATTTTCCGTTGGGGCGGCCAGCCAGCCGCTCGCGCACATTCAAGTGCACTTTGGCTTTATGCTTGCCGTAAATCTCAAGATCGTCTTCGGCCAGCCCGGCATGTTTTGCCACATCAAGGATCGGCAGAATCGGCGCGGCTTGCGCGATTTCCAAGTCCTTGGGTACTGGGGTCAACTTGACAGGACCGTTGTACTGAGTGCTTCGGTTCGATTGTTTACGGTTGTTTTGGTTTGGCATCCTGAATCTCCTAAATGGCTTTCCATCCCAGTGGGATGGCATTCACGTCGGGGTGAACTCGTGTATTCACCCGTTCTCTTGACTCACTAATCTCCTGTATGGCATTCATGTAGGGCGAACCCGTTCTTTTGAATCACCAATTATCGGACCTAAATGCGAGGCAGTTTCCTTTCCATCTTGCTTTGGCTTCTTGCCTGGTCTATCTCGTTTCATGCCTCAAGTGTCTGTTCTCTGGCTTCTTCCTTATCAATCCGCACCGTCAAAACCTTATACTCCGGGCAGCGTGTGAGTAAGTCTGAAGATGAAGACAGGATCGAGTTCATATCCGTCTCCGGAAAGTGGAAAGTCGTAAACACGTTGCCTGGATTGACGCGTTCGCTGATGTGCGCCGTCATCGGAATACTGCCGCGTCGGCTGACCAACTTCACCCTTTGCCCGTCGCTGATGTGGTAGGTCACTGCATCATCGGGGTGAATCTCCAGCGCATCGTGATCGACAACCTGCCCCAGCGGCGTGCGGCGAGTCATCGTGCCGGCGTTGTAATGCTGCAGTACTCTGCCTGTCACGAGAACGAGCGGGTACTGGTAATCAGGTTCTTCACCTGGCGGCAGGTATTCCACCGCGGCGAATTTTGCCCGACCTCGGGGGAATTTTTCGGTGTGCAGAATCGTGGTGCCGGGATGTTGTGCGGAGGGCACAGGCCACTGCAATTCCTGTTTCTCAAGGCGCTCATAACTGATGCCGGCCAGCGGTGGCGTCAATGCTGATATCTCATCCATGATCTCAGAGGCGTCGCGGTACGACATCGGCACACCCATCGCGGTTGCAATGGCGCAGATGGCCTCCCAGTCCGATCGGGCGTTGCCGGGTGGCGGCACCACCTGCCGGACGCGCTGTACGCGCCGTTCACCATTCGTGAAAGTGCCGTCTTTTTCAAGTGCGCCGGCTGCCGGAAGAACGACATCCGCGAGCCGCGCCGTTTCACTCATGAAGAGCTCGGAAACGACGACGAAGTCGAGTGCCCGCATGGCATCGCGCACCAGCCGTGTATTAGGTTCGGTCTGTGCGGCGTCGTAGCCCATGATCCACATCGCCTTCATCTTGCCGGCCAGTGCCGCATCCCACATATCTGGGATTTTCAAGCCGGTGCTCTGTGGCAGCGGTCGTCCCCAGCGTGTTTCAAATTTGGTGCGCACAACCGGATCGCTGTATTTCTGATACGAGGTGAGGACGTTGGGCAACGCGCCCATGTCGCACGAGCCTTGCACGTTGTTTTGTCCTCTCAGCGGATTCACGCCCGTGCCGGGTCGTCCGATGTTGCCGGTCAGGATGGCGAGGTTGGCCAGCGCCATAACGCCATTGGAACCAGTGCGATGCTCCGTCATGCCGAGGCCGTGGAACGCCATCGAGGCGCCGCTATTGGCATACAACCGTGCTGCCTTGCGCAGCAATTCAGCCGGCACGCCCGATATCTCTTCAACGCGCTCCGGCGTGTAGGTGGCGACGGTTTCATAGAAGGCATCGAAGTTCTCGGTGCGGTTCTCGACGAAATCGCTGTCCACCAGTTCTTCCGTGATGATGACATTGGCCAGCCCGTTAAACACCGCCACATTGGTGCCCGGTCGCAGGCGCAGATGTACGTCGGCGTAATGGGTCAGTTCGATGTTGCGCGGGTCGATGACAATCAGCTTGGTGCCATTGCGAACGGCGCGCTTGATTCTCGCCCCGGTCACTGGGTGTCCTTCCGTGGGGTTACAGCCACTCACCAGGAAGAGGTTGGCCTTCTCAATATCCTCAAGCGAATTGGTTGCGGCGCCGGTGCCGATCACTTCCTGCATACCGGCTACGGTGGGGCTATGGCATACGCGCGCGCAGTTGTCGATGTTGTTCGTACCCAGGCATGCCCGCGCGAATTTCTGCATCAGGAAATTTTCTTCATTCGTGCCGCGGCTCGACGAAATGCAACCCACGCTATCTGCGCCATGCGTCGCCACGGCGTCGCCGAAGCGTTGCGCAATCAGCGCCATGGCTTCTTCCCACGTTGCTTCGCGCCATTCTTGTGCAGGTTGGGATGCGCCCGTCTCAGCGCCCCTCACGCGGATCAATGGCTGCGTCAGGCGGTCGCTGGCGTTAATGTAGCCGAAAGCATAACGGCCTTTGACGCACGCGTGCCCGGCGTTCACTGCCGAGTCGTCCACCGGGATCATGCGAATAATCCTGTTATCGGCGACTTCGGCATCAAACTGGCAACCGGTGCCGCAGTACGCGCAGGTCGTGCGCGTCTTGTGCGTGGCGGTGACCGCAACTCGGTCAACGGGAATGATGTCGCTGAGTGCGTCGGTGGGGCACTCGTGTACGCAGGCTCCGCACGTCACGCAGGCTGAGTTGTCGAAATGGCCTGCGCCGGGCACGATACTGCTATGAAAACCGCGACCGTTCAGGTGCAGCACGTTCTGACCCTGAATCTGATCGCAGGTGCGCACGCAACGCGAACACAAAATGCACTTGGCGGCGTCAAAGGTAAAAAAGGGGCTGCCCGTATCGACTGCGGCGGTGCGATGCTCGTGCCTCTCACCGCTAAACCGCTCCGGGTTGGCGCCATAGCGCTGCGCCAGTGCGTGGACTTCGCCGCGTCCGTTGCCCCCGCCGCGGGTGTATTCGCGTGAGCCTTCAGACAGGTAAAGCTCCAACAAAGTGCGTCGGATGCGCTGAATGTCGGGTGTGTCAGTGGTCACCACCATGCCATCGCGGATAGGGGTGGTGCACGCAGCTGAAAGCGCTTTTTGCCCCTGCACTTGCACGACACACAAACGGCATGAGCCATAAGCTTTCAGGTGATCGGAATAACACACCGAAGCAATGGGCAGACCTGCGTGCCGCGCGGCTTCCATGACGGGTGTGCCGGCCTTCACCTGCATGACGTGTCCGTCAATGGTGACGGTTACATGTTCAGTTGTCTCATTTGGCATCGTTTACCTCACTAAACCACATAGGGAACCGCTGAATGGCCGACAACACGGGTGTCGGCGCCATCATGCCCAGTGCACACAGGCTGCTCCCGCGCATCGCAAATGCAATATCGTCGATCAATTGCACGTCATCCGGCTGCGTTTCACCTCGGCGCATCGCATCCAGAATCTCTGCGGCGCGTTGCGATCCAAGCCTGCACGGGGCGCACTTGCCACAACTTTCATGCGCTACATAGGCCATCAACCGATGTGCCAGTTGCAGCGGATTGGTGCGTTCGTCGTAGACGACCACACCGCCATGTCCCAGCATACTGCCTGCCGCGCTGAATGCGTCGAAGTCGATAGGCAGATCAAGACCGCTATCGGGCATAAGGTCGCCCAGCGGTCCGCCGACTTGCACTGCCAGCAACTGATGCCCTTCGGGTACGCCGCCGCCGTAAGTATTGATCACTTCACGCAGGGTAACGCCAAATGGCACTTCAACCAGTCCCGGCGTGCGTAAGCTCCCGGCGAGTTGCAGCGGTATCGTGCCGCGGCTGCGCCCGGCGCCAATCGACCCATACTGGTCGCCGCCATCGACGATGATCGAAGGAATGGTGGCCAGCGTGGTGACGTTGTTGATCACCGTGGGTTGGCCAAACAGCCCGCTGATTGCGGGGTAGGGCGGTTTGGGCCGCACCATGCCGCGCTTGCCTTCCAGGCTCTCCAGCAGCGCCGTTTCCTCGCCGCATACATAGGCGCCGGCGCCGCTGCGCACATCAACATCGAATGCGAATCCGCTGTCCAGAATAGAGGCGCCGAGGTATCCGGCATCACGCGCGGATTGCACCGCTTGTTTCATCACGGCCTGCGCGCGTGGATATTCTGCTCGGATGTAGATATACCCCTGTTGCGCGCCAACAGCCCTGGCGCAGATCGTCATACCTTCCAGCAGGGCAAACGGGTCACCTTCCATCAACATGCGATCGGCGTAGGTGCCGGGGTCGCCTTCGTCGCCGTTGGCGACAACGTATTTTTTAAGGCTGACAATGTCGGCCACCGTCTGCCACTTGATGCCGGTTGGAAATGCGGCGCCGCCGCGGCCACGTAATCCCGACCGCTTGACCTGGTCGATGATGGCGGCAGGTCCAAGCTCTGACAGGGCGCGGCGTAATCCGGCATAACCACTTGCATTCTCATAGGCTTCAATAGAGCCGGTTTCGATGACGCCACAGCGTTGGAACGTGATGCGTTGCTGACCCTTGAAGAAGGGATGCTCGGTCACTACGCCTATGGAAAATGGCGCAATTGCAGCGCCTTCAAGCAGCCCTTGTTCCAGCAAGGCTGCAACATCACTGGCGTTGACATTGGCATAGCCTACGCGTCCATGTGCAGTTGCCACTTCGATCAGGGGTTCAAGGAAAAACGCGCCGCGACTGCCGGTGGTGACCACTCGGAAATCGCCTCTGCGCTCCTGTTCACTGCGTAAGGTATTTTCGACATCGCGCGCCCCAATGGAGCGGCTGGACATATCTGCGGAGATGTACACGTCAATCATGCGTGTGATCCATCCCCGGGCGGATACACGGATCCGTCCTGACGAGAGTGCCATGCTGGAGATTCAGAAGCGCGTTCCAACTGTTGAACCACTGTATCTGGCCTGCATCGCCCAACCACCTGTTCATCGATGGCCATAGAAGGTGAAAGGGCGCAGTTGCCCAGACAGTAAACGTGTTCGTATGAGTATTTGCAATCAGGCGTGGTTTGATTAGGCGCGATACCCAGATGCGCTTCAACGGTTTCCGAAATGCGATCCGCACCCGTGGCCGCGCACGAATCGCCGTGGCAGACGCAGATGCGATGCTGCGCCGGCGGCGTAGTGCGTAACTCCGTATAGAAGGTGATGATGCTTTGTAACTCACCTTCTGGCACGCCCAGCGCCTTCGTGAGTGCATTCACCGCTTCGACGGCGATATATCCAGACTGGGCCTGGATTTCCTGTAGTGCGACGAGAGCCATCTCGGGATGTCCCGCGTGGCGGGCAATAATCTCCGAAACTGGTCCTGCATGAACTTCCATGGTCACCCGCGTTGCATAAGATATAGTGCTGATCTTTCATGAACCACACCGCCGCGTTTTGCGGCGGTGCAATTAACGTGTTTTGCCGAATCTAATCCCTGATCCCTTGGTCCCTGGCTTACGCTACGGCGCGCACTTCTTCCGGTGCGCGTTTGAGACCAGCATCCGTGACGATTCTCGGGATGATGGATTCCCAACCCACGGTCATCAGATGGATACCGCTGGCTGCTTTCTTGGCGCGCACGTGCTCGATGATTTCGAGCGCGATCTTGATGCCTTCTTCTTCGGCGCCATCACCTGCCGCTTCCATGCGCTTGATGATACTGGCCGGCATAACGATCCCGGGAACTTCCGCCAGTTTGTGCGCCATCTTCAGGCTCTTGATTGGCATGACGCCGATCAGGAGATAGGCTTTGTCGATGATATTGCGCTTGGCCAGTTCGTTGAACCAGATTTCCAGCCGATCGGTGTCATAGACCACGTTCGTCTGAATAAACTGCGCGCCGGCGTTGATCTTCTTGTGTTCGCGAATGGCCTGGAAACGCGGCTCCGATGTCATGGGCGAACCTGCAGCGCCGAGGAAATACTTGGGCAGCTGCTTGATCTCGCGCCCGTCCAGGTATTTGCCTTCGTCGCGCAAGCGTCGCAGCATCCACAGAATCTGGATTGAATCGATATCGAGAATATCGAGGCGCGCCATGGGTTGCGCCCCTTCGCGCGGGCTGTCACCTGACAGGCACAGGATGTTGCGGATGCCCAGTGCGCTTGCACCCAGCACATCCGACTGCACGCTTAAGCGTGTGTGATCGCGCGCTGTCACTTGCATGACGGGTTCCGCGTGCTTTTGCAGTGCCAGCATGGCCGATGCCCAACTGGATACGCGCGGCATCGCCGAGGCGTTGTCGGTAAAGTTGACCGCAGTGACATAGTCGCGTACCGATTCCACGTTACCCAGGAACTTCGTCGTGTTCGGGCTCAGTGATGGCGCGACTTCGGCTGTGACGACGAATTCGCCGTTGCGTAGACGCCGTTCCAGTTCTGATGCGGGTTCGGTGTATTTGGGTGCGTGATACTCAGAATCGCCCGACCACCATACCGGCTGGCGCACAGGGCGGAAAATTGAATCCCATGTGCGGGCGCGTTCATTCACGTTGCGCGTTGCCAATCCTTTGACAACCTTGCGCACGCCGACCTTCTTTACTTGTCTGACAACGTCGCCCCAGGTTTCGGTGCCGACTTTGTCCCAGTCCAACGGAGGAAGCACTTCCAGCAGTTTTTCGCTGGTACCCATTTTCTCTGAGCGATCATAAATGGCGTACCAGATGCACGGGCGCTTATCGTCGACACAACATATTTCGGTTGAGCCGCCGCATGGGCCATTGCGCACACCCTTTGGGCATTCCATGGGGCAGATGTAGGCGGTTTCTTGAAGCATGCAGTTGCCGCACATGCGACAACCAAACAGCGGCCCCTTGATCATTTTCTCGGTCGAAGCAAGCAGCTTCTTCCCAAGTGACACTTTCTTAAAAGGATCGTATGGCGGTTGCCAACGGCGACCCGGCGTAAAAATGGGCATCTCTACAACCTCACAATGAACAGTTCACCAACACAATCACCGGCGGAATTCCACCGGTGATCTCGTTAATCAGGCTTTTGCAGCAGCATCAGCCTGTGCGCTTGCTGCAAGTCTAGCACGATATGCCTTGATCCATCGCACCGAATACTCGTCATTACCCATCAGCAGGTCACAGGCAAGCAAAGTGGTGCGGATTTCGGAAACCGTGGGATCGGTGATGGCGGCCGTCAACCCGCGCGCCACGGCCAACGCCAGATAAGTGACGTTGATGATCTTGCGATCGGGCAAGCCAAAGCTGACGTTGCTGGCGCCTAGTGACAGGTTAACGCCCAGTTCCTGCCGGATCAACTGCATCGCATTCAACGTGATGCGCCCGGCGTTGGAATCGGCGCCGACTGTCAGCGCCAGAGAGTCGATGATGATGTCTTCCGCGGGAACACCGTAATATGCAGCGCGCTCAATGATCTTGCGCGCTACTGCCAGGCGTGCCTCGGGTGTCGGCGGAATGCCGCTCTCATCCGTCAAAACGCCCATCACGACAGCATGATACTTGGCTGCGAGTGGCAGCACTGTATCGAGATGCCTGTCTTCACCCGTGGTTGAGTTAATCAAGGCCTTGCCTTGATAGACTGATAGCGCTGCATCAAGGGCCTCGGGATTGGCGCTATCGAAACATAGCGGCACATCGACGGCTCCCATGATGGCTTTGGTCAATTCGCTGAGCAACTTGGGCTCATCAGCGCCGGGCACGCCGGCGTTCAGATCTAGTACGGTGGCGCCTGCAGCTACCTGAATGCGCGCATCATCGATGGCGACACTGTAATTGCCTGCTGCAAGCGTCTCCATCAGCTTTTTGCGCCGGGTAGGATTGATGCGTTCACCAATAATAACGAAGGGCTGGTCGGGGCCAATGATCACCTCTTGGGTGCTCGATGATAGTAGCGTTTCCATGCATTTCTCCATATATGCGCGGGTTAATAAAGTGAAGGCATGATTATATCTGAATTAGGAAATCATGTGTAACTCAATCGATGCGGGATGCAGAGCCATCACTCAGAGATACAGTGCAAGATGATGTTACAGTTTATTCAGGTGTAATGAGTGCCACAGTTTGATATAACGCGTTATCAGGATCAGCTAAACCTGTTGCATACCCACATCTGCCCTCGGCAGGTGCTTGGCATGCGCATGGGCGAATTGGCCGGCGACTATTTAGGTCTCGACTTGCCGGTGTTACGGCAACAGCACGACAAGCGTTTGTTTGTTTTTGTTGAGACGGATGGCTGTTTTGTCGATGGTGTGATGGTGGCGACCGGCTGCTCGCTTGGTCATCGTACCATGCGGTTGGAAGATCAGGGGAAAACGGCTGCCACGTTCGTGGATACTAGTCGGCATGACCAGTCTGGTCTGCGCATCTGGCCGCACCCTCTAGCGCGCCAGCGTGCAATGGATATGGCGCCTGGCGCGAGTAGCCGGTGGCATGCACAACTCGATGGCTATCAACACATGGCCAATGCCGACCTGCTTTGTACGCGCGTAGTGACACTGACTGTTTCGATGCAGGCCATCATCAGTAAACCCGGCCTGCGTCAGGAATGCGCAGTCTGCGGCGAAGAGATTATGAATGAACGCGGCATTTTACGGGGAGATGTGATTCTGTGCCGCACGTGTGCCGGCGAGTCGCGCTACTATGAAGTGACAACGCCCAGTGACTAGCACGGCGCTTTGCCACAGAATTTCATAACCATCATCACGTTACAATGTGCTGTATAAAAGGCCGCCGTCGCATGGGCAAACAGGGCCATGCCGGCAATAGTGGTGCACATCTTTACAAGGAGTATGATGAAACCGAACTTGAAACTGGTCATGAATCGCCTGATGGCGATCCTGAAGCCTTGTGGTCAATCACAAGAGGCCGGCGATGGTGCGTCGTCCATCCCCACTTTCCGTGAGTCTCGTGGTATGTCATCCTCTAACCTGGCAACGCCTGCAAAACGACACTTGGACCGCAAGGCCGCTTTGATGGCGCTGTCGACTTTTACGCTTGCGTTGGTGGTGGCCGGATGCGCCTCGGTGGTACAACCCTATGCCGTGCGCAAAGGCACTGCGCGCGACTTTATCTTCTCGGTGGAACCCTTGAACAATGCGGCGGTGCGGGTGTGGTTGCGGTCGGATAACATGGCCGCGTACTGCGTGACGCAACCCGAATTGGCAGCGCGGTTTACTGATGCGATCGTCAATTGGAACGGCGAGGTGCTGGTGACTTATCACTCGCTATCGCCGGTCGAGCAGAAAGCGCGTGAGTGGGTGCTGGCTGGCTGCGGCACATTCTCTGGCACCAATGCCAGTACCTTTGAACTTTACAATGTGGACGACATGAAACTAGTGTCTGGACGACCTGACAACAGCGGGCGTTAGGTCGCATCGACCATCCAGCAGGGATGCATAGCCATACCATATTCTACTCAACATCAAGTACAACGCGCATGATGGGAATTCGACGCCGTTCTGACCCAGTCTTACGGGGACGCAGTGCTGTTCTGGCTTTCGCCTGCCTGCTGATGGCCTTGTCGCCATTCTCACAGAGCTGCAGAGCCATGCCATCGTATGCCCAAACGGCAGCCCAGGTGCGCGTGACGCCTGTTCCCTCCCAGGTGACTACCAGTGCGCTGACCAATGTGACCGTGCAGGTCATAGGCGCCACTGGCCTGTATGCGATCGACATCATCGTGAAGTTCGACCCCGTGCTGCTCGAGGCTGCAGGCACCAGCCCGGGACAACAATACGTGCCGGTGACACCCGGAACGTTTCTTGAGGCGGGTACGACAACAGCGAATCAGGCTGACAATAGCGCCGGGACGATTCATTTCGCGATGACGCAGATTGGGGCAAGCCCTGCTAAATCGGGTGATGGTCTCCTTTTCAGCATCAACCTGCGCGGGCGCGCCAACATCGGCCTCTCTGCTCTCACCTTTACAAAAGTGCAATTGACTTCCCAGAATGGCACTTTGTTGCCAACCACGTTGACGTATGGTGAGATTACCGTAATTGCAGGGCCACCTGGCAGTGTTGCGCAGACGCCATTGCCCACGATCACGCCGTGGCCAACACTGAACCCCGGCGGTTCTCCCATTGATACACCTACGCCCGGCGCACCTCAGCTTCCGACTCAAACCGCCACGGCATCTCCAACACCAACGGCCACGGCATCACCCGTCGCCGAGTCGACCGTAATCCCATCGCCCCTTCCGCCGGTGTTGCCCAGCGTGACGCACACCGCGCTTGTGCCCACGCACACCAGCACGGCAATAGCAACTGCATCCACGTCAACCCCTACACCCGTACTGACATCGTCGACAACCCCCACAACGACAGCGGTGATCATCACCGTGACGCAGCAAGCGCCGCTGCCATCACCGGATCAAGCACTGACGTCATCCATGCAGTCTGACGGAGGTACGGAACCATCCGGCATCGCGACTTCGCCTTCACTCAGCGGCACAAACAGCATTTCGCCGTCACTCGTGGCCTTATCAGCGCCACCGTCGCGCATAACGCAGGGGCAGGCCAGAGCGCCATTAAGTGCGGATGAGAAGCGCGCCCAACTGACTCGCGCTACGATCGAAACGTTGATCTTGCTCGCCTTGTGCCTGATCGGGCTGATTGTGATGGCGGCAGGCGTGGTCGTTGTCAGGATCATGCTGCAGCCGCCAACAGGAGTTGATGGAAGTCAGGGGACAAGGGACGGGGGATAGGTGGCAGGCATCACGCAACAAAGTAATGCGATCCCTCAATGTCGATTTCAATTAGCAGGGCGATATCACAGTGTTTTCAAGGCTCGCAGCAACGAAGGCCGGCGGCGATAGTCCTCTCTTATCCGCGCCAGGTACGCATCCCATGTGTGTCCTTGGCCGAGTACGCGATAGGCCTTCTTCACAAGTATCAGCCAAGCGGCGACCGTAGGATAGTTTGAACTGCTGACGGTGTCGATCAATGCTTGGGCATGTTGTTTGCCCACCTCGACCACCCAATCAGGGCGATGCTGCATCACGCCATCGGCGATGATACTAACGACTTGCGTGTTGATTCTTCCACGAGCGCTGTTTGCGAAAGCAATTGCCGCATCCCATTCCTGCTCGTACAGTAATATCGCAGCATACTCACTGGACAGCCACCAACGTGCCGATTGCTCAAGGAGGTGTTTTCTTATCTCGTCCCAGTTCTTGTCTGCCAGTGCCTTGATCTCCTGAAAGAGCGGCAGTAACGGATTTTCATCGAACACCGCTATCAACGCTTGCAACGCCAAATCGTCCTGTTTGTGCGATTTAGCCAAGGGGGCTAGCCATCGCCCCAACTCGGCGCGGGATTGCGCCAACTGCAAGCCATTTCCTGCAATCATGATGGCTTCTGCTACCTGACCGATCGCATGCAACTGTTGCGCCAGCGCTAACGCCTCGCTTGCCAGTTTGAAATGTTGCGTAGCATACTGCACCGCCTCGGTTCCGCGCCTCAACTCAATTAGTTTTTGTGTGTAACGGAGATGACGCCTGGCAGAAAGCGCAATGGCCAGATATCGCTCGTTTTCGCCGCGTCGATTCAGCACATTTAGCTGTGCATCGTTGACGTCTTCCAGGCGATAGTTACTTGTCCCCCATGTGTTCTCCGGGATAGCGGCATGTTCTTTGATGATTTCATCGTCACCAGCCTCATCAGCATCGTTATTGCCGTGTTCGCTCTTGCGATCAATTGCGGTCCAGCCATATTCCAGCGCATCACTCGTCGCAGGATAGCCGTGATAGTCATCCCCGATTGCAATTTGGAGGTTCTGTTTCTCAGCGCTGCTTAACTCGGTGCTGAGCACAGCCTCCGCAGTGGGTATGTCCAGCTGATTCGCAAAGTTGTCCAGCTCGCTCAGTTCAAAATCTGCGTAATTCTGACTCTTGCGAATCTCATCGATTACGGCGGTAGCGATTGCCAGCGCATTCCTGGATTGGTCTGTGTTCAAGTAGTCGACTATGACTTGCCGTATTTCGTCAAGTTCCTGGATCAGTTCGCCGTCCTCCTCTTCGTATTCCGGGTTGTAGTTCTCACATGCGTCACGGATGAGTGCGCGGATGTGTTGGCGATATGGGGCGTCGTCCACGGTCTTGTGCTGCGGTGTGTTTTTTACCTCACCTGTGGACTTTGCTGTGGTGCTCTTGCGCGCCAGATCGGCGACCCAGCGTTCGACCGCGTTGCGCACGTCATCGTTTTTCTGAATAAGCGCCGTCAGCAGTTCCACCATCTGGTCGCGATTCAGTCCGCTCAGCAGGTACTGTGGGGCAATTTGCGGCTCGAACGACGCAGGGTCATTCAAATAAGCCAGAAGCAGCGCGACGATGTGTTTGCAATAATCGCCATTTTCATAAGCGCATGTGCACGAGGCGTTGGAGACGCCGGCGTTGTCAAATTCCACGCGCAGTTGGTAATGTGGGGCGTAACTGCCACGGCACTTGGCATTGAGAGCATTCTCGCTGATGGCTGCTTCGTAAATGGCGCCTTTGCTGTAGTAGTCACGACCACGGGCGAGTGATTCATTCGAAGCGCCTGCGCTAATCATGGCTTCGGTCAATTTTATGAGCATACGCCACCTCCTGAGTATGGTCAGTTGACTATACATCAGGTACGTCGCCTGCGCGGCTCCTCTCTTCCTCTCGCTAAAAACGCGGGTTTTTCCATTTGGTGTATTATCGAATTTGAATTGTAGATTCGCAAAAATCAATTAAAACAAGCGAGTAGATACCTACTCCAAGGTTCCACCTTTGCATACTTTCAAAGAGGTAACAACGACGCGCCTATCCGGGCTAACGGACCGTGTTGACACCCAATCCCAGCCGCTGATTGAACCGCCGACCAACCGGGCAGAGCCGACTGTCCCCACTCATCTGGCCGAGTTGGAATTACGCATCCTACGCGGTTGGGAACAAAGACGCGGCCAGGGTGCTGCCGAAGTACTGCCGGGAGATTTCGAACAACTCTCGTTCGAACGCCGGGGGCTTCTGTACACGCTCAAGTGCTGCCACAAGACCGATGCTGATGCTCACGAAGGCGGCAGGGAAGGCGGTTGCCCTCTCTGTGATTCCGTCCAGCGCCAGCTGCACAACCTCACCGCCGTTCAGCTGCCCTCCGGCCGCAGCTGGGAAATCTGGGTCAATAAGAGAAGCTATGCTGCGTACCATATCCTGATCATGCCCTTGACTGGTCAGGGACAGCCTGAGCATCGCTGTTGCGGCCAGGAAGCCACCCGCGACGATATCCAGGATATGCTGGCGCTGAAGACACTTCTACCCCACTTCTGCCTGTTCTTCAACGCTCATGGCGCGGGTAACAGCCAGGAACATCAGCATTTCCAGGGCTTTTACGCGGATACCGGCGCTGTGCTGCAAGTGGAGAAACAGGCCACACAGGGTTTGTGGCAGCACGGGCGTTTTTGGATGACGCAGGTGGAAGATTGGCCGGCAGAGTGCATCAGGATGCGGGGCCGGCACGATGTGCTGGCCGCGTACGCGGCCCAGGCTATTCAACTCGCTAGACAAAAAAACCTGTCTTACAACTTGTTGTTCACAGGCAACGCGCTGTACTTTGCCAGGAGAAAGCAACTCGGATCAACCCACCTGGATAAGACCGCAGCCGGCGCGCTGGATGTGTTTGATCTGAAGCACATTGTCTCGCCGTCTGCGTTTGAGTGGGCGAAAACACACCCCCTGCAACTGCCAGACGAACTTGATTCGCTGTATGCGGATATCACCTGCAGCCGTGTCGAGACGCAGGCCTTCATGCGGGAGTGGATACAACTGGTCGGCGACGCACCGATATCCCATCTGGCTACGAATGCTGCCGTTCAGTCGCAGGAGGCGACCGTACTGGACATACTGGTTGACTGTGCGGCAGGAGAACCGGCGTTGCGTGTGGCGGGCAGAGCGAAACTGGCGGCGTTTCTGAAAGATGAACTCTCCAATCGTAAGGAGCTGGCTGAAGCGCCATCAGCCTGTGGCACACCCGGCCATAAATGGTCGCGATTTTCCCGCTGGGCGGAGTCACGCCTACGGCCGGCAGAAGAAAGAATCAAAGACTCTGAAGAGGTTAACAAGGGGCTGGGCGTCGTGGATGCCCTGGTTGAAGCCTCGCGTTGCCTGCTGTGCCGGGAACCATTCTGCACCAAGGGCTGCCCGGTCATGATGGATATCAAGGGTGTGGTGAAGGCCTTTGTGAACGGCGACATCCAACAGGCTTATGCCATTATCAGAAAAGATAACATCCTACCGGCAATTACGAGCCGGGTTTGTCCACAGGAGACACAATGCCAGGCAACCTGCGCGCTGGCCAAAAGAGGCGATGCGTTATCGATTGGTCAACTGGAAAGGGCGGTGGTGGACCTGCACGACTTATTCTGCGCCTGCCGAGTGATCGATGCAGCGGAGATTGAGGACCACGTTGACATCGTCATGCCTGAAAAAGACTATCCCATTGCGGTCATCGGTGCCGGCCCGGCTGGTCTTACGGTTGCATCCGAGCTGGCGCGCTGGTACACCCGCGTGGTCATCTTTGAAGCGTTGCCCGAACCGGGCGGCGGTGTGTTGAAGTATGGGATTCCCGGCTTCCGCTTGCCAAAAGACATCGTGCAAGCCGAGATTGATTGGGTCAAAAGCCGCGGCGTTAAACTCATCTTCGATGTGGCCGTCGGTCGCACCCTGACCATCGCGGACTTGCGCCAGATGGGCTTTCGCGCGATTGTGCTCGGCACAGGCGCCGGGTTGCCGAAGTTCATGGGCATACCCGGCGAGGAACTGAATGGCGTCGTTACCGCCAACGAGTTTCTCATGCGCTACAACCTGATGTCAGCCGGGCAGCCCGAGTATGACACACCTCTCAAGGTGGGCAGGAAAGTGGTTATTATCGGTGGCGGCAATGTGGCCATGGATTCAGCGCGCAGCGCCATGCGCACCGGCGCACAAGAGGTCATTGTCATGTACCGTCGGGCGGAGGTAGATATGCCGGTGCGCGCTGAGGAACTGGATCGCGCCAGGGAAGAGGGCATCATCGTCATGCCACTGACAGCACTGCTGGAGTTCCTGGGCGTCGATGGCGCGCTCACGGGCGCACGCTGCCAAAAGATGGCCCTGGGCAAGCCGGATGAATCGGGGCGCCGCTCTCCTCAGCCGATTCAGGGTAGTGAATTCATCGTCGACGGCGTCAGCAGCGTCATTCTGGCCATTGGCACCGAGCCCAACACCATGCTCATGGACCAGGAAAGATTGCCCAAGGGCAAGTGGAATACCGTCGCTCTTCAGGATGCTCAAACCGGCCAGACCCGGCAGCCGGACATTTTCGCCGCCGGTGACATTGCCGGCGGGTCGACGGTGATCGACGCGATGGGCACCGCCCGCAAAGCCGTCGTGGGAGTGCACACCTATCTGCAGTCTCTGCCCGAAGATGCGCGCCGGATTCGCACCGACCGGCGCGTGCTGCAGGCCGATGGTTACGCGATCACGCATCGAGAGGAACTGGCCAGTAATATCGTCCTGTTGAAAGTGTCAGCGCCGTTTGTGGCGGCGGCTGCGCGCGCCGGTCAGTTTGTCATGGTCATGAGTGATGCCCGTTCGGAACGAATTCCCCTCACCATTGCCGATTGGGATGCGGACAGTGGTGAAATCACTATAGTCATCCAGGCGGTCGGCTTGTCGACCATCAAGCTGTGTCGACGCCAGGTGGGCGAGCGCCTCTTCAGTGTGGCCGGCGCGTTGGGGCAACCCACCCATGTCGTGCATGACCCACAAAAAGACATCGTTGTCTGCGTTGCCGGCGGGGTCGGTATCGCACCGCTCTATCCGATTGCCCGCGCCAACGTGCAGGCCGGAAACCGCGTGGTATCCATCATCGGCGTGAAATCACTCGACATGCTGTTTTGGGAAGACAGGATGCGGGCCATGTCAACCGCATTCACGCTGACGCTGGATTCGCAAGGACAGCTTGTGACCGATGGACTGGGAGCGTATCTGGAGGAGCAGCAGAGCAATGGCGGCATCCACCGGATCGCGCGCGTCGTCGCCATAGGATCGGCTGGCATGATGCAGGCCGTGAGTAAATTGACCGCCCGTTACGGCATTCCTACGGTGGTCAGCCTGAATTCGATCATGCTATGCGGGATCGGCATGTGCGGCTGTGATCGCGAGAACGTCAACGGTCAGCGGGTGTTTACCTGTGTGCATGGGCCTGAATTCGAGAGCCAGTCGGTTGACTGGCATGGCGTGTTTGCGCGACAGAAGCGCTATCTCCAGGAAGAGGCGCTCGCGCGCGCAGCCTCGAAGGGATAGCGTCTTTCGCATGGATAAAGCTCCGGGTTTTAACCCGGAGCTTTTTTTACGCCAGCAACCGGACCAGAATAGGGTAGTCCTTGATCAATACACCGCGGATGTGTGCGCTGCCATGGACGAACTCCATGTCTAGCTCCTGTTCCACGCCGTTGAGCGGGTCGTAGGCGATGGCCTGACGGCAGGGACCCGGCACAACCAGATCCGCCGGCACGCCGTTGCAGGTATCGGCTGCCCGACCCGGCTGCCACAATGCCACTACGCGTTCGCCCGGCCGTTCCAGCGCGAATTGCTCCAACTCGGCCGGACCTCCCTCTACCTGGAAGTCAAACACAGCCGGCTGGAGGTTCTCGAGGGCTGTGGCAAGATTTCGCAGCACGTAATAGGCCGCTTGCGGCTGCTGTGGTGAGATCGGATCGGCCGTGAAGGTGCGCCGCATCAAAGTCAGGTCCATGGCATAGTAGCTGTTGCCCCAGGTTTCGCAGAAAAAAGAGCCACAGGCCAGGGCTGTATGCTGCACCGAAAGACGCGCCACGTATTTCGCCTTCACCATTTCCGTGCAGACATAATCGCCCCACCAGTTGGGCGGGGTCGGTTCGGGATAGCTGGCGCCGTAACTCCACTCCGAGGCGCAGAACTCACCGCGGAATCCCTGTGAAAGACACCAATTCTGGAAGCGGCGCACATCCGCTGTGTAACTGCGCACCGTGGGTTTGTCCGGATCTGTCTGGTAAAACGGATGCCAGCCGATGATATCCACATCTGGTGCCAGTGCGCGAATGGCCGCCAGAAGCAGCGAGTCGCGCTCCTGTTGGATCAGCTCCTCCGGCGACCAGGTGCTCATGCCTGGGAAATACCCGGCAAAAGATCCCAACATGACTTTTGCCTGCGGACATTCCCGGCGCAGGATCGGGATCGTGACTCGCGCGATTGCCAGGTATTGTTCGAGACTTGGCTGAGCGCCCCAGTACACGCCGATGTTCCACTCGTTCCAGATCTCGAATACTTTGATGCGGTCGCGGTACTTTCGAGCCATGAAGCGCACATAGCGGGCCCAGGCCTTGAGCGCGGCAGGTGTAACCGGCGGTTGGGGGTTCTCGTAATACCATTCCCACAACTGGGGAAGTTTGCGGGCCGGATCAGGGTTGGAGTAGAGCCGATTGCCAAATCCCAGCGCTAATATGATGTCGACGCCGTGATCCACCATGTAGTCGATGGCAGCGTCGGCTTCCGCATCCACAGCCAGCTTGCCCTTTTCCTTTTCCACCCAGTGCCAGTTTACCGGGTCGTCGTGGTAGCCGATGCGGATCCATTTGATTCCCAGGTCGGTGGCTAATGGCCACAACCAATGGTGTTCTTCCCGAGTTTGTCCCAGGGAATGCTGGGTGGAACTGACGGTAACGCCCGCTCCGCGGGTTGCCAGAGCCACGTTGCGTCCGGCAGTATCCAGCACCTCGATTTCAGCAATCGAAAAAGAATACAGCCAGTTTTCCACGCGCCGCAGTCCCCGCCCGATGACCCAGATCTGTTTGGCGGGCCTTGCAGCAAACTCGCAAATCAAATCACGTTTTTCGGGGGTATCACCGCTTGGCCCGTCGAACACGGTTTCCCATGTGCGCGCATCCCGGCTGATGCGGATGGTGAGTTCCGCGGGCATAGCCATGCCGACCTCAACCGCGCCAGTATCCAACGGCATGCTGGACATGTCTGTGGACCGGGCTGCGCCGGGGACTCGCTTGCGCAGGATGATGCGGCACAGGTCGCGTTCAACTGGCAGGTCCAGCCGGATCCAAATCGGCTCGACGTCCGGCTGCGGTAGCGATTTACTCGACCAACAGGTGGTCGGGTCACCGTCAATTAAGTGAATGCACTCCAGGGGCAGGTAATCGTTGGCCACTGTGCGCGGCATACGCGGAGAAGTGCCGCCCAAACGGTTGAAAACGACCTCTCCGCTTGATTTCACAGGCTGTTTGATGAAAGGTCGCAGATTCCCGACCTGAAGCCGTGTCTCGTCAGCCAGATCGGGCGCTCCGGCCAGGATATGGGTGTATCCATAGGTTCGAATCGGCACGCCTTCGCACACGGCCCGAGTTGCGGGTTCGTCAAAAGGAGAAAGGCGGTTGGTTTGGCGCTGCCGGGTTGTCTTCTTAATCTGCATTGTAATCTCCATTGGCGGTCAGCCGAGACGCGGGCCACCGACGCCAGTGGAACGGTTTTATCAACCCGCACCGGCATAGGGTTAAGGTCTGTTTCGGTTTCATATCGGATCACCTCTACGGACGCTGAAAACGTGGACGGTCGCGCAGGAACTCCAGGCCGGGGCGCAGTTGACCGCTACGAGTAAACCAGGCATGAAAGCCCTGCCCGTCAATGCCATTGCCATCGTAACGATCGCGGCGGGTGGAAATGGCCCGGCCTTCGCGCATGCCCCATCCCATCCAGCCGTAGCCTGCGTCTTCCATCATGGCGATAGTCCAGCGGGCGCAATCGGCCCGCTTCTTGTCATCGAGACAGCCGGGAATCGTCTCATTGGACAGCATCGGCTTGTTATGTCGTTTTTGAACGGTAGCACACACAGCCAGCATCTGGCGCAGTTCCTCAGGTGTCCGGCCGTAAGGATGGCAACACAACACATCGCACAGCGGGGCAAAAATGTCCATATTGTCTCCGCTCTGGTGTGTGCCAATGGTGATTGACTGCTGTGCACCGGTTCGACGAACTGTGTCGGCAACCTGGTTGAGCCAGTGCAGCTCGCGGGCTGCCATGGGATCGTCCAGTCGGCATGTTGCCGGCTCGTTGCACAGATCCCAGGTGAGGATGCGCTGATCTGCAATCAAAGGTTCCACCAGGGTTCGCACATATTCAAGCCGCGGTTCGATATGGCGACACAAATCCTCGTTGTACGTCCCCCCATAATCGTAATCCAAGTCATGCCAGCGATTGAACAGGCACGGTATGACCAGGAGATCGAGTTCGCCCAGGGCGGTGACCGCATCCATAAACGCGGCCTGGACGCGGTCGGGGTCAGCCATCCAGGCGGTAAACTCAATCCACAAGCGAATGCAATTGGCTTGGGCGTGTGTGGCCAGAGTCGCTTCCTCACGGAAGCGGCTGCCGTCGTAGTCCCACCATGCCTGTTCAATACGGGCGCCCCATGAGGGGATCATGTTGAATCCGCGCAGCCAGCGGTAGTCGGCGTAACGATGGATCATAAAGAACCTCCAGAGATGATTCCCCATTCTAGTAGCTATTTAACACTTCATGTCCTGCCAATTAAATTACCGGTAGACATGGAAGAGTCCTTGGGCCAACTGCCGCAAAGTCACTATGCCGAAAAACAAAAAAAACGGCAAAGTGACTCGTGTTCACTCTGCCGTAATCGGGCGTTTCATGAGCCGTGAGGGATTCGAACCCCCGACACAGGGATTAAAAGTCCCCTGCTCTACCAACTGAGCTAACGGCCCAACTTCTTGTATTTTACCCTGATTTGCATTGCGCGCAAGGGATAGGAAGTCAGAAATCAGACTTCTGACTTCTTTTCCCCGCTTATGCTACTGAGCTGCCTTCAGACCGAGCACCATCAGTGGGAATGTCCAATGCCAGAACGCACCGTTGATGTACGGGTTATCCTGCGTTGGCCAGTTGGTCCAGTACGTGGTGTTGTAGGCAATGCGATGCAGGAACTGATTGGTTGGAATCTCAACCATATCGGTCCACCAGATCGTCATGGCTTTGTTGAACAGGTCAGCGATGCCGGGATCGCCCATCGGCAGCACCGCGATGCCGTCAACCAGTTTATCGTACTCGGGGTTCTTGTAGCGCCCAAACGAAGCCCCGCTTGAGGCCGTGCCCAGTGGCCGCGAGTTCTTGCTGTGATACAGGTACAAAGTCGCAAACGGATCGATGACGCTACCACCATGCCCGAACATGTACATGCCCGGTTTGCCGTCGACCATGTTCTGATAGGCATCGTTGCCGAAGTTGATGGAAGCTTCAAAGCCGCCTTTGCGCAGCATTTCCACCAGCACGGGCACGATGTCCGTGTGGATGAACTCGAAACCGTTGATCGTCGCATTGACGCGCTTGCTGTCTTTAACCCAGAACCCGTCTGCATCCTTCGCGAAGCCGGCTTTCGTCATCTTCTCGGCCGTCTTGGCCAGGTCGAATGTGCGCACACCCAGTTTGTCAGAGATGGCCTTCGCGCCATCGGTGAGTCGCTTGAGCGCCGGATATTCAGGGAAGGGGTGGATCGTGGCAATCTTGGCGCCGAAGTACACCACCTTATCGATGGTGTCGCGGTCGATGGCGTAGTTCATCGCCCAGCGCACGTCGGGATTGCTGTACGGTTCCTGCAAGGTGTTGACATACAACGAGTTTGGCCACCAGTCCAGGTTCCCGAGTGGCTGTTCCTTGCCAGTATGCGTCGTGATCTTCGGGTTCTGCTTGACGACGTTGGCAATGGTTGCCGGCGCGGAGCCGAACATCGAATCAGTTTCGTTGTTGACGACGCGTTGCGCGGCGTTGGTCTCGTTCACCAAGGGCACATAGATGACGCGCTGAATATCAGGCATCTTCTGGAACCCGGTTGTGAAGCCCCACCAATCCTTGCGGATATCGAAAACATACTGCTCAGCAACCTGCTTCACGTTAAACATACCGCTGTGTGGGAAGCTATCGCCGCCCTTAACACTGGTGATGTCTTCGCCATCCTTAAAAGCATGCATCGGGTAGACAGGAATGCCCGTGTCGAATTTCAAACTCAGATACTCGAATTTGAACCGAGGCTGTGGCTTATTGAAGGTGACGATCACGGTCATGTCGTCGGGCGCATCGACACTCTTAACGTTGTCGACAAATGGCCCGTGATATCCCAGCTTCTCGTTCTTGACATTGGTATCGATGGTGAATTTCGCATCGGCTGATGTGATGGGTTTGCCATCGTTCCACATCGTTCCTTTGCGCATCTTGATCGTTAGAACGGTGTAGTCTTTGTTGTACTCACTGCTCTCGGCCAGCCAAGGTAATTCCTTTTCGGCGAAGACAGAATAGTAAAACAGTGGGTCCCACAATAGCGCCATGCCTTCCTGATGGTTCATGCCGCCTTCTGGGTTGGTCAGGCCCATGGAAGCGAACTTGCCGGCGCCGCCGCCGAAGTTCACGATCAGGGTGCGGTTACGGGGAACATCACCATTGGCTGCCGGCGCCGTTGTTGCTGCGGCTTCGGGTGCTTTGGTGGCTTCCGGGGCAGCAGTGGCTTTGGGTGCTGTCGTCGCAGCGGGGGCGGTAGTGGCTACCGGTGCGGCAGTTGGTGTTGCGGCGGCACCGCATGCGGCCGCTAGGGTGCCTGCACCGACGATTACCGACAATTGAAGTAACTCTCTACGCGATATCTTGCCTTTCATCTCTCATACTCCCACGAAACAGTTGTAGACGGAATAGGGTTCCGGTTGAATCGCAAGGCTGTAGTGAAGCAGTAATGCCACGACTTGTAGTGACGATGCTTGAGTTGACCTCCTTAGTATCTGGCAATAGCATCAAGGCTTATTGTCGTCAACCTCGGTGCCGGATTGGTCTCCAAGCTTTATGGCTCGCATGGAGATTTCGCAAGTCTACAACATAATTCAAAATATGAGAATACCTGATTCAGGTGATTTTCAGAGAAAATCACACTTCTGTAGGTCGAGAACTTATCATGCCTGGGACAGACCTCTTGTTCGCATTGTCAACTCGGACAAAGAAGTGCGTTGCCTGCCTCGTTCATCAAAGTTCGAGGGATGCAACCATTGCACAAAAACATCCTGTAACGCCGGCCACTCGCTGTCGATGATCGAAAACCACGCGGTGTCGCGGCTGCGGCCTTTATAGATGACGGCTTGACGGAAGGTGCCTTCGTAAACGAATCCATATCGCACTGCAGCCGAACGAGAGGGAGCGTTGAGCGCGTCGCATTTCCACTCGCACCGGCGATATCCCAGCTCAAACGCAGCATTGATCAGCAGGTAAATGGCCTCTGTTGCAGCCGGCGTACGCTGTAGTGCGGGTGAAAAGGCAAGGTGACCAACTTCGATCACGCCGTTGGCGGGGTCTATGCGCATCAAACTGGCCACGCCAACGGCTTTCTGGTTCGCCTTATCGATGATGGCAAAAAAGAGGGGATCATCGTTTTGTGCTGAACGTGCTACCCAGCCTGTGTATTCATCCTCTGAGGTGAATGGCCCATAGAAGAGGTATGTCCACATACCCCCGGGATCAGCGCTGTTTGCGGCGTACAAGTCCGTGGCATGCCGCGCGGCGTCAAGCGGTTCCACGGCGCAGGTTCGGCCTTCAATTCGTACTCGCGCCGGGCGTGCTCGCGGCGTCCAGCCCGGCACATCCGGTCCAATGGGTTGACCGTCTGTGTTTAATCGTTGAGTCTTTGCAGGTGTTGACATGGCACGATTATCACCGAGTGTAGTCAACCTGTCTGGTGGTGTGATAATCTGCATACACAACCCGATTTATGCTGAATTTACTGATCCGCCTGTTTCTTTGTCTTCTTGGCGTCGCCATCGTCGCCGGCACGCTGCTGTCTGCTGTGCGCACTTTCATCCTGCCGCGCAGCGCCAATGACCAATTGACCCGCCTCGTTTTCCTCGTTTCGCGCAAGTTATTCAACATCGCTTTACGCAGGGCCGACACCTACAATCAGCGTGACGGGATCATGGCGCTCTATGCCCCGATCACGCTGCTCGCGCTGCCGCCTGCCTGGCTGGCCTGTGTCATGGTCGGGTACACACTGATCTATCGTGCTACTGGCATTGAGAGTTTTCACGACGCCTTCCTGATCAGCGGCGCGTCATTATTGACGTTCGGCGCTTCCTTGAGTGCAATACCCTTGGCCATCATGTCATTCACCGAAGGCACAATTGGGCTGATTCTCGTGGCTGTCTTGATTTCCTACCTGCCGACGATGTATTCAGCATTCTCGCGGCGTGAGGCTGTTGTGAACATGCTTGAAGTGCGCGCTGGGTCACCGCCATCAGCGGTTGAGATGCTGGTGCGTTTCTACCGCATCCGGGGTATCGATGCGATGCACGAAGTCTGGGAAACCTGGGAAGCGTGGTTTGCCGAAATTGAAGAGACGCACACTTCACTCGCTGCGCTGGCGTTCTTTCGTTCCCCCAAGCCCGATCGTTCATGGATTACGGCCGCGGGCACGGTACTTGACGCGGCGGCGCTACTGGATTCCACCATCGATCGTCCGCGAGATCCAGCCAGTAACCTGTGCATTCGCGCCGGGTATCTGGCGTTACGGGCCATCGGCGACTTCTTTCGCATCGAGTATAGCCTGACGCCAAAGGTTGACGATCCCATCAGCATCACGCGCGAGGAATATGATGGCGCCTATGATCGACTGGTGACCGAAGGCCTGCCGGTGAAACCTGACCGTGAAGCCGCATGGCTGGCCTACAAGGGCTGGCGCGTGAACTATGACACTGTCCTGCTGTCATTGTGCACGATGCTGATGGCACCTTACGCGCCGTGGTCGTCTGATCGGTCGTTGCGCTAAATTGGGTTGATGAGTTGCATGACATGCAACGGCGTCAAAAAATGACATAATAATTGGTGGTTGTAACTATTACAGTAAATGACTATCATGAATACGCTTAAAACGCGAACTAAGTTTTCATTTATCGTACTCGTCATGACAATCGCGGGTACTGTAGTGTGGTCTTTCCTTCTGGCGTTAGATCTCATACCCGGGTTACGTGGAACTAACGACTGGAGCTACATGTTCGAAGGGACGCGGGAGCCACTACGACTGCTGCCCTTCACAATAGGTTCTTTAGGATATCTCGGTGTTGGGGCATGGCTGATGAATCGAAAGCATCCAGCTGGGCTGCTAATCTGGTCTGTTACAGGCACAGTTGGGTTGACGCTGGCTGGCATATACATCAAAGAATCCCCGTTCTTTAAGTTGTTTGGGCTGACAGTCGCTCCTGATGGCACGGGTTGGCACATAGCAGCAGCTGCCATTGTCGATCTGGGCAAGACATTGCGTGATTGGCCAGCCTACATGGTCTATGCTTATAAGTATTCATACCATCTGTTTATATCACCACCCGGTGCGGTTGTTTTTTATTACGGACTCATTCAGCTACTGCAAGGATTGCCTGGAATTGCACACCTGATGTCAGAGCCATTGCGCCAGATTATGTGTCAGAATTTCACTATCGCTGAATATTCTGATGCTCAACTTGCTGCTGCATGGGCAGGTATCTTAATGCCTCTTTGGAGCGGGTTGACAGTGCTGCCTTTATATTCGCTCGGGAAACGGCTTATTGGCCAACGCGCTGCACGATGGAGCGTGTTATGGTGGCCACTAATCCCGAGTGTGATTATGTTTACCGGCACATTGAATACATTCTTTCCATTCCCGACCGTTTGCCTGGTGTTGTTACTACTTGAGGGGTTAGCGCTTGGCAAGTGGTGGCTGGTTGTGCTTGCAGGAATCCTAGCATCTGTGATGACCTTCGTAAATTTCGTTTTCTTCCCGTTGATATTTCTTGCTGGCATGCTTGTGTTACTTCATTACTTTGCCCGTACTAGCTTGTACAAGGCATCTGCAGAGGTGTTTGCTCCGAAGCGAGCTCCGTGGTTATGGCCATTCAACATTGGGATGCTCTTTGGTATAGGCCTCCTGTCAGTGTGGGTAGTCTATGACGCCTTCTTCGGCGTAACCTTTTTCGATATTCTGCGTACATCTGCAGCATCGCACTTGGTACTAGATCGCCCATATTTCGCGTGGTTATTCCTGCATCTATACGACTATTTCATGTTTACGGGCTGGCCATTAGTTGTCGTAGCAGCGTTGAGTGTAATTGCAGTTTTACGCACTTACTTTCGACATAAGAGACTTGATAATGCCGGTGTCCTTTTGATATCGGTCTTCGTTACACTGATAACCCTTGATTTATCGGGTACGCTGCGCGGCGAAACTGGGCGCCTTCTCGTGTTCTTTACACCATTTTTCTTGTGCGGTGCAGGATGGATTGCTGAATCGAGCTCTCTAGAAGGTAACACGCATGCTGTATGGCTGTTGACGGTCGCGCAGGTGTTTGTAGTTGGCGTAATGCTTTCATCATTGCATGTCATGGGGTTGGTGTGGAATACGCCATCTCCTATTGCACCGCCATTGCAAAATGCAGAGTCGCCACTGCAATCGATACCAAGTGGGGCTACATTCGATCATGCGCTGCGCCTGATAGGGTTTTCTGGTGTTATTCAATCCGTCATGGATGCGAGGCCTATTAGTCCAACCCTCGACTTGTGGTTGGAATGGCAAGCAACGGGTCGCGTCAACTATCCGTATTGGTTATCACTTCTTCCGGTAGCGCCAGACGGCACAGTTGGCCAATCGACCCTACATCAGCCGTTTGAGAATCGGTTTCCAACGACTTGTTGGGCACCAAGTACTGGCGTGATCCGTGAGCATGTCAAGATCATCGTGCCCGCATCGTTTAAAGATGGAGCCTATTGGGTCAGTCTGGCATTAATGGATCGCTCTGGAAATCGCACAGAAGTGTTGATGCCTGATGGTTCCAGGGACGACCAGACTGGGCTAGGCCCATTTGTCAGATGAATCACTCCACAGGCGTTAGTGCATTCGCGTACAATTTGCCAAACCTATGAACGCCAAACCAACAATTTCACCGGCCAAGACCGCGATACGCTCCGCAACGCTGTTGATGCACAGCCCCGACCGCATGGGGCTTGTTTCCAGCGTCACCGACTTTATTTTCAAAAATAACGGCAACATCCTATACCTTGACCAGCATGTGGATGCGCAGTCTCAGGTGTTCTTTATGCGCGTGGAATGGGACCTTGCCAATTTCTCAATCCCGGATGACAAGATTGGCGAGTACTTCCACGTCCTTGTCGCCGAGCGCCTTGCGATGACATGGACGATCCACTTCTCTGACGAGATTCCGCGCATGGCGATCTTCGTCTCCAAAATGCCGCATTGCCTGCATGATATTCTGGCGCATGTGGAGGCCGGCGAGTGGCGTGTTCAGGTGCCATTGATCATCAGCAATCACGCCACGCTGGAGCATGTGGCAAAACGGCAGGGCATTCCGTTTCATGTCATCCCTGTGGATAAGGACAACAAAGCGGCGCAGGAGCAACAGCAATTGGCTCTGTTACAGGAAAACAAAATCGACTTCATCGTGCTGGCGCGCTACATGCAGATCGTGAGTGCGGATTTTATTGCGCACTATGCCAATCGCATCATCAATATCCATCACTCGTTCCTGCCCGCCTTCCCCGGCGCGAAGCCCTATCATTCGGCGCACGAACGCGGTGTGAAAATCATCGGTGCGACCAGCCACTATGTCACGGCTGACCTCGATGCCGGTCCGATCATTGAACAGGATGTGGCGCGGGTAACCCACAAGGATGCAGTTGAGGATCTTCTTCGCAAGGGGCAGGACCTCGAAAAAGTGGTGTTGTCGCGCGGCATCTGGTCGCACCTGACTCGCAAAGTGCTTGTATACGGCAACCGAACCGTTATCTTTCCATAAGCGCGGTTTGCGCAAAGATTGACTGCGCCATGGCTAATCCCAGGACGACCTGGGCGCCGTTTACGATCACCGTCATAGTCTGATTGAAAGTCTGTACTTCGAGAATGGTGATCGTGGCGCCGGGCATCAGGGCGCGCTGTTCGAGGAAGGACATCAGATCGGGAGTGTCCTCAGCCAGTTCATGGATGCGCCGAATGACGCCCTGTTGACCAGCCTTCATATCAATCAGCCGAATCCACTGCGCCACGGCCATCTCATTACCTGGCATCGGGTTGCCATGGGGACATGTGCCGGGATGATGGAGCTTTTCTTCCATGAGCATCAGCGTTTCTTCGGAGATGACATGCTCGAGCGCGTGGGCTTCTTGATGCAGTCGCGACCAGGGCACGCCCAGAATATCGCGTAACAGCCTTTCGATGATGAAATGCCGCCGGATGACACTGCGCGCTTTCTGACGTCCCTGCGCCGTCAAGCGCAACACCTTGTGTTCCTCTACGATGACCCAGCCATCTCGCACCATACGCTTGATCGTCGCGCCGGCAGTGGGTTGTGACACACCAATCTGTGTGGCCAGCAACGAGGCGTGCGCCGGTCGGCCGTCGCGTTCCCATACATATAACACGACGAGATAGTCCTCTACGGTAGCAGTAGCCGGGGGATGATTTCTGACTGGGGCCAATTCGCCCTGGGTTACCATGTGTTCACCCACATTGGTTAATATTTGCCTCAATTACCGGTTGACACTCAGCAGAAGACCGTGTACCATCCGCCATGTAGTTAGTATATACTAATTCCGGCAGAAAGCCTATACAACACTTGGAGACCATACTGTCATGACCTTTGCACAAACGGTACTGCTTGGCGCCATTGCTGGTTTCACGATCTTTATCGGATTGCCACTCGGGCGCCTCAAAATCCTCTCAGACAAAGCGCGCACCCTCATTTCGATGATTTCTGTCGGTATTATATTATTCCTGCTTATCGATATTTTCACCCATGTCGCTGAACCGATAGAAGCAGCTCTGAAAGGCGATAATGGCGTGCCCAATTATGGCGATGCCGCCCTGTTGATCGCTGTGTTTGTGATCGGTTTTGGTGTGGGTTTATTAGGGCTTATTCTGTTTGAGCAGCGGTTCCTGTCCCATCGTGCAACCGACAAGCAGTCACTCCCGCCGGCGCGGCTGGCGTTGATGATCGCCATTGGACTTGGGTTGCACAATTTCTCCGAGGGACTAGCCATCGGGCAATCAGCAGGCCATGGCGATATTGCCCTGGCGCTGCTGTTGATCATCGGCTTTGGATTGCACAATGCCACAGAAGGATTTGGCATCGTCGGTCCACTCGCCGGCCAGATGCCCAGCTGGGGCTTCCTCGGCATGGTCGGGCTGATCGGCGGAGGGCCGACGTTTATCGGCACCATGCTGGGCTACGGGTTCACCTCACCGGTAACTTCAGTGCTCTTTCTGGCACTGGCGATAGGTGCTCTGATCTATGTACTCGCCGAACTCATGTTTGCCAACCATCGTCCCGGCACCAAGATGCAGGGTGCCATCGGCTTGATGCTGGGATTCATCCTCGCGTTCTTGACCGATATGATTCTCGTGATTGCCGGCGCTTAGTTCACTGTCCAGCGTGTCTTCGTTGATAATTAACGCCTGATGGACAATCATAAGGGGCGATCCCGTGCTGCGCTAGGCATCGCCATCATACTGATATTTTCGATTGGCTGGGTAGCGCTTCTTGCGCTCAACCTGGTGCCACAATTGCGCGGTGATTTTGGGTGGCGTTGGCCGTATGAGCTGCCTCAGGCTGCGACGCGGGTTCTACCTCTGGGCGGGGGCGTGATCTTCTTTATGGCTGTCGGCGCATGGCTGCAAGGGCGCCAACGTGCCCGCTGGCTGTTGTTCTGGTCTATCCTCGGCACTGTGGGCATCACGATGGCGGGACTGTACGTAAGCGAGTCGCCCTTGTTCAAGCTGTACGCCGTGGCGGTGAGTCCGGGCGTTACCAGTTGGCATTACGCCGCTGCGACGATCGTGGATATCGGGAAGACTTTGCAGAACTGGCCTGCATTCATGCAGGTGGCGGTGAAGTATTCAACCCATCTGGGCATCGTTCCGCCAGGCGCTGTTCTGATCTATTATGAGTTCAACCAGTTATTGCAGGGCGTGCCCGCTGTAGCGCATATGCTGGCTGCGCCATTGCGTCTGGCGATGTGCCAGAATTTTGAACTGGCGCAATACAGTGACGCCCAGCTAGCCAGTGCGTGGTTCGGCATACTCATGCCCTTGTGGGCTGGACTTACCGTGCTGCCCATGTATCGGCTGGCCATGCGCATGGTGGGAGAGAAGGCCGCGCGTTGGTGTGTGATCTGGTGGCCGCTGATTCCGGGAATCCTGATGTTTACTGGCTCGTGGAATACTCTTTTTCCACTGCTGGCTGTCTGTGACATACTCCTGTTGGTCGAAGGTCTATTACGCGGGCGGCGCTGGCTTGTCGTTGCCTCAGGGCTGCTGGCATCGCTGTTGACCTTTATCTCGTTCGCGTTCTTTCCTGTGCTTTTCCTCGCCGGCATGCTTGTGCTTGTTGGCTATCTTGCGCGCACCAGTCTATATACTGCGTCGGCGCAAGCCTTTGCGCCTGGTCGGTTTCCCTGGCTTTGGCCGCTCGTTGTGGGCGTTTGTTACGGCGCAGGACTGCTTGTTGTGTGGGTGTTGTACGATGTCCTTGCCGGCGTGAGTTTTTTCGACGTGTTGCGTACCGCTTCATCGGCGCACCTGGCGATGGATCGTCCGTACTTGCCGTGGCTGTTCATGCATCTCTATGATTACTTCATCTTTACCGGCTGGCCTGTTATATTGCCGGCTCTCATGGCCGTTGCCGCAGCCGTGCTGACGTTGAAACGACGGCAGGCGCTCAATACTGGCGCGCTATTGGCCTTGTCAGCAGGCGCCACATTGTTGCTGCTTGATCTCAGTGGCACGATGCGTGGCGAGTCGGGACGCATTTTACAGTTCATGACGCCCTTCTTTCTGGTCAGTGCTGCCGGATGGTTGACCAGCGTGGCAAAGACGCGAGCTCAGCGTGCCGGCTGGCTCATTACCCTTGCTCAGGGGCTGGTGGTCGTCGTCATGATATCCGTCCTGCGCGTCATGGGCGCAGAGTTTATTACGCCTGCGCCCGTCGCGTCGCCTGAACTGGTGCAAGCATCGCCGCGCGAGAGTTTCCCCAATGGCGCTCTTTTTGCGCAAGCGCTCAAGCTCAATACCTTTTCTGGCTATGTATCGGATGCGGTCGATGCGCAAGGCGTTAGCCGGCCCGTGTTGAATGTGTGGCTGGAATGGCAATCGAGCGGGCAGGTGGATACGCCATACTGGATGTCCCTGCTGCCCGTCGCGCCTGACGGTACACTCGGGCAAGCCGTACTGCGACAGCCATTCGACACCAGGTACCCCATCACGTGTTGGTTGCCCCGCAGTGGCGTCATCCGCGAGCAATTCACAGTCACTTTACCCGCTACGACCAAAGAGGGTGGGTATTGGGTCAGCCTGTCGTTGCTTGATCGCACTGGCAAACCTGCGTCCGTGGTTATGCCGGATGGGTCGCTCGATACACAGACTGGTCTTGGTGCCTTTGATCGCTGATAAGAACATTAAAATATGATTAAAAATCCAGGTCATACGTAGTAATACGTATTGTTGGTAAATTGGGTGCATACCATAATACCTTTGCGTCTGGGGGGCGGGGTTATTTGGTGTGCGAGCTGGTATATCAGCTCGTACACCCTTTTTCGAGAGCATCGCCTATACTCTGCCATAATGAAAACCATAGGTCTGATAGGCGGTATGTCCTGGGAGTCTTCTCTGGAATACTATCGCATCATCAACGAAACTGTCCGCGATACGGTGGGTGGGTTTCACTCAGCCCGTTGCCTGATGTACTCAGTCGACTTTGCCGATATTGAAGTGCTGCAACATGAAGGTCGTTGGGACGAAGCGGCTGCGGTGCTTATTGACGCTGCTCAACGCCTTGAACGTGGGGGCGCCGAATTTATTGTGTTGTGCACCAACACCATGCACAAACTGGCCGACAGCATGAGCGCCGGCATGCGCATCCCGCTGCTGCATATTGCCGACGCGACAGCCGAACAGATTGTTGCGCGCGGATATCATACCATCGGCCTGCTGGGCACGCGCTTCACGATGGAAGAGGACTTTTACAAAGGTCGCCTGGCGAATCGATACGGATTGCGCGTACTCATCCCTTCCAG
The DNA here is from genome assembly GCA_903873965.1 of uncultured bacterium. Lineage (GTDB taxonomy): Bacteria > Chloroflexota > Anaerolineae > J036 > Brachytrichaceae > CAIXPS01. The sequence continues at coordinate 51,268 of CAIQQO010000201.1, forward strand.
CGAAGAACGCGCCCTGATCCACCGCGTTATCTACGAGGAACTCATATTGGGACAGATCAAACCGGCTTCGCGTGACGGCTATCTGAAGGTTATTCAGAACCTCATTGCACAAGGCGCCGAAGGCGTCATTCTTGGCTGCACTGAAATCGGCTTACTCGTCCATGATGGCGACAGCGCTGTTCCGCTTTTCGACACTACTCATATCCATGCATTGGCTGCGGTGAGTTATGCTCAGTCTCTCGAGGCATCTCCAATCCCCAATTGATTAAGGGTACAAGTAGGGATTCTCTGGTTGCTGTGCCGGTTCAATCTTGTCTGGGATAATGACCGGTACACCTTCGCCTGCAAACTGGCCGGCCTTAAACTTCCCTGTCACGTGGATCCAACTGTCATTGGTCAATGTTGATGCCGCACTGGTCTGCACCAGCAATCCCAGGGCTGATGCATCGGCGACGCAACAACTGATGGCGAAGCGCGATACCCAGATTTGATCCGCGCCATTGCGTGGATCGCGGTACACAAAGCCGATGACATCCACCACCTGGCCATTGAACGAGGCTGGATCAGGATTCTTAGTGAATTCATTGAGCCAGTCGAGGATATTCTTTGGCCCCGTGGCAGCGCGCTGTGCCGTTGTGACGCTCCCGGCGCGTTGTGGGGCGCTTAACCCAATACCGCGGCTGTTGACGGCACTGGCTCCCAGCGGACGCGCCGGAACGAACAGCCCCAGCAACATCGGGATCGCCATGATCGCTAGCGCGCCCCACGAAATGCCGTGATGGTGGTCGTGGGCATGATCGTGCTCCTCCTCATTGCCCCTTCTTCCCTGCCTCCCCTCGATCAGTCGATATACCATCGTGAGTGCGAGTGCAGACAGGATCAGGACGGCGATGAACGATAACCACGCAAAACGTTGATTGATGTAAAACGCCAACGTACCATCGCTGATTTTCGTGTAGAACATCAAGCCCAATCCGCTGAGGATCAAGGCTTTGAGGATTGTTTCCGGTCTATTCATGGTCTTCACCTACCATCCCAGGTTCAAATTGATCACCAGCCCGATCAAAATCGCAGCGAGCAGCGGTAGAACGAACAGGTAAGCCACTGTTTTGCGGTGGAAAACGCCGAGAAACATCAAGATGCTCTTAATGTCAACCATCGGGCCAAAAACCAAAAACGCAATAATGGACCCGCTCGTGAACGTCCTGACAAAGTACAGCGCAATAAAGGCGTCGACGGTGCTGCATACTGAGAGAACGAATGCCAGCGCGCACAACGCAATGACGGATGTGATGGGGCTGGTGCCAATGCTGATCAACACTTGCTGCGGGATCAGGCTTTGCATCGTTGTGGCGATCAAAGAACCAACCACCAGGTAGCGTCCCATGTCGAAAAACTCATCGGCCGCAATGCCAAATGACCGTTGTAGTCGGGTTGAAAATGACTCGATTTTGATGGATTCAATCGGTATCAGGTCGGTTGAACCGCCTATGATAGGCGCGAGCGTTGCCGGACGTACCACCTTGAGCAGGTCAGGTTGCGCCGTGAACACAAGCCCAATCCCCATAGCGATCACAAAGGTAAATCCGATGCGCGCCCAGAAAATAGTTGACAATCCAAATGCCGCGTAGGTGCTTGCGATCACTACCGGGTTCAGAACCGGCGCGCCAAGGATAAATGCAATGCCAACCGATGTGGGCAGACCTTTCTGATACAGGCGCCGCACGACGGGCACGACGCCGCATTCACATACGGGGAAAATCATACCGAGCAACGCCCCCATGGCCGTGGCGATGTATTTGTTGCGCGGAATGACGCGCGCCATGTCGTCGGGTGTGACGAACACCGAGATCAAACCAGCGACGATGGAGCCTAGCAGCAGGAACGGGGCTGCTTCGATGAACAGTCCTACAAATGTTGTCACATAGTTCTGCGCCATGTCAGGCAGGTTGATCGCAGGCGTCATGCCGAGTACCGGTAGCAGATTGTCCAGCAAGAAGGTGCCAAGCAGGATGACCAGTACCAGCAACACAAAAGACAACAAGCGTTTGCGAGTCATTTCCATGGATGCTTTACGACGAAACAGCCTTAAGGTTCTGACGCATGGCAGGCAGGCTGCGCAGACCAAGCCACGCTGTCTGTAGAATCATGCCGGTGCAGAATGCCACGAGCCCGATGTAAATACCGCTGATGGTCGAAAACATCACGCCGGCAATCAGGATGCCGCCAACGACGACCAGATAGACGATGACGGATTCCGTGATACCGCGCGTGCGACGGCTGTGCAGAATCGTTCCCTGGAACCAGCTCTGCAAGGCTGCCATGGCAGGCATGGGCAGCACCAGCCACAATCCGATTCGGGCTATATCAGCCAGATTGGGTGGTAACGCCGCGAGGCGGCTGAACCACAATTGTGACAAGGGCGTGGCTGCAATGCCGATGAGCAGCGCGGTGGTGATTACCAGAACAATGGCCATGAACGTGCGCAGCGAACGGGCAGCGCCGGGGCGATCGAGGAACGTGACGACGACCTCGTTAAGCGCAATCCCGGGGCTTTGCAGCATAAAAAGGAGTCCATGAATGACCGGCCATACAGCCAGCGAAATGATGGGATTGGGCATGCGGCTGAGCGCCGCGCTGCCCAGTGGTTCAATTAACAGGCTGATCAACGCGGTCATGACCAGCGGCACATAGAAGGTGAAAAAGCTGCGCGCGGTGAGTGCGGGTTCAACGGCAGGCGCCGCCCTGAGCTTTTCGCGCAAGACGGGTTGCACACGCCAGCCGATGAAGATGGCTTCTGCCAGTACGCCTATTCCAACGGCTGCCGCGCCAACCGCCGCGCCGGGCATGGCAGTGGCGAAGAAGCCGATGGCCAGCGCGATAATCTCGGACCCCAGCCGAACCATGGTGCCTGCGCCAATATCGCGTGAGTGGCCAAATCGGATCAAAACGCCCTGATTAAAACGGCGATAGGCGATGGACCATGACCACGGCAGCATGAACATCAGCCCCAGCCGGCCAGGCTCAACGATCTCAGCTGGCGCACCTAAGATGCCTTGCACGACCAGGTTGTAGACAGGCGTAAAGGCGACGACAAACTGCACTATCGTGAGGATCAAGCCCGCGATTCGCATGAACTTGCGGATTTTCACATACGAAGCCCAGTCCTTGCTCAATGTCGTCGACGCCGCCAGTAGCATGATGATGGGCGACTCCATAATCAACGCCAGCGGCAGCACAATGCCACCGTAAGCGGCGAGGTTGATTTCGGGATTGGGCAAACGCGCCATAACGGCGCTGACAGCCGGCAATTCGATGGCCATCAGTAGCCAGCTCGCGGCTAGAGGCCACCACGTTTTGATAATGCGGCGGATCTGGGTGGCTTGTGTTTCGGATGAAGTAGTGGGGATTGCGGTCATGTGACCGCTAGTATAGTGGATGTCAGACATCGTGTTGATGTCTGACATCCGTACTGACAGGAGACTATTTCACGACAGGCGCTGCTTTGGCAGCATCGTTCGGGATGGTCAAGGCCGCATAAACATACGCAGTCTTGCCGTTATAGGTAATCTGATACCAGGTGCCTGTGCCCGCAATGCCGGTCACGGGCAGAATTTGGCCCTTGGTTGCTACACCAACAATGTTGGTGTCGTTGATTTCGGGCGTGCTGCGGACGTTCAACCCGACGTTGGAGTTCGCAATCGTCTGGGCGCTGCCGGAATTGGCTGCGACAACGGGAACCACTGCACTGGAATTGCCATCAACGGCCGAGGGGACGAAGCCGGCGCCATTGCAGATGCCAGGTCCGCTCGCTGGGAGCACTTCGAAGCACGAGTCATCCGCGTAGATGTCGTTGTGTTCCACCGGAATGTCAGCATTAGACTGGATTAGCACCAGCACGCTGCTATTGGTCGGCGTCGCGTCAACGGATATTTGCGCGTACTTATCGTAAGGTTGGGCCCAGTCAGAGCACTTCAGCGCGGGGCTGACCATGTTACGCGGTCCGCCATCCACTTGAATGCATACGCGAACCTTGAGGTTGCCATCTTTAGTCGATCTGGCAGGCGTGAGGTTTTCATTGCTGGACCACAATTGCACCCAGGAAGTGAAGCGCATGGGTTTGCCAACAGGCACGTTATTCACAACCTGCATGATGCCGGCAGCATGATTCAGCGCGAAGTAGTTAAACCATCGATCAGCGCCGCCCCCAGTGTGTACGCGCTCGGGGTAAATGCTGGCAAATACGGGGCGGAATTCGGGCGTGCGGTAGTGTTGATCGCGCGCATCAACTCCGGGAGGTGACTCTTCCCAGAATCCCACCCAGCTCCAAGTTACATTGATCTCACCGCGCCCGCCAAAATACACGCCCGGGTGCTCGTGGCTTGGATTGCTGAGCAGGTTAAGCCCAGGTCCCCACGGCTCTTGAACTGTCGTCTTGGCCAGTACCGGCGTCGCATTCATTGCTAGTGCGAGCGCACTGGCAGCAATGGCGGAAGCGGCTCCGCTACGGATTATCTTCTCGAACTTCATATATATTAGCCTTCTCCTCATGAAAGTAACGGAATCTACAAGGTGGTAGTTATACCATAGTCAATTGTCTAAATGCCTACTCTACGGCTACGATATATAAACGCGGATACAGCATTTGAGTAGTGACCGATAACAAAACAGCCCCGCATGCAGTGAGCATACAGGGCTGTTGTTGTTTGAATGAGAACGGTGACTTAGAAGTCGCCGCCCATACCGCCCATGCCGCCTCCGGGAGGACCTGATGGGGCTTCTTTCTTCTCGGGGATGTCCGTGACCAGAGCTTCGGTCGTGAGGATCATTCCGGCGATAGAAGCAGCGTTCTGCAGTGCGCCGCGGGTAACCTTGACCGGGTCAATGATGCCAGCTGTGATCATATTGACGTACTCGCCGCTGATGACATCGTAACCGATGTACTTATCTTCGTCGCTCTTGCGGCGGACGTTCTCGATGACGACGCTGCCATCGGCGCCCGCGTTCTCAACGATGCGGCGCATCGGCTCTTCAAGCGCGCGCTTGAGGATACCTACGCCGACCTGCTCGTCGGGGTTGTCGAGTTTGACCTTGGCCAGAACCTTGACAGCCTGCATGAGGGCAACACCGCCACCGGGGACGATGCCTTCTTCAACGGCTGCGCGGGTGGCGCTCAAGGCGTCTTCCACGCGGTGCTTCTTTTCCTTCAACTCGGTCTCAGTGGCTGCGCCGACGCGAATCACTGCAACGCCGCCGCTCAACTTGGCCAGACGTTCCTGCAGTTTCTCTTTGTCGTAGTCGCTGGTGCTCTTATCGATCTCGACACGAATCTCGTCGATGCGACCCTTAATCGCGGCTTCGTTGCCGGAACCGTCGATAATCGTGGTGTCATCTTTCGTGGAGACCACGCGCCCGGCGGTGCCGAGGTCGCGGATGTCTGCGCCTTCGAGCTTGCGGCCGGTGACTTCGCTGATGACCGATGCGCCGGTCAGAATCGCGATGTCCTGAAGCATGGCAGTGCGGCGGTCGCCAAAGCCGGGGGCTTTGATGGCCAGCACGTTCAGCATGCCGCGCAGTTTGTTCAGCACGAGGGTGGCCAGTGCTTCGCCGTCCACGTCTTCAGCGATGATGACGAGGTCACGCTTGCCGCGCTGTACCAGTTTCTCGAGCAAGGGGATGATGTCCTGTGCCGCGCTGATCTTCTTGTCGTAGATCAGGATATAGGGTTCCTTGATCTCGGATTCCATCGCCTCGGGGGAGGTGACGAAGTAAGGTGACAGGTAACCGCGGTCGAACTGCATGCCTTCGACGTACTCGGTCTCGAAGCTCAAGCTCTTGCTCTCTTCAACCGTGATGACGCCGTCCTTACCGACTTTGTCCATCACGTCAGCAATCAGTTTGCCGATCTCGGGATCCTGGGCACTGATCGTCGCAACCTGTGCGATTTGATCATGCTTGTTGATCTCGATAGCCATTTCCTTAAGCTGCTTCACGATGGCGCTGACGCCGGCGTCAATGCCGTGCTTGAGCAACATCGGGTTTGTGCCGGCGGCCACGAGTTTGAGGCCCTCGTGCACAATGATCTGAGCCAGCACGGTGGCGGTGGTGGTGCCGTCGCCCGCGATGTCATTGGTTTTGGTGGCGGCTTCTTTCAGAAGCTGCGCGCCCATGTTCTCAAAAGGATCGGCCAATTCGATTTCTTTGGCCACGGTCACGCCGTCGTGGGTGATCGTCGGGGCGCCATACTTCTTGTCCAGCGCCACGTTGCGGCCCTTCGGGCCGAGGGTGGTAGCGACTGCGCTTGCCAGAATGTCGACACCGCGCTGCAGGCCGCGGCGTGCTTCTTCGTTAAATTTGAGTTGTTTTGCCATTTTCTACTCTCCTAAGAGTGAACGGAATTACTATTCCACGACCGCCAGAATATCGCTCTCTTTCAGGATGAGCAGTTTGCGGCCATCAACCTTGACTTCGGTGCCGGCGTACTTCGCGTACAGCACCTGATCGCCGACTTTGACGTCCATTGGCAAACGCTTGCCATCGTCATCAGAGCGGCCGGGGCCAGTCGCCAGGATCAAACCCTTTTGGGGCTTCTCTTTGGCTGTCTCGGGGAGCACCAGTTTGCCACCGGCAAAGGTCTGCTCGTCTTCATCGACAGACTCGATCACTACGCGGTCCGCTAATGGGCGTAGGTTCAACTTTCCTTCAGTTTTCGCCATCTTAAAATCCTCCGAATTGATTGATGGTGGCTTCTTAGCACCATCATTTTTCAACTGAGTGTCTTGCATTTAGCACTCATTGTTCTGAGTGCTAACAACGGGTCAGATCATAGCATCCGGACTAACGGTTGTCAAGGGGTTTTTAGCAATCTAGTTAATAGAGTGCTAAAGAGAAGGCAGAAGTCAGAGATCAGAGACTAGATATTAGAAATCAGAAGCAAGAGACAAGAGATAAGAAGCAAGAGGAACACTCTGATGACAAATGGTCACTTCGAGCAAGCTGGTTTCCCCCGACAAGACCTATGTCACGTCCAACACCACTAACCGTCCCAACGACTCTCTTCATTACGTTTCACGTTTCATGCCCCAGATCCTCAATCATGCCCCAATATGCCATCATCGTCCAGATATCGGGTAGCTGGGTGAACCATACCACGGGAAAGCTAAGCTCCACGATGGCAGTAGAGAAGTGCAGGTCGGCCACATCAGGTGGAATAAGGTCATACTTCCATGCTGCATTTGCCTGATACAGGAAGAAGCGACCGCTATCGGCCTCAATCTGCCAATATTCAAGCATGTGCGCACGTGCGTAGAGTGCCTGCAGTTTCTTGCGGACAGGCTGCGGTGTTTGCCGGTGAATGATATCAATTGCCAGAAGTGGCGCGCTGGCAGTGTCATCAGGCATGGCAGGATTGCCGGCGACGAACATGACATCAGGCGCGAGTATATTGTCGCCGCCAGCCTGAATCAGCGCACCTTTTCCAATGACCGTCCCAAGCTTGTAGGCGTCTACCGGTATGGCAAGCAGGTTGACGCACCATGACTGCATTCTTGCCTGCTGCGTGGCGGTACTGGGTGTAAATTCCATAGGAAATTCTACTTTGTCATCAACGCGAACGCTTTGTGCCAATCGGTGGCAATCATGATCTGCGCCTCTTTGAGTGTCATTTCGCCGGAACAGACCTGATCATGCAAAAAGTTCTCCACCTTGTCTTTTTCCCGAAATCCCGGTTTTGGAGCAGCTAATTCCGGCCACAGGTTGGAGATATCGTTTGAACCGCCCAGTTCAAGGCTGACAAGGTGATCCACTTCGTACTCGCCTGCTGTGCGGCTTTTGATGCCATAAGAAGCGTAGACTGCATTCTTGAGGCTTTCCGGCACATTACGAACCGATTTTGAGTAGCCCGGGACGCATATCATGGCTTTGGTAGCATCCGGGAAAATATCACCCGGGGTGCAGCCGTGATCCTGCACGCCGCCAGACGCCTTGCAGCCACTGGTCTTCGTTTGTACGCCCCATTTGTACGACGTGGCGGGCACGGCAGTTTTCTTTACCGTGCCCGTTTGTGGGACGGAGGTGCCGCTATCGGTTGATGTGTCGGCAGGAAGATCATTGGGTACGACAATCGTGCATCCAGTTGCACTGACCAGCATCACAACGCAGGCAAGAAGCAGGAACCATCTTCGCATATCAAAACCTCATTCAGACTGTAGAACCACCCACACATTATCGAAATGGCGCAGTGCCAGATCGTTGCGCTTAATCCAGAAATAGATCATACCGGTGTTGGCCCACCGCATTCCGGATAGGTCATCGGAATCCACCTGCAACAACAATAGCCAGTCATTTGCATCGGCTAGCAGTGCAGCGGCTTCAGGATCATCTGAACTGGTCACACCGTTGGCGACCAATTGGCACTGCCCGCGCATATCGTCCTGAATAGTGTCGGGATGCCCAAGCAAGCGATGCTTGGCATCTGGGCTTGCCTTATGGCTGGGAAATGCCGCATACACCGCTTCGTAGCGAACCTGTTCTTCCAGCGACCACATGAGCGAAGGCAGATCGGTGCCCGGGTTGACTGGCAGTGTTGGCTCCGCATTAAAGGCAACGCTGCATGCCTTGAACTGTGCTTCTGGCGCGAGGCCATCAGGCGCTGGCCGGCGCTGGAGTTGACCTTCACTCAGATCGTTGACAAAAATGACCTGTCTGCCCGCGCGATCTCCAGGGTCTGAGCCATATGACTCCTGCGCAGCGTCGTAGAAAAACCACAACATGCCGGAAGTGGGCAGGATCGACGCGCCATCCAACTGATTAAGCTCGTCCAGGCGAATCTGGGCAACAAATGACATCGGCGCACCATTGAGTTCAGGCCACTCAAAGGCGTCGGGTAGATCGGGCAGTCCGCCCAGTTTTGACGCACCGATCGTAATCTCGTTTTCCTCGGCCAACGTCGCCGATAAGCGTATTGATGGCAACACCAGCTTGTCCACCGCGTGTACCATTTGTGTTAATCCAACCGCTGCAAATGTCGAAGCGATGGTATTTGTGTCCATAATCTTGTTCGTACCCCTCCCTGATGGAAGTTGAAGAAATCAATGCTGGAATCATCTCACAAAGCGGCGGGTTTGTCAGCGTAGGGATCGCGCCTGTGAACGAAATCGGGCGCGATAGTCGCGCGGTGTGATGCCGAGTGCGGTGCGGAAGGCGCGCGAGAGCTGGGCAGAATCACCGAAGCCGGACTGTTGGGCGATCTCGGTGATGGATAAGGCGGTTGTGCGCAGGAGCGTCTGGGCATGGGCAAGGCGCAGGCCGCGCAGATAGGTGGCTGGTGGCTGACCCACCTCGCGCGTGAAGATTTCAGAAAAATGGCTGGGCGACAGGAAGGCCAGTGCTGCCAGTTGAGAAACGGTGAGGTCTTCGGCAAAGCGTGATTCGCAGATCCGTAAAATATCGGTCAGCGACAACCCGCCGGCGGCGTGATGACTATTGATGCTGGTTTCGGCAGTGATGGAAGTCGTTGGTCCTTCGCTGCGCACGCGCGCCAGATAAATCAGTAGCCTGAACATCAAGCTGCGCACAATGATGGTGGCCACGGCTTCCGACCTATTCATCTCAGCAACAATGTCTTCGACGATGTGTTCTACGGCGAGATCATGCGGTGGCGTCAGGTGCAACTGGTAGTCGTTGATGGACTCTGCCTTCCGGTCTTTGACAGGAATGATGATGTTGTGGAAACCTACTTGCGTGCTGAGAGCATCGAGTTCAGCGTCGCTGAACAGTTGCGCCTGAAAGCAGAACGCTTCGGCGCGCAAGGCGCGATAGTCACGATAACCCACAATGGATCCGGGCGGTGTGATATAGACATCCCCGGCGCGAATAGGGTAGGGATGATCGTTGATGACGTGCAGGCCGCGCCCGCCGCGAATGACGTATAACGCATAAAAATCCACGTGTTGATACAACCCGGTATGGTTACCTTCGTCATAGCGTTGATGCAGCACAGCCAGAGGCAAACCAGCGCGCCAGCAACGTTCGCGGTATGAGCTGAAAAACTCCTGCGTTACCCGAGTGGGTTGTTGTAATGACATGGTGTCGTGGTTTGCCGAGAAATCGTCAAATCATCCGGTGAGATTGACAAGTTCATATACCCACTTGCCGATATGATACCCGCAGTGGTCACAGTTCATGTAGGATGAGTCGTGATAGCAATGTAATGTCGTTTCTGATTTGCATGTGAATAGTGGATGCTTTGGAGGATTTGATGTTATCGGAAAAGCAAGTGACTGATTTTAAGGCCAATGGATTTGTCAAAGGTGGGCGTGTTCTGAGCGATGCACAGGTTGAAGAACTCCGTGATCAACTGGCTTTGGTGATTGACGGCAAGGCTGCGCGCAAGCCGGTGCGTATCGCTAACTTAAGCGGTAAAGACATTGCGCCTGTCTGGCAGATCGTTAACATCTGGGAAGCCAGCGACGCATTCAGCGCTTTGGTGCACAATCGCCAGATTGTTGAGGAAGTAGCCCAATTGACGAATGCTACGGAGTTGAGATTGTGGCATGACCAGATTCAGTACAAGCCCAAGGCCATTGGCGGTGTCAATATGTGGCACCAGGACTCGCCTTATTGGCCGAACATCGGTCCCCTGACGGCGCAAGTGACGGCGTGGGTGGCTCTTGATGATGCCGATGCTGAGAATGGCTGCATGAGCATGGTGCCTGGCACGTACCATTGGGGCGACAACATCGATTTCCTGCACACACTCAGCACCTTTGACAGCATGCCGGCGACGTTCGACGGCCACGAACTCAAAGTGCAGTTGTGCCCTGTAGAGAAAGGAGCGGTGCACTTTCACCATGCATTGACGTGGCATGGTTCTGCTGCCAACACCAGTGGTCGCCCCCGTCGCGCCATTGCCTTGCACTACATGACCCAGGATACGGTGTACATCGCATCGGGCAATCACATCATGAAGCCCTTTGTGACAGTACCTGACCGCGCCAAGCTCGAAGGCGAACACTTCCCGCAGGTGTGGCCTCAGTAGCACCCCCAAGCCTTGCGAAGGTTACCAACGAAATCACATCCGTCACGGGAGCCTTCGCAAGGTTGCATGCACGAAACCCCATCCTTCCTCGCAAGGGAAACGCTTGCCAGTTTGCTCGCGTTATACTCGGACACGCATGTCCAAACTGACCAACACATCCTCTCTGCTTACACCTGATCTGCCCGATCTGCTTGCCGCGCTATCGCCTGACCAACGTGCCAGGTTTAACCGCATCTTTAATGTCGAACTGGTCACTGGTGAGTTGCGCGTACCTGAGCCGATGCATGAATGGGTTGTCGGTCGATTTGGGTCGCTGGATGAGGTTGAGAACCAAAAGATTGTGCGTGTTACTAATATCGTGACCTGGGAAGGCGCCATCTTCAATCCCTTGCGCGCGCGCCGCCCGCAACGCTTTCGCGAAGAGCAACATCAACACATGTCTGACCATGACGACCTCTTCGCTGATCCGATGCGAATGACGACTGAGGACGTCTATGGTCGCGTGCATGGTCAGTATTGCGTCACGACAAGCAATATTGCGCGCTGGGATGCGCAGTGCAGCGTTCTGATCTTCAAGGAACCTGATCCACTGGCGTTCACCCGTGATCATCTGCGAGACTACTTTCGTACCAGCCTCAAGTGGGCTGATGCGGCGCATCGCGTCGACCCAGAAGCGCGCTTCCTGGCATGGATGTGGAACGGTGGCAGTGCGGGTGGCGCCTCAATCCCTCATGCCCATGCGCAGATGGGATTGGGTAAGGTGACGCCATATGCGATGGTCGAAGGGCTGCGGCGTGCAGCAGTATCCTATCGAGAGCGCTACGGCGCCGATTATTTCGTTGATCTCGCCAACGCGCATAACGATGTTGGGCTGGGATTTAAGGTTGGCGTACTGGATGCTTTCGTCGCTCTTACACCGGCGCGCATGAAAGACACCTGGATTCTCGGTTCAGCGCTTGATGACACTCTCGCAGATGCAGTACACGATGTTTTGCGCACGCTGATCGACGTCGGAAGTGTACGCGGATTCGACGTGGGTGTGGTGATGCCGCCCTTGTATGCGCAACCGGGTGATGCATGGGAAGGATTTCCCGTTATTGCGCGCATCCTTGATCGCGGGCGACCTGATGCGCTTTCATCCGATATCGGTGCCATGGATTTCTTTGGCGCGCGCATCATCGCCGATGATCCGTATCTCACGCGCGCCCTGTTCGCATGGTAGGCTACGACGTTCTGCGAAATCTACCGCAAAGGCTACAATACCCATATGACTACGGGCACAGTTATCGCTGTCGATCTCGGCGGCACCAACATTCGCGCAGCATTGTGTAATCGTGACGGCCAGATTCTGAGGCGTATCAAGCAACCCACCATCGCGCAGGAAGGGCCTCAGGCGGTGATAGGACGCATGATTGAGGCGATCCGTGGTGTTCTGCCTGATTCGACTGAACCACCAGTCTGGGCAGCAGCCGTGGCATCACCTGGGCCACTTGATCCGTACAAAGGTGTTGTGAACTATGCGCCTAATCTTCCCGGCTGGAGCGATGTCCCTTTGCGCGATATTTTGCGCAGCGAGCTGGGCATCCCGGTTGAAATTGGCAATGACGCCAACCTGGCTGCGCTTGGAGAGCAACGCTATGGCGCGGCTAGAGGCGTGGCCGACATGGCATACATCACACTCAGCACAGGCATTGGCATGGGTGTGATTCTGAATAACCAACTGGTGCTCGGGATGCGCGGCCTGGCAACCGAGATGGGTCACGTTGTGATGGACGTAAATGCGACATGGACGCACGCTGGCGTCCCCGGAAGCTTCGAAGGCATGGCCTCCGGCACTGCTATTGCGCGCCAGGCGCAGGAACGGTTGCGCCATGGAGAGAAATCGCTGATGCTTGAGATGGCAGGTGGCGATATTGCTGCAGTTACATCGAAGGAAGTCGGCGAGGCAGCACTACAGGGCGATCCGGTCGCGATGGCCATCGTCTCACAGGTCTCCAGAATCATCGGGTTGGGTTTTGTCAGCCTGTTCCATCTTTTCGACCCCGCCATGATTGTTGTCGGCGGTAGCGTGTCGTTGATGGGTGATTTGTTGTTTGAGCCCATACGGAAAACCGTCAACCAGTATGTCATGCCGCCGTATCGCGGCAGGCCCGTCTTGCCCGCTGCGCTTGGTGATGATTGCGGTCTGCTTGGCGCAGCCGCGTTGGCATTTGATATTAAGGCGTAATACGGTGTATGCCTTCGCATGGGGGCATCCCGTCTGTTTAAATTGTCAGAGGACACATCATGAAGAAATATCCAGTTTCAGTACAGTTGTATTCGGTTCGTGAAGAAGCAAAGAGCGATTTCGCAGGCGTACTCAAGAAGATCGCCGCGATGGGTTATGTGGGTGTTGAGCCGGCTGGTCTGCAGGGCATGGCGCCCAAAGACTTTCGCATACTCCTTGATGACCTTGGAATGAAAGTCAGCTCAATTCATGGCTCCTTGCCGACACCAGAAAACGCCAACGAGATTGTCGATCTAGCTGGCATTCTGGGTTATTCGATGCACATAGCCGGCTTTGGTCCGGATCAGATGGCAACAGAAGCCGGTGTGCTCAAAGCAGCAGAGCAGTTCCAGCGCGGCGCGGAAGTGCTCAAACCACATGGCATTCGGTTCGGCTTCCACAACCATTGGTGGGAGTTTGATAAGAAGTTCGGTGGGAAGACACCCTACGAGATTCTGCTGGCCAACGCTCCTGATGCTTTCTCTGAACTCGATACATATTGGTGCGCAGTGGGTGGTGATAACCCGACCAAGGTGGTTACAACATATGGTGAGCGGATGCCCGTGTTGCACATCAAGGACGGCTCACTGGATCGGAACGATAACATGACTGCCGTGGGCGAGGGCAAAATGGACTGGGCGAGTGTCATTGGCGCTGCTGATGAAGCGACATTGGAATGGTTGATCGTTGAACTCGACCGCTGTTCGACCGACATGATCGAGGCCGTCAGCAAGAGCGTCAAGTACCTGACTAGCGCCGGATTCGGCATCAGCCGCTAAGGGAACAGACAAGAGGAGCAGAAGCGAAGAGGAGAAAAGGAACGATGGCGATGCCATTGCCCTAATCTCCTTCACTCTTTTGCTCCTTTTCTATTTACTTGACCAGACCGAAGTAGTGATCAAAGAAACGCTGTGGCTGAACCCCTAGGGCTACTTCGTGCGACGCCGGAGTAGATGCTGTCAATGCAGCTTGAAACACAGTCTTTCCGGCACTGCTAGGTTCGCCAAGATCGACTGTGACGGTGCCGCGCTCAAACGTGCAGATCGTATCATCGAAGATCGTCGTTGCTGCAAGCGGATCATGGAACGTAATGCGGTCAGTTTCCTGAAACCAAACCTCGGCAAAATCGAGCACCGGACGCAACACCTTGGCCTGGAAACGGCGCTTGACGTTGTTGACATCCATCGTGACTTTTGTTGTGACGTCCAGACCGATGGAGCGGTGGCGGGGTGGGTGGGCGCGATAAACCATCGCCGTTGCATCAGGATCGAGCATGGCGTTCCATTCGAGCGGTCCGTAGCAATCGACACAGTCACCAAAGACCCCGCACATCAGAACGATTTCCTTCAGCAGATCAGCGCATTCCGGCGCCGTCTTGAACAACATCGCGATGTTCGTCAGCGGGCCGATCGTGAGTAAGGTGATTTCGCCGGGGTACTTGCGAATGGTATCGCGCAGGAATTTCACGGCCTGTCCCTGTGGAAAATCGGTTTTGTGCGGCCATTTGGGCAAAGCTGTTGCCTGACGTGCGATCGGCTGCAACTGCTTGATGAATAGCGGCATATCGGCGCCGGGATAAATCGGGATGTCAGGTTTACCGGCTACTGTGCACATGGCGCTGGCCATCATGGCGCGCTTCTCGACCTCTCCGGTCACTGTTGTTATACCTAGTAGATCACACTCCGGTTGAGACAGAAGATACGCCAGGCACACGGCGTCATCAATATCCGAACCGATGTCAGTGTCAAGAATGATTTTTTTAGTCATGCAAGTTATTACTCCCTGTCAAAGCACTCGTATTGTGCATCATAATTGACGGATATGTTTAGTACACAACCTCTCTCACAGCGTGACCCGCGCTGGTCTGATTGGCCGCTGGGTTTTGGTGATGCATCGACCACCATTGGCAGTGATGGATGTACGTTGACATGCTTGACGATGGCGGCGAACGGTTTTGGCTTTACGGAAACGCCCCAGTCACTCAATGACAAGCTCAAGGCGCTTGGCCAGAATATGGGATTTTCCGGCCCATTGATCGTCTTTTCAGGGTTACCGTCGGCGTTGGCTGGTATTTCACTCCAGAGCGTTGTTTTTTGCAGAAATACACCCGCGCCAATGGCCGATATCGACGCGGCACTGGATACCGGTTTCCCTGTCATTGTGGAACTCGATCATTCGACGGCGCCAGGTCTGCAGAATCACTGGGTGATGATCGTCGGCCGCAGCCAGGGCGATTATCTGATTAATGACCCATGGCCGGTTCCTGCAGAACCCCCGGTATCACTGACAGGTCGATTTGGATTTGCAGGCACGCCTGCGCAGATCATCACGATTGCCGTGTTCTACCAGGGACCATTGACGCAAGCAGTTCAACCACTTACGTTGTCTGTAGTTGACACGCAGGAAATCGCCAACTTCGGCGGTCTGGCATTGCGTTTTGCGCCTATGGTGGGACGCGTGATCAAACGGCTCCCGGCTGGGACACGTTTATCGGTGAACGAAGCTGCCGATCAGGCCATGCAGAAGGTCGGTCAGTGGGGTGAATGGATTGCAGTCACCACGCTAGATGGCATGAGTGGTTATGTGGCAGCCTGGCTGGTTCAGGCGAATCACAACCCGATGCTTCTATCACTGGCGCCTCATATCCATTCATTACCCAAGGTGGCCGACCCGGCGTTGATTGGCGTCGTTCAACCACCTTTGCGCTAGTCCATACTTATCCTCTTTGTATTCACTGCCAACCTTCAGGTCGTTCTGCGTTTCATCGCGTTGATGTGCGCGTTGAGGATCAGCGCAGGCTCAGCGGCAGACATCATCGCCGATACCTCGTTGCCGTTCAGAACGGTGAATCGTTCGTTGTCACCTGCCTCGGTGACAGCCAGTGCAATCTGGGGTGCAATATCCACGTTGCGGCCGGGACGACCCAGCGCAATGACGATCCCACAAGGATGCTGTGCCATGCCGACGTCCATAGCGCCATCGAGTTTATCCATGGCATCTGTAAGGTTCTTCACACTGCGTTTCAATGCCTCATTGTCAGCCAGGAACAGCAGTGCAATCGGCCTGTTTAGCTTTGAAGCTCTTGTTGCCTTTGTGGCATAAATGCGCACGGCATCCACGTCGATTCCCGCCATCAACTCAAGGTCCAGCGATGCTGCGAATGATGAACCCAGTTGCGCCACGTGCTTGCGGTTGGTCCAGACCGCGCCTTCGCGCAGCATAGCGGTGGTCATGGCGCGCCACGCACTAGCCCAGCGTCTCATTTGGACGCGTCCCGCCGCATGCAGACGTTGACCCTCCATGCGCACTGCCTGGCCGCCGGCATGTTTCTGCTCATATCGTTGTATGGCGTATTGGCGGAAGGGGCCGGGGATGGACGGTACGTCTTCTGGCGTAACGTCGCCATATGCAAACAACTGTCTTTGAATTGTCTTCTCCCACCTTGGCCAATGGGCATCAAGTTTCGTCTTGTTTGCCGTATTCATGCTGCGCCACGGTTTGAACAGTGCAATGGCGAGGGGAACACCAAATGACCGGCTTAATCGCAACCGACTTGCAGCCACCAGGGCAGCTAGCAGCATAAACAAAGCTACCATGACTGACCACCATAGAGGCGTCAATGCATTCAAGGTGCGGACCTGCTGCCATGACCATATCCTTAACAGCATCCACACCAGGGGGACACGGTTTGCAGTGATTCCCGGTTCGGACTGCGTTATCTCTGCGCCCCATGCAGCAATCATCTGGCTGCGGCCGTCGGGCAGAATGCGAATTGCACCGCTTATGGCACTCACGCCGGGGAGTGTTCGCGCCATGATTTCACCACCGCCATGCAAAGCCCAGATGATGTCACCGCTAGGAAGGCGGCCGGCAACACCGTACGTATTGATCGGCAGGAACAAGTCGAGCACGTTGCCGATGTTTGCCGGGCGTTCCTGCCACGCAGCGGAGCCGTTACTCACAACGTATTGCATCGGCGTAAACACGGCTTTGGTTTTGTTATAAGATGCGTCTAGTGGAATCACAGTGATATGGTCGGTTCTCAGGTTTAGTCCCGGCGTTGCATTATCACCGTTGGAGGTTAACCCGCGTACCGTGAGTTCACCCAATCCCACATTGGCAGCGCGCCATGTTTGCCCTGCATCATCTGATTGAAAAATACCCCGATCTGTTGCGGCAGCGCTGAGTAATCCACTGGCGTCTTCGATGGCAATATCCAGGAATTCGATATCGGTAAGGCCATTGGATACAGGTTTCCATGTCACGCCTGAATCGGTAGATCGATATGCGCCGCCCGCCATGGTGCCTGCATACAGCGCGCCCGCCACGCGATCATAGACTACAGACAGGATGCTGTTGTGGTACATTCCCCCGATGGCTTGACTCCAGTACTGATCGGCATTGCCCATGCGGAACAGCCCCGATTTCACGGCCGCAAACACACCACCATATCTCTCATCAACAGCTAGCGCGATGATGTTGCCAGGCAGGTTCTTGGCCATTTGCTCCCAACCGCCGTTGACCATGCGATACACACCGCCGCTGAGTGTTCCAGCATAGACGGTGCCATCACGTTCATCGACTGCGAGCGTTTCAACGTTATTGTCAGGTAGTCTACCGCCATGGCTGCTCCAGGTGAAGCCAAAGTCATTCGACACTAGCACACCACCTTTATAGGCGCCAGCATATACCGCTGAATCATGGCTACTGACAGCCACTGTGCGCGCGAACACGGTCTGCAGAGGTTGAACGATGGTCCATGAGGCGCCATCACTTGTGGATCGCAACACGTCGCCATTAGCTGTAACCGCGTACGCGTTGCCATGACGATCATCGACAGCTATGGTCTGGATGTCTTGTCCGATTGCTTTTGGTGTGGCCAAGGTCCAGTTGATTTTGTCTAGTGCAGTGCGATATAAACCACTGCGTGTCCCGGCATAGAGCGTGTTCGTACCATGATCGATGCCAAGCGATTGAACAACGGCGTTTGGCAAACCAGTATTGATGGGTGTCCAGTTCGCGCCGTTTTCTGTTGAGTGAAAAACGCCGCCGCCCAGGAGTCCCGCATAAAGAGCGCCATCCTGCGGATTGACCAGCAATGTTTGCACATGCCGTGCATTGGGATTCTGTTCTGCGGATTGCCAGTGAGCGCCGCCGTCAGATGTCATGAAGATGCCGCTGCTGGTAGCAGCCAGCAAGCCCGTGCCATCTGGTTTTAGCAACAGGGAATGCACCAGCGTGCTGCTTAAGCCTTGATCTATGCGCACCCATGTAGCAGCGCCATCGCGCGATTTCATAATGCCGTCCAGTGTTGCCGCATAAATCACACCATCGGATCGGTCTTGCACCAATGCCTGGACGTTGCCATCGGTCAATCCAGTCAAATTAACTGTAAAACCGCTGCCCTGTTTCGCTATCTGCAGAATGCCGTGATCAGTGCCTGCCAGGATGATGCCGGTATTGACATCTCTCAATAGCGAAATCACGCTGACAACGGAGGTGTTACTGGTCAACAAGTCCCATGTCTCTGTGACATTGGTGCTGTGCCAAAGTCCGCTGTCGGTGGCGACATATACCTCGCCGGGTTCATCGCCAAGGAGAAACTGGTGAACGTAGGTGTTGCTGACGCCGGGGCCGATGGTCTGCCATGTGGCACCCTGGTCGATTGAGGTATACATGCCGTAGCCTAGCATTCCTGCGTACATGACAGGCACACGCGGGTCGACCGCGATAGTCAGCAGCTTGTCGCCACGCATGCCGCCGCCTAACTGTTGCCAGGATTCGCCATGGTTGGAACTGCGGAAAAGCCCGCCGCCAAACACGACGGTGTACATGACATCGTGGTCTTTGTCGTATAGCAGATCCTGAATATCGATGCCCGATAGACCATGACTTGCAGGCTGCCACGTGACCCCGCCGTCAATGGATTTGAACACGCCGCCATTCGAACCGGCATACAGATCGCCCGTTTTGGTATCCATCTCAAGCGCGCGCACAACTGAGAGCGCTGCCGGTCCAGACGCCACATGGGTAAGTTCGATAGCGGGGGTAAGTGCGTTATCGGCTATGGTTAATGCTGTAGTGAACAGTATGATGACCATCGCTACTGCAATGATGGTCTTTATCGGCCTGAGAACACGCGTCGGCCTGAATGGCCATGTGCGTGTTGTTGTTAATGAACTTACCACTGACTTAAGTTTCTGCATATGTACCTTGCATCTCACCTGACGTGTGTGCAGTGCTGCTATGATCTGTACTCACCCGTGGAGGGGACGACTCACATGTAGTCCCGTCGCACTATCGAGGTGGCTTCCTATGTGTTGCCTCACCGTGTGTTGTTCCGCATGAGGCAGAATCAACTACAGTGAAACGCTATGAAGCGTTGTATCACAAATCCAGAAATAGTTCGTAACCGAAGTGCTTCTATCCCATATGCCCCACCGGGGAGTAAAACCGCGTTGAGGCGCAGGCATTCGCTGCAGTGTATTGGATGAAACAGGCGAAAAGGTTGAGGATCGCGAGAGTGGGCAAAGATGCGGCAGGCGAACAGAGATGTCATGGGCTGACAACGTGTCGGATGGATCGGCACACGGGTCCGCATTCGCGCCTGCAGCCATACAGCCAGCAAGCGCATGTACATGACATCTCTGCCAGCCCGTTCGCTACTTTAGTTTCAGTTGCTTGACCAGGTCGATGAATTCTTCGTACTCGTCCTCAGTCAGGTGGACGGTGACCATTCCCAACTCAAGGTCGAAATACAGTCCGTCAGTCTCGCGTACTTCGATGACTGCAAAGCTTTCGGTTTCGGCAAGGTATTTCTCGTTGTCTGCTGAATCTGCTGGCATAGTTGCTCCTCTTGTATTAACTTAGTTCGCTATTGTCTCAGGGACAGACGCAAGGCTACTTGCGCCCGGCGTGCCCCTACCTTTGTCATTTTACCTCGCGATTCCATTGGGATTCAGAGTTATCTGAATGTCGACGCCCGTAGGTGATGCATCGAGTACCCAATAGCGCGCAGATAATCCCGCATTTTGATAGGCAGTGCGCATGGCTTGACCGATGCCTTCATGATTTTCACGGGCGAATGCCAGCATGCCCGGCCCTGCGCCGCTTAAACATACGGCTACGGCGCCATGATCCAGCGCAGCCTTTTGACAAGCTGCGGCGCCCGGTATCAATGGAATGCGATAGGGTTCGTGAATGCGGTCTGCCATCGCCCGCGTGAGTAGTGTGTCATCGCCGTTGCGCAAGGCTTCGGCTACCAGCATCGCGCGCCCGATATTGAGTACGGCATCTGATCGGTTCAATGTTTTGGGTACGGCTGCACGCGCCTCAATTGTCAAGAAGTTGTATGCCGGTACGCAGATGACGACTTTCCAGGGTGGTAGTTGCACCCGTTCAGCCACCACGGTCAATCCATTGTAGGAAATCAGGATAAGCCCACCGTACAAAGCCGGCGCGACGTTGTCGCCATGACCTTCAAGCGCAGTGGCGCGTTCCAAAATGGCTTCCAGATTGACTTGCTTGTAAGCCAGTGCATTGGCGAAGATCAAGCCGGCCAGCACCGCAGTTGAACTGGAACCCATACCACTGGCGCATGGGATGTTATTGCGGGCGACGATACGATATCCCTGGGTTTTATATATCTCAGGGCCGATCAGACCCGGCTGGGCAAAATTGATGCGGTACAACTCACCGCGCATGGTCTGCGCGATCAGGTTGTTCCCGCCGTTTGGCAAAATGTCGGCGCCTTCTCCGTGAGATTCGACCGAGATGACTGGTTCGCCAGGCACAAGGTGCAGCTCAAACGTATTCCACAGCGTCACCGCCATTCCCATGCAGTCAAAACCAGGGCCGAGGTTGGCACTGGTGGCAGGAACCCGTACACTGACTGACGTAGGGGATGACTCGCGTTTCTCCCCGTCTGGCTTAGTGTCTGATATCACAGGTCAAGCCTCGCTAGCAGGGCTTCGATCTTCGGCTCGATGATCTGCGGTGTTGCTGAAAGGCGAATAGCCGTATCAGGGTCTTTCAAACCATGCCCGGTGAGTACTGCGACGACGCGCTTTCCGTGCAGGTTGATCTTGCCTTCGCGCAAAGCTTTGGCCAGACCAGCCAGTCCTGCAGCGGACGAGGGTTCACAGAACACGCCTTCGTGGCGCGCGACAAGCTGGTATGCGTGCAGGATTTCATCGTCACTCACAGCGTAAATCTGGCCGTCGGATTCTTCCAGAGCTGTCGCGGCTTCGTGCCAGCGTGCCGGATTGCCGATGCGAATAGCGGTAGCAATGGTTTCGGGATGCTCTACAACATGACCGAGGACGATGGGCGCCGATCCTGCTGCTTGTGCCCCCAGCAACTGTGGGCGATTTGACACTACATGATCGTTGAAATACTCTTGGAAACCAAGCCAGTAGGCGGTGATATTTCCCGCATTGCCCACAGGCAGGCATAGCCAGTCGGGCGCATCCCCAAGGACATCGCATACCTCAAAGGCAGCCGTTTTCTGTCCCTGTAACCTGGCTGGATTGATCGAGTTCACCAGTGCTATGGGCGCGCGCTGTGTTGCTTCCCGCACCATGCGCAGCCCGTCGTCGAATGACCCGTTGATTGAGATGACTTGCGCTCCGTAGCTCAAGGCGCCGGCGAGTTTTCCAGCGGCAATCTTGCCATCCGGCACCAGCACCACGCACTTCAAGCCTGCGCGCGCGGCATAGGCCGCGGCAGACGCAGCCGTGTTGCCTGTGCTGGCACAGATGACGGCGCGTGCGCCATCCGCAACAGCCTGTGTCATGGCGGCGGTCATGCCGCGATCCTTAAAGGAGCCAGTTGGATTGAGTCCCTCATATTTCAGATACAGCTCGAAACCGCCACCCAGAATGGCGGCCAACGCAGGCGCTGGTATCAGCGGCGTGTTGCCTTCAAGCAAGGTGACGGGAGGCACCGATGAGGTCAGTGTTATGCGCTCGCGATAGTGTGCGATGACGCCACGCCAGGGCGCAGATATACGGCTGGGTTGTAGTGACATAGAGGCGGATTGTACACGGAGAAAACCATAGGCAATGCTGCGACACTCGTCCGCATGGGTTTACAGGATGGGCAGCGATGCCTGGGTGAACGCTTCGCGGATGATGCGGTAGCCGTCGTGGAACACCTGCCAGTAATGCGTGTTGCTACAGTAAATAGACAGCGTGATCACAGTGCCGCCCGGGCCTAATGACGTGATTAGCAGCACGACATTCAAAAGCAAGTTTAATGATGATCGCGCATAACGTATGATTGTAGGATCGATCCGGCGCGCGAGCAGGCCTTTGCCGGTCAGCGCTACGGCATAGTGAATAAGAAGTCGCGCCATAATCCAGATGACGATAGCAATAACGATGTGGGTAGCGCTCTGGATAAGAAACGCAGCGATGTCGGCGGGGTTAATGGACATGTTTCACCTACAACAATATAGTGTACACCGCGCAGGTCAGCCCGTTCC
Source organism: uncultured bacterium (assembly GCA_903873965.1). Classification (GTDB taxonomy): domain Bacteria; phylum Chloroflexota; class Anaerolineae; order J036; family Brachytrichaceae; genus CAIXPS01. The sequence goes on from CAIQQO010000201.1 coordinate 74,056, forward strand.
GGTGGCGACTCTGGGTGATCCACCTAATACCACCGCGATTGTATGGCGGAAACATTCATCTATATGCAGGCCCGGATGGCGTGTGATGTAATCGTGGCAGGCAGCGCTACAATCGAGCTGCAAATGGAACTGAACACACCGATAGACTATGGCGTGGGCGAATGGAATGCTAATGAACTGGGCAATCACCGGGTAGTGTTGCGCGTTAGCGATGCGACGGATGCCGTTCGCATTCGCATCCCGTGGCGGCGCAGAGATCAATCGCCCGAGGCAAAAGCCATCATCATCGTGGACGCTGCTACGAACGAACCAGTGACTCATATCGCGAGGTTCGAAATCGGGCGTGAGTCTGGCGATATCGGTTTTCAGCCCGTAAGTGGCCCAGGCTTGTACTACGTGTACTACTTGCCTTTCATCAACACGGGGCGTGTGAACTATCCTACGATTACCTATCCGCAAGCACCGCCCGCAACGGATTCGGCGTGGCTGGATCGCGTAACGGCGGAGCGCGACACTTTGCCGATGGCTGCAATCGTCGCGTTTGAAGCTGCTGATGAATTCAACCGATTTACTGAGATGGAAGTGATCGCGACTGAAGCCGAGGTGGATGTCTTATTAGCAACGTACCCGCACGCCAACTACTTCGTCTTTCCTGAAGATCGCGCGCACGTCATTCGAATGACCGACGATCTGCCGCAACGCTGGATTACAGCAAAGCCGGGTCAAACTTTACGTGGTGAAGCCTTGCGTGGTGAGTTCTACACTTTCCAACTGGGCGTTTTTGCGGCGCGCCAGGCAGCGATGAATGTCCACCTTGTATTCAGTGATCTTCATGCCGAAGATGGTTTCACAGCGATACCGGCTGCGGCTCTGCGCTGCTTCAACCTGGCAGGTGTGTCGTGGGACGGGCGCGACTTTCAAAAAGTGTTGACCATACCGATGGGTAAGGTGCAGACACTGTGGTGTGGACTGGATGTTCCGGAAGATATAGCAGTGGGAGAGTATCGTGGGACGATCACAATTTCGGCGCAGAATGCATCCTCTACGACCATTGCCATTCATGTGACCGTTTTGCCCGATCAGATCGTAGATCATGGCGACAACGAGATGAATCGGCTCTCGCGGTTGCGCTGGCTTGATTCGCGCATCGCACTCGATGATGAGGTCGTTGCCCCATTCACGCCTATGATCGTGCAGGGCAACACGGTAGGCATTCTTGGGCGCGAGGTCAAGATTGGCCCCAATGGTTTACCACAGCAGATTACCAGTCGCTTTGCGCCGGAAATTACCCACTTGATCGATGCAGGACGCGATGTACTGAGCGCGCCGCTTGCATTGCTGATTGAGTCGCCGAATGGCGCCGCTTTGCCTTGGACTCATGCGGGTGTGGTATTCACCTCACAGACGCCGGGGCGCGTCACCTGGGAGGCGACAAGCGTTGCCGGTGTGATTGACGCACATGTACGTGCTGTCATGGAGTGCGATGGAAATATCGAATACACTATGGCATTACGCGCCGGCGAGTCATGCGAACTAAACGATGTGCGCCTGGAGATACCAGTCGCGGGTGACGTGGCAAAGTACTCGATGGGACTGGGACTGAAGGGCGGCATTATCCCGGGTGAATATATATGGCAATGGGATGTGTCTAAAAATCAGGACGGTGCCTGGATTGGCGATGTCAACGCCGGCCTCCAGTTTACGCTGAAAGACGAGTGCTACGAGCGGCCGCTGAATACGAATTTCTACCAGCTCAAGCCACTTGTGATGCCGTCATCTTGGTATAACGATGGGCGCGGAAGTATCAACATGCACGCGCAGGATGCACAAACATATATCGTGAAGTGCAGCAGTGGTCAGCGTACCTTCAAGGCGGGAGAAACGTTATATTACAACGTGCGATTGCTCATCACGCCCTTCAAGCCTATTGATACCAACGCGCAGTGGTCAACGCGGTTCTATCATCGTTACAGTCCTCTCGATACTGTAGCTTCTGCGGGCGCTAACACCATCAATGTGCATCACGCTACGCCCGTGAATCCATATATCAACTACCCGTTCTTTCGCAACGACGATCTGAAAGCCTATGTCGATGCCGCACATGCGCGTGACATGAAGATGAAGTTGTACTACACCGTGCGCGAGTTGACGAACCGCGCGCCAGAATTGTTCGCCTTGCGCAGCCTCGGTGATGAAGTACTCACGCGCGGGCCGGGTGGCGGCTGGGCATGGCTGCAGGAGCACCTGGGTGAAGACTACATCGCGGGCTGGTTTGTGCCGGAACTGCAGGATGCGGCGGTGATCAACAGCGGTATGTCGCGCTGGCTGAACTTTTATCTCGAAGGACTGGACTGGCTGGCGCGCCACATCGGCATTGATGGGTTGTATATCGATGACGTCGCCTATGACCGCACGATCATGAAGCGCGTCCGCAAGATACTGGATCGACACCGCTCAGGCGCAGTCATCGACCTGCACTCAGCCAATCAATACAATCCGCGCGATGGTTTTGCGAACAGCGCCGGTATATACATGGAACACTTCCCGTACCTCAATCGGTTGTGGTTCGGTGAGTATTTCGACTACAACGCCGCGCCTGATTTCTGGCTGATCGAGATATCGGGGATACCGTTTGGCCTGATGGGCGAAATGCTGCAGGACGGTGGCAATCCCTGGCGCGGGATGATCTACGGTATGACCAGTCGCGCGCCGTGGGCAGGCAATCCACAGGCATTGTGGCAAGCCTGGGACGCGTTTGGTATGGCAGATAGCCGCATGATCGGATATTGGGTCGCGGGATGCCCTGTTCGAACCAGTCATCCAGAGGTACTTGCAACGGTCTATGTTGCTGAAGGGCGCGCGCTGATTGCCATTGCAAGCTGGGCCAAGGAGTCAGTTGTCGTTACGTTGAGTATCAATTGGACGGCACTGGGTATCGATCCGTCGCATGCCACATTGCGCGCGCCGGCGATGGCTGATTTTCAGGAGGCTGCGTGTTTCGAGTTTAATAGTTCGGCCGGGATGCAGAAGCAGAGCAGTGATATTCCGGTCGAGCCCGGGCGTGGCTGGCTGCTCGTGGTTGGGTAAATATCAGTCTGGGATTGTCTCGGCTTGTTCCGCATCTGCGGAACAAGCCGATCATGTTGAAAAGGACTGCCCTCTCTTTCCCCAAGGTCTGCATGGCTATTCGCGTTGCAGCCACAGCGCTTGGGTGTAATCAGGGCAACGCGACGTTATGCGCCTTTAATAAAATCCTCGACTTTCGTGTGCGCTACATCGTCGATGTACTGTTCCGGTGGCGATTTCATAAAGTACGAAGACGGCGCAAACAGCGCGCCTTTCATCCCGCGATCCAAACCGATCTTGGCGCATCTGACGGCGTCGATGACAACACCGGCGCTATTCGGGCTGTCCCATACTTCCAGCTTCAACTCGGCTAGTAATGGCACATCGCCAAAAGTCGTACCTTCCATGCGGATGTAACAGAACTTTCGATCCGTCAACCATGGCACGTAATCACTCGGTCCGACGTGGACATTGTCTGGGTCCATTTCGTATGGAATCTGTGATGTGACGGCATTGGTCTTACTGATCTTCTTTGATTCCAGGCGCTCGCGCTCCAGCATATTCATGAAGTCCGTATTGCCGCCAAAGTTCAATTGATAAGTGCGGTCGATGCGGACGCCACGGTCGACAAACAGGTGCGCCAGCATGCGGTGCGTGATGGTCGCGCCGACCTGGCTTTTGATGTCATCGCCAATGACCACCGAACCGGCTTCTTCAAAGCGACGCTGCCAATAATGCTCGCGCGCAATAAAGACCGGAATACAGTTCACCAGACCACAACCTGCCTGCAACACTTGTTCGACATACCATTTGGTGGCCTGTTCGCTGCCGACAGGGAGATAGTTGATGACGACATCGGTCTGTGTATCTTTGAGAATCTTGACGATATCGGCGGTCTCGCCTGGTGCTTTCTTGATGATCCGCGATAGGTACTTACCCAGGCCATCGTGTGTCATGCCGCGATGAACGCAGCAACCCATATAGGGAACGTCTGCAAATTTGATGGTGTTATTCGGCTTGGTGTAGATGGCTTCACTCAGGTCCTTGCCAACCTTGTTCGAATCGATGTCAAAGGCAGCCGTGAACTCGATATCGCTGATGTGGTAGCCGCCAAGTCGCACGTGCATCAGCCCGGGTACTCGGTCGGTGTCCTTGGCATTGCGATAGTAGTGCACGCCCTGTATAAGTGAACTGGCGCAGTTGCCGACGCCGATGATGGCGACACGCACCTTTTTGCTGTTCTTTGGTCTAGCCTGTTGCACTGAATTATCCAATTGATCCATAGTAATCTCCTATTGCCAATGATTAGATCATACTCCCGGATTTAATGTGATCCAGCCAGTCGATGATGGCCGACATTTCACATTGCCGAAACTCAAGCACGAGTTTGTAGTACGAATCTTGTGTCTCCTGACGTGCTTGCTTCAAAGATAGCACTCGTTCGCTGAACAGGGCTGTTTGAGCGGCGATCAGGTGATCCAGCCCCGGTAATTGCAGCCGACGAAAGAGATACAGTCTGGCCGGAAACTCCAGGCGAAAGTGTCTGCCATGCTGGGTAGGTTGGTGCAGCCAATCCAGGAAGATCGTTTGCCCCGCAGCGGTGATGGCATATACATTGCGCGCCGGTCGGTTGCTTTGGGTTTCAGTCTGAACGACCAGCAATTCCTTTCTGGTCAGTTGTTTCATGTGAGCATAAAGATGGCTCTGCCCGATATGCCAGACTTTACCTAACTCCCGGTTGATTTCCTGGTAGAGATTGTATGGATGGCGTGGTTTCAGCATCATAAATCCTAATAACACGGGTTCTGGTGAAATGGGGGCTTCAACCTGTTTGGTCATTCTGGCACCTATGATGCGCTTCGTGAGACTAGTGATGGCTGCATGCTTTCGTATGAAATACTCACACTATGAGTATCACAAACAATATAAGGAATTTCGCTAGTTTTGTCAAATGCGTGATTTTTACTCTTTGACCTATTGAAAAGCTTCGAGGACTATGATAAATATCTTACATACACCACAAGGAGAGATGCAATGCAAAAGATTAATCTCAACATTAACGGTATGTCCAAGACGATGATCGTCGACCCCGAGGCCAGTCTGGCCGATGTACTTCGTAAACAAGCGTTACTGACAGGCGTCAAGGTTTCATGCAATGATGGCCATTGCGGAGCATGCTCTGTCATTCTCGATGGCAAACTCACACTGGCTTGTGTCATTAAGATGAAGCGAGTGCCGGATGGCGCTAAGGTAGTTACGGTGGAAGGGATCGGCCAACCCGGTAATCTCCATCCGATTCAAATGGCGCTCATTGCGCACGGCGCCGCACAATGCGGCTTTTGCATGCCAGGCTTTGTCGTATCGACAAAAGCTTTGCTGGACCAGAATCCCAGTCCGACGCGCGAGCAGGTGCGCACATGGTTTACGCAGCACCACAATGCATGCCGCTGCAACGGTTACAAACCCACGGTTGACGCTGTCATGGACGCAGCCGCTGTTCTGCGCGGTGAAATGAAACGCGAAGAACTCGAGTTCAAAATGCCCGCTGACGGCAGAATCTGGGGCAGCAAATACCCCCGGCCTACTGCTGCCGCGAAGGTGACTGGTACATTGGACTATGGCCAGGACTTAGGTATGAAGCTTCCGCCCAATACCCTCCAACTGGCCCTGGTACAGGCCAAGGTATCGCACGCTAACATCCTGTCGATTGACACCTCGAAAGCCGAGAAGATGGACGGCGTTCACAGCGTCATCACTCACAAGGATGTGAAAGGTAAGAACCGCATTACGGGACTGATTACTTTCCCGACAAATAAGGGCGATGGCTGGGATCGACCGATTCTATGCGACACGAAAGTCTTTCAGTATGGCGATGCTATTGCCATCGTGTGTGCTGACACCATTGAGCAGGCGAAAGCGGCTGCCGATACGGTGAAGGTTGAACTGGAACAATTGCCTGCCTACATGAGCGCGCCTGCTGCGATGGCGCCGGATGCAATCGAAATACACCCCGGCACACCTAATGTGTACTACGAGCAGAAAATCGCCAAGGGGCCGGCAACAGCACCGATTATGGAGTCTGCGCCCTACGTCGTCGAAGGTAGCTTCTATCTGCAGCGCCAGCCTCATTTGACGATTGAGAGTGATATGGGCTTTGCCTACTTTGACGAGAAGGAAAACCTGACCATCCACTCCAAGTCCATCGGTTTGTATCTGCACCTTTATATGATCGCGCCTGGCATCGGCATCGACGCGAGCAAGTTGCGCATGGTTCAGAACCCGGCTGGTGGCACGTTTGGCTACAAGTTCAGCCCGACAATGGAAGCCCTGCTGGGTGTGGCGTGTTTGGCGACCCATCGTCCGGTGTATCTTGAATACGATTATCAGCAGTACATGCAGTACACCGGCAAGCGCTCACCCTTCTTCATCGACATGAAGATGGCTGCTGACAAAGATGGCAAGATTGTTGCTATGGAAACGGACTGGACGGTTGACCATGGCCCGTATTCCGAATTTGGCGATTTATTGACTCTGCGTGGCGCACAATACATGGGTGCGGGTTATAACATCCCAAGCATTCGTGGAAATGGCCGCACAGTGGCGACCAATCATGTCTGGGGCGCTGCTTTCCGTGCCTACGGTTCTCCGCAAGCATTTCTGGCGTCCGAAAGCCTGGTGGATGAACTCGCTGAGAAGATTGGCATGGACCCGCTGGAGTTGCGCTATTTGAATGTGTATCGAGCTGGTTCAACCACGCCGACCGGTCAAGACCCTGAGGTCTATTCGCTGCCCGAAATGCTCGATGCGCTTCGCCCGCTGTATAAAGAAGCCAGGGAAAAGGCCAGCCTAAGCTCCACAGCAGAGAACAAAAAGGGTGTTGGCATCTCCATTGGTATCTACGGTTGCGGCTTAGACGGTGTTGATGGCGCTGAAGCGAAGATTGAGTTGACCAAAGATGGTGTCACCGTTTATGCCACTTGGCAGGATCACGGCCAGGGCGCTGATATGGGTGTGCTGGGTACTGCCCACGAAGCTCTGCGGCCATTAGGTCTGCGACCCGATCAGATTCGCTTGACCTTGAACGACACTGGAACAGCTCCCAACGGTGGGCCTTCCGGCGGCAGTCGCAGTCAGCTGGTCATTGGTAACGCCATCAAGAACGGCTGCGAACAACTGATTGGCGCGCTGACCAAGGCCGACGGCACGTTCCGAACCTTTGACCAGATGGTTGCCGATGGCTTGCCATTGACCTTCAACGGTAAATGGGCTGCCTCGATGAACAGCAACTGCGATGAGAATGCGCAGGGAAAGCCATTTGCAGTTTACATGTATGGCGCGTTCATGGCGGAAGTGAATGTCAATACCAAGACGGGGAAGACTACCGTCGAGGGTATGACTGTCATGGCCGACATTGGCAAGATCAATAACAAGCTGGTCGTCGATGGACAGATTTATGGCGGCGTCGCTCAAGGTATCGGTCTGGCATTATCTGAAGACTTCGAAGATATAGAGAAGCACAGCACGATGTTGGGCGCTGGTATTCCTTACGCCAGGGATATCCCCGATAAGTTTGACATCCGCTATTTCGAGAATGCGCGCGACAACGGCCCGTTCGGTGCAGCCGGCGTCGGGGAACTGCCGCTGACATCACCGCATGTCGCCATTATTAACGCTATCAACAATGCAACAGGTGTCCGTATCCGTAACCTGCCAGCGCGCCCGGACAAGGTGCTGAGCGGCCTTAAGCAGCTTGAAGCTCAACCTGCATAAGCAGGTCCTTGATCTCCAACTTACTAATGGGCGTGAATGGCGAGACTTAAGTTCGTCATTCACGCCGGTTCAATACGCAACTGGGCATGGATCAAAAAGAACTTCGCGATCTGGAAGCGAAATGCATTCAGGAATGCTCGCCGGCGTGCACCGCAGCGTGTCCCGTTCATGTCGATGTTAAGGCGATGCTGCTGGAGGCGGCGCGTGGCGACTTCACCGCGGCTTTAAAGCAGTACAAGAAGACGGTACCATTTCCAGGCATCCTCAGCCGAATTTGTGACCAGCCATGCCAGGATGTGTGCAAACGCACTGAAGCTGGCGACGCGATTGCCATCCGTGGGTTGGAGCGCGCCGCTGTCGAAATCGGTGAGTTATCTGTTGAGAAAGTGCGCCCTCTGCCAAAACGAAGCGGGCGCGTGGTCGTTCTCGGCGGCGGCGTCAGCGGCTTAACGGCGGCCTTTGATCTGGCTCGCAAAGGTTATGCAGTGACCATCATCGAGGCAGGCAGCAGGCTGGGTGGTAGTCTCTGGAAGGTGGATCGTGACTTTTTACCCGAAAAAGTCATAGAAGATGACCTTAATACCATGCTCAAGCTGAGCGTGGTTGTCCGGTTGAACACGTCGATCAAGCAGGAACTGCATGATCTGCGAAATGAATTCGACGCTGTGTATGTTGCCATCGGCGCTCATACGCCTGAAAGATACGATCTAGACCTCGATGAATTTGGTTATATCAAAGTTGATGAAGTGACGTTTGCCACCAGTATGGAAGGCGTATTTGCCGGTGGAGGGTTGCGCTGGGGCCCTGAAATGCACTCTTCGGTGACGTCCATCTCGGAGGGTAGGCGCGCTGCCATTTCTATCGATCGCTATCTTCAAAAAGTGTCGCTGACAGCATCGCGCGCCAATGAAGGATCGTATCAGTCGTGCCTGTATACCACTATGCATGCGGTTGAACCGTGCCTGATGATTGAACCGACTGATCAAGTGCAGGGCTACGAACGGATTGAAGCCATTCAGGAGGCCAAGCGCTGCGTGCAATGCGAGTGCATGGAGTGCGTCAAGA
>CAIQQO010000202.1 GCA_903873965.1 uncultured bacterium
GACATGATGGATGATGCGGAACTGCTCGAACTGGTCGAGATGGAACTGCGCGAACTTCTGGACAAATACGGGTTCCCCGGAGATGCAACTCCCATCGTACGCGGCAGCGCGCTGGCGGCGTTGGAAAGCAAGTCGACGAATCCGAATGCGCCTGAATACAAGTGCATCATGGAACTAATGGGCGCGGTCGATTCATTCATCCCGACGCCGATACGTGACACGGAAAAGGCGTTTATGATGCCGGTGGAAGACGTGTTCTCGATCAAGGGACGCGGCACCGTAGTGACAGGCAAGGTGGAGCGCGGCATGATCAAAGTCGGCGACACGATCGAAATCGTCGGTCTGCGCGATACGCGGTCGACGGTGGTCACCGGATTGGAGATGTTCCACAAGCAGTTGGACGACGCTGAGGCAGGCGACAACTGTGGCGCACTATTGCGAGGCATTGAACGCGACGACGTCGAGCGCGGCATGGTCATTGCCAAGCCCAACACGATTAAGCCGCACAGTGAGTTTGACGCACAGGTGTACGTGTTGCGCAAGGACGAAGGCGGCCGGCATAAGAGCTTCTTTACCGGATATCGCCCGCAGTTCTTCATCCGAACGATGGACGTCACAGGCGACATCACCCTGCCGGAAGGTGTGGAAATGGTGATGCCTGGCGACAACATCGTCATGCACGTGAAGTTGATTGCGCCCGTAGCGCTCGAGAACGGTTCACGCTTCGCAATTCGCGAGGGTGGCTTGACAGTAGGCGCTGGCACCATCACGAAGGTGAGTATATAAATATGGCTAAACAAAAACTGCGCATTCGGCTAAAGGCATATGATCATCGCGCTCTTGATACTTCAGCTCAACGTATTGTTGAAACTGCCGAGCGGACAGGTGCTACCGTAGTGGGACCTGTACCACTTCCGACACACATTGAGCGTTACACCGTCCGCCGTTCTCCCTTTATTGATAAGGACTCGCACGAGCATTTTGAGATTCGGACGCACAAGCGTCTGATAGACGTGCTTGACCCTGATTCGAAGACGATTGACACATTAATGCGCCTGAATTTACCTGCGGGTGTTGACATCGAGATCAAGCTGTAAGAGTGGTTGACAGACGGTAGGCAGATGTGAAATCTCTGTTTACTGGATGTTGGCTGCCGACTACTGGTGGTTGAGCTATGAAGAAGATAATTGGACGGAAAGTTGGGATGACGCAGATCTTCGATGAGAAGGGCAACGTCACAGGCGTAACAGTCATCGAAGCTGGTCCCAACTATGTGACGCAAGTCAAGACAGTCGAGAAGGAAGGTTATTGTGCCGCCCAACTCGGTTTTGGCGAAGTAAAAGCAAAAAAGATGACTCGTGGCGAATTGGGCCATCTGGGTCAATTAAGCCCGAACACGAAGCACCCACAGCGCCGCGCCATCAGTGGTGTAGTGCCTGTTAAGCATCTGCATGAGGTTCGACTCAAGGAAGTTATCTATAAAGAGGGTGACATTCTAAAGGCCGATGTGTTTGCAGTGGGCGAGTTCGTGGATGTATCGGGCACCTCCAAGGGACGCGGTTTTGCGGGCGGCATTAAGCGCCACGGCTTTCATCGTCAGAAGAAAACACACGGTGCTTCGGACCGTGAACGCGCACCTGGTTCAATTGGCGCCGGCACTTCGCCGGGTCATATTGAAAAGGGTACACGCATGGCCGGTCACTATGGCGCAACGCAGGTTACTTCTACCCATCTGAAGGTTATGCTGGTGGATGCTGAACGCAATTTGATCGCGGTTTCTGGCGCTGTCCCCGGTCCTAATGGTGGCATCGTGATTATCAAAGATGCACGCAAGTAGTGAGGACAAGTACCATGAAACTACCAGTAAAGAATTTTAAAGGTGAGCAGGTTGGCGAGGTTGAGTTGTCACCAAGCATTTTTGAGGCACCAATCAGCCATCCCTTGATGCATCAGGCACTTCTACGTCAGAATGCTAACGCGCATCTCGGTACGCATAGTGTATTGACACGTGCTGAAGTGAATCGCACGACCAAGAAATTGTTCCGGCAAAAGGGCACAGGGCGTGCTCGTCAAGGTAGCATGCGAGCTCCTCATTGGCGAGGTGGTGGTGTGGCTTTTGGCCCGCATCCACATAGCTATGAACAGTCAATGCCGAAGAAAATGCGTCGCGCGGCAGTCCGTTCAGCCTTGTCGCAGAAACTTGTCGATCAAGAGATTATCGTGGTCGAAAAATATGATCTGGTGACACCCAAGACCAAGGATCTCGCAGCTGCGTTGAAGGTACTGGGTGTGAGCAAGGGCTTGCTTGTGATTCCCGGTCATGATACTGCAGTGGAAAACTCTGCGCGGAATTTGGATGGGGTAAAGACGTGCTTTGCGACCTATCTAAACATTCACGATATTTTCAAGTATGACCAGATGGTGGTTTCACTTGATGCATTGAATCAGATCCAGGAATGGCTCGGGTAGGAGAGCAAACATGCATCCATATGAAGTATTAAAGCGACCGCTCATCACCGAGAAAACGCAGTGGCAGGTAGGATATGAATCCCCCCAGTATGCGTTTCAGGTGGATATTCGCGCGAATAAGTCGCAGATCAAAGAGGCTGTGGAAGTGGCATTCGACGTCACCGTGACGCGCGTCAACATTGTTGTGATGCCGCCGAAGCGTCGCCGCAATCCCCGCAGCCGCATAACCGGAGCAGGTGCAGCACAACTTGTACGCTCGTCCAAGTGGAAGAAGGCGATTGTTCAGGTAAAAGCTGGTGATCGCATCCAGTTGTTCGAAGGAGTAGCGTAGGCCATGCCAGTAAAAGCATATAAGCCAACGACGCCAAGTCGTCGAGGCATGACTGTCAGTGACTTTACGGACATCACGACTCAGACGCCTGAGAAGTCGTTGATGACCGATATTCGCAAGAGCGGTGGACGCAACCATCGCGGCAAGGTCACTGTTCGTCATAATGGTGGTGGCGTTAAGCGCGCCTATCGCATTATTGACTTCAAGCGTGATAAGGCAGGCGTTCCTGCACGTGTGGCGACCATCGAGTATGATCCTAACCGATCCTCCCGAATTGCGTTGCTTCACTACAGGGATGGTGAGAAGCGTTACATTTTGGCCCCTGTCGGTTTGCACGTTGATGATATGTTGATGAGTGGGCCGATGGCTGAAGCCAAAGTTGGCAACTCACTGCCTCTAGCCAATATCCCGGTTGGTACTCAGATCCACAATATAGAACTGCGACCCGGTCGCGGTGGCCAGATTGTTCGATCTGCTGGAACAACCGCACAATTGCTGGCGAAAGAAGGCGATTACGCCACAGTCCGTTTGCCTAGTGGTGAAATGCGGCTGATATTGCAGACCTGTGTCGCGACGATTGGACAGGTTGGCAATGCTGACTACGCTAATATCAAGTTGGGCAAGGCTGGTCGCAAGCGTCACTTGGGTGTTCGTCCGACAGTGCGCGGTTCTGCTATGAGTCCGCGAGACCACCCGCATGGTGGTGGTGAAGGTCGTACATCGATTGGTATGCCAGGCCCCCGGACGCCATGGGGCAAGCCCGCATTGGGCTATAAGACGCGCCGTAATAAGCGGTCGACAAAGTTTATCGTGCGCCGGCGTGAGAAAAAGGGTTAATTAGTTTGTGGGAGTTTTGGTTCGTGGCAAATTAATTAATTGAAGCGCGAATCGAAAACCGGAGACCGATAACTGAAATGTCAAGATCATTGAAAAAGGGTCCATATGTAGAGGCGAAGCTGCTGAAGCGCATCGAGGCGATGAATACCCGCGGCGAGAAAAAAGTGGTGCGCACGTGGTCACGTGCATCAACCATTTTCCCGCAGATGGTAGGTCATACGATTGCGGTGCATGATGGCCGCCGGCACATCCCGATCTATGTTACTGAGAACATGGTGGGTCACAAGCTGGGCGAGTTTGCCCCGACTCGTACCTTCCGTGGCCACGTCTCCAAAGAGAAGGCGGAAGCCGGGAGCGCTGAATAACGATGGCACTGAAATTAGCAAGCAAGCTGGAGAGTAATCAGGCGTTTGCTGTTGGCAAGCACGTTGGTATTTCGCCGCAGAAAGCACGACTGGTTGCCGATCTAGTACGTGGCAAAAAAGCTACGGAGGCTTTGACGCTGTTGCGCTTTACGTCAAAGGTCGCTGCTGAGCCGATTGGCAAGGTGATTGCCTCTGCGGTTGCGAACGCGACGGAAAATAAGCAATTGAATCTTAACGACCTGGTCGTTACAGAGATATGGATCGATGGTGGCGCAGTGCGCCAATGGCGCCGATTTGCTGCACGTGGACGCTTTCGCCCGCTGCAACGCAAGTCATGCCATATCAACGTGATCGTGAGTGAGATCGAGCAAGAGGAGACTGCAACAGCGTAGAACGAGCATATTGCTCGCTCTACATACGAGAATGAATCTATGGGACGAAAAGTACATCCTTACGGATTCCGACTGGGCGTCATTCGCGACTGGAAGAGCAAGTGGTTTGCGCCTAAGCGGGAATATACCCAGCTTGTGCTCGAGGACAATAAACTGCGTCAGTATTTGAAGCAGCAGATGGACAAAGCTGGTGTTGGTGACGTTATTATTGAACGTTTCCCTCCCAACCAGTTACATGTCACTGTCCATACCGCCCGACCAGGCGTCGTGATTGGGCGCAAAGGCGCGGCAGTAAAAGGCATCCGCGAAGGCATCGAGAAGTTGACTGGAAAGCGTGTCAAGCTCGATATTGAGGAAATCAGCAAGCCCGAGATGGTCGCTCAACTGGTTGCCGAGAATATTGCGCAGCAGATTGAGCGCCGCATTCCGTACAACCGTGCGATGAAAAAAGCGGCACAGGCTACTATGCAGAAAGGTGCTCTGGGTTGCAGGATTGAATGCGCTGGACGTTTGAATGGCTCAGATATGAAGCGTACCGACAAGATCATGGAAGGCCGGATTCCACGACAGACACTGCGAGCGGATATTGATTTCGCGACTGATGTTGCTTCTACAACATATGGTCAGATTGGTGTTAAGGTGTGGATATATAAGGGCGACGTGTTGCCAGAGTTACAGGCTGAAGAGCAGGCCGCGCCGCGACAGTCGCGCCAGTCCCGTGAGGCACGTGAAGCTCGTTTGCAGCAGGAATAGACAGACGTGGATTTGTTCCCGTATCATCCGATCTATTTGGGATTGTATGAACACAGGGGTGAGTCTTTGTTACAGAGGTTGAATCATCATGTTAATGCCGAAACGGGTTAAATACCGAAAGCAACAGCGTGGGAGAAGGACAGGAATTGCCACTCGCGGTGTTGAGGTTGAATCTGGAGATTTTGGGTTGCAGGCGCTGGAAGCGGCGTGGATTACTGCACGTCAAATCGAGGCGGCTCGACGCGTGATCGTGCGTGAAATGAAGCGCCGTGGCAAATTTTGGTGTCGGATATTCCCCGATAAACCCGTCACGGCAAAACCGGCCGAGACGCGCATGGGCAAGGGCAAAGGATCAGTGGATCATTGGGTCGCTGTTGTAAAACCAGGCCGAATTATGTTCGAAGTGTCTGGTGTGCCTGACGATATCGCCAAACTTGCGCTGTCTCAGGCGGCTTATAAGCTGCCGATTCCGACACAGGTTGTGTCTCGCGCCGAGAACTAAGGCAGAAGGAGCTAAAGATGCAGGCGAGAGAACTAATAACGCTACCGACACCGGAGTTGGAAAAGAAGCTCGATGATACATATCGTGAGCTTTTTAATTTGCGCTTTCAAAGTGCGCAGAATCAGTTGAAAGACTTAAATACTATCAAGCGCGTACGACACGATATCGCGCGCATCAAGACGGTGCTGCGCCAGCGGCAGCTGGCTCAGACACTACAAGCGCGAGGTGAATCATGAGTATGGAAAAGCGACGCCGCCTGGTCGGCGTTGTCGTCAGCGACAAGATGATGAAGACGATTGTTGTGAGGGTGGATCGTAGTATTCGACACCCGCTATATCAGAAGGTGATGCGCCGCGGCAAGAATTTCAAGGCTCACGATGAGACTAACAGTGCTCATGAGGGTGACACTGTACAGATCGTTGAGTCGCGGCCTCTGAGCGCTGATAAGCGCTGGGCACTTGAGACGATTTTGCAGAAGGCAGGAGCGTAGCCATGATTCAACAGGAAACCCGTCTGCAGGTAGCAGACAACACCGGCGCCAAAGAGCTACTGTGCATTCAGGTGAAGGGCGGCAGTAAGCGACGCTATGGCTCAATTGGCGACGTGATTGTAGCAACGGTTAAGTCTGCAACTCCTACGGCTGACGTTAAGAAGAGCAGCGTAGTGAAAGCCGTTATCGTCCGTGTGTCCAAAGAGTATCGACGACCTGATGGTTCTTACATCCGGTTCGATGATAATGCTGCGGTGATTCTTGCAGAAGATGGCGTTAACCCTCGTGGTTCCCGCATCTTCGGCCCCGTTGCGCGCGAACTGCGCGACAAAGGCTTTATGAAGATCATCTCTCTTGCTCCAGAGGTGCTGTAATGAAAGTCAAGAAAGGCGACACAGTAAAAGTATTGTCAGGTAATGACCGGGGCAAGCGTGGTGAAGTTGTTAAAGTCTTGACGAAAGTAAACAAGGTGATTGTTCGTGGCGTGAATGTTGCGAAGAAGCACGCCAAGGCCAACAAAGGGCAGAACCTGCGCGCTACGCAGACAGGGCTAGTGGACGTCGAGATGCCTCTTGATGTGTCCAATGTGGCTCTTGTGACGTCGGCGGGTAAAGCCACCCGGATCAACTATATTGACGAAGGTGGCCAGCGCAAGCGCTACTCGAACAAGTACGAAGAAGTGCTGGACTAAGTGGATTGAGGCAGAAAAGCAATGGCTGATTACAAAAAGAAGTATCTGGACGAAGTTCGCCCAGCGCTGATTAAAGAGTTCAATTACACGAACGTCATGCAGGTGCCCAAGGTCGAGAAGATCGTGGTCAACGTGGGTGTAGGTCGCGAATCGGCTGACAACCCAAAGGTACTCGACTTCACGGTAACAGATATTACTGCGATTACCGGGCAGAAGCCGATGGTTACCAAGGCCAAGAAATCCATTGCGAACTTTAAGTTGCGTGAGGATCGTCCGATTGGCGTCAGAGTGACCCTGCGCGGGCCGCGCATGTACGATTTCCTGGACCGACTGGTTAATCTGGCGCTTCCGCGCGTGCGCGATTTTCGTGGTGTCCCGGCTGATGCATTTGATGGCCGTGGCAACTATACTCTCGGGTTGCGTGAGCAGTTGATCTTCCCGGAGATTGAATACGATAAGATCGACAAACTGCGCGGTCTTGAGGTCACTATTGTGACTTCAGCCAAAACAGATGACGAAGGTCGAGCGCTGCTGCGACTGTTCGGCATGCCGTTTGTTAAACCAGGTGCAAGGCAATAAAGTGGGACGCTGACGTTACCGTCGGCGCTTTGTGAAGAGGATATTCATGGCGAAGAAGTGCATGGAATTTCGTGAGGCTCGACGCAAGTATAAGACACGCATACGTAATCGTTGTGCGCTGACCGGCCGACCACGTGGGTATATGCGGAAGTTCGGTTTGTCGCGGATTACGTTTCGCGAGCTGGCGTTGAAGGGCGAAATCCCGGGCGTGCGCAAGGCATCCTGGTAGGAGCGATTGAGAAATGGTAAATGATTCTATTGGCGACATGCTGACCCGTATCCGCAACGGAGTCGCCGTCGGACATCAGACGGTAGCGGTGCCTGCTTCTAAGTTGGCTCTGCGCGTTGCGACGATTTTGAAAGAAGAGGGTTATCTCGATGACTGTGCAGTCGTTGAGTCAGGTGATTTTCCAGTCCTCAGTTTGACACTGCGGTATACGGGGCAGCGCCGCGAGCGCAGACCGGTCATTTCCGGACTGCAACGCGTCAGCAAACCGGGTAAGCGTGTTTATTGTGGCAAGGGCGAGATTCCCAGAGTGATGAGTGGTATTGGCATTGCCGTACTCTCTACACCTAAGGGCGTCATGACAGGTAATCAGGCCCGTCGCCTGGGAGTGGGTGGCGAGGTTCTTTGCTTCGTCTACTAAAGTGACAGGAAGTTGACATGTCTAGAATTGGCAAGAAACCTATTGATCTACCCAAAGGCGTCGATGTCAAAATCGAGGGATCCCTTGTCACTGTCAAAGGGCCGAAAGGCGAGCTTAAGCGCGAGTTTGATCCGCGCATAACAGTGGCATTTGACAAGGCGCAGGTGGTTTTAACTCGCAACAGTGATGCGCGTGAAGAGCGTGCGTTGCATGGTCTTTCGCGTGCGTTGTTGGCGAATATGGTTACAGGCGTTGCGACTGGTTTTACGCGCGTGCTTGAAATCAGCGTCGAGAGCGTTGGTTACCGGGCTGAAATGGCTGGTAAGAATCTGACGCTTTATCTTGGTTATTCGCACCCGATTGATTATCCACCACCGGATGGGATTAGCTTTGCAGCAGATGCAAAAACGCGTACTATTACGGTAAGCGGAGTGGATAAGGAATTGGTTGGTGAAATAGCGGCTCGTGTACGACGACTCCGCCCACCCGAACCATATAAAGGCAAGGGGATCCGGTATCAAGGCGAGGTTGTGAAACTGAAGCCAGGCAAGGCAGGTAAGACCGGTAAAGGCGCCAAGTAGGCAACCTTACTGATGATGCTGCGGCCGAGTAGCGATAGCCCGTTGTTAGTCCGGCTAATGGTAACCAGATGCTGCGTGGCCGGTTGGTGCATCGATGACTCTGGAATAGGGAGCAAATGAACAATGGCAATAACAAATAATGAGCGCCGCGAGCGCCGGCGCCGCCGAGTTCGCGCTAAGATATACGGCGTAATAAGTCGGCCGCGACTGAACGTCTTCCGCAGTGCGAAGCATATTTATGCGCAGCTGATTGACGATGATGCTGGACACACCCTGGCAGCCGCTTCAAGCCTGGAGGCAGAGGTTCGAAGTCAGGTGGCTTTGAAGAAAGTGGATGAAGCAGTGGCTGTGGGTAAGTTGTTAGCTCAACGGGCACAGGAAAAGCAGATCAAGCAGGTTGTGTATGATCGCGCAGGTTATCGTTATCATGGTCGAGTTAAGGCTGTGGCCGATGGCGCCCGCGAAGGTGGACTGGAGTTTTAACCAATGGAACGAACTGAACGGAATGATCGCAGACGGCGTGACACCCGGCAGGGCAACCGGCCACGAGAGGAAAAGCAGGAAGAACTAGACCAACGCGTTGTTGATGTCACGCGTGTTGCAAAGGTTATTAAGGGTGGGCGTCGTTTTGCCTTCCGGGCGCTCATAGTCGTTGGTAATAACAACGGCAAGGTCGGCATTGGCATCGGTAAAGCACGTGGTGTTCAGGATGCAATTCGAAAGGCAACTGAACGCGCGCGCAATAACATGAAGGATGTTAATCTGATTGAGGGCACAATTCCTCATGAGATTATCACAAAGCATGGAGGTGCCCTGGTGCTGCTCAAGCCTGCATCGCCCGGTACTGGAATCAAGGCCGGTGGTGGTGTTCGTGCGGTACTCGAGGCCGTCGGCGTTCGTGATATTTTGACCAAGTCCCTTGGTTCCTCAAGTAAAATGAATGCGACATACGCGACATTCAAGGGGTTGATGGACCTCAAGAATATCGATGAAGAAGCAAAGCGCCGGAACAAGCCGGTGAACGATGTACAACCATTCTGGAGACGACGCAATGACAGTACAAGCAACTGAGACTCCCATCGCGGCGCCTAAGCGTCTGGTCGTTACCTGGGTGAAGAGTGCGATCGGGTATGGAGTGCGTCAAAAACGCACTTTGAAGGCACTTGGCTTTACCAAGTTGGGCCAGGTAGTTGAACATGCGGATGTTCCGCAGATGCGCGGCATGTTGAACGCCGTGATCCATCTGGTAAAAGTTGAAGAGAAGTAGGAAGGCGCCCGGATGTTTTCCGGGAAGCATGTTCCTTGATTGGAGCGAATGATGAAACTACACGAAATCATGCCATCGCCTGGCGCACGTCGGCCCAAGAAGCGCAAGGGTCTGGGTATTTCGGCAGGTCAAGGTAAGACTGCAGGTCGCGGTACAAAGGGTCAAGCATCACGAAGTGGTGGTGTCAAGAAAGCCTATTTCGAAGGCGGTCAATTGCCCGTCGTTCGAAAGCTCCCCTTTGCTCGCGGTGTTGGCTTCTTTAACCCATATTCTGTTGAGTACGCGCCTGTTAACATCAGCACGCTAGCTGATAAGTTTGAAGCAGGCGCCGAGGTTAACCCGGAAGCACTGATCAAAGCTGGTGTTACACACGGCAGCGATGACTACATTGCCATTTTGGGCACGGGTGACATCACAGTGCCACTGAAAGTTACTGCGCACAAATTTTCCGCTACTGCCAAGGCAAAGATTGAGCAGGCTGGTGGGAGTGTTCAGACAATTGAGATTGTTCGCGGCCATCGGCGCACACGCTAAGATAGATTACTATGCTACAAGCTCTACGAAACGCCCTGGTGCTCCCGGAACTACGGAACAGAATTCTGTTTACCGTATTCATCCTGGCAGTCTACAGGTTGATATCGCATATCCCGGTGCCTGGGGTGAATGTCGAAGTTTTGCGCTCGATTCAGAGTAGTGTGCAAAACGGATCTGCGGGCGGTTTGGGTAACCTTGTAGGATTACTTAGTCTGCTATCGGGTGGAGCTGTTGCGAACTTCTCGGTACTGTCTATGGGTGTTTATCCCTATGTGACGGCGCAGTTGATTCTGCAATTGCTTATACCCATCATTCCTCGACTTGAGGAAATGGCAAAAGAAGGCGAGTCTGGACGTCGCAAGATTAATCGGTTGACATACCTTGCGACTGTCCCGATGGCGATGCTGAATGCGATTGGGCAAGTCAGCATTTTCGAGCAGATTGGCTCACGCGCAACCTCAGGATTGGGGAGGGTGCTTCCATCGTGGGGTCTCGTTCCCGCTGAGAATATCCTGCCTACACTTGTGACAATCATCACCATGACAGCGGGCACCATGTTTGCGATCTGGCTAGGAGAGTTGATCACTGAGCAGGGGATTGGACAAGGACTATCTATCATCATCTTCGGTGGGATTGTCTCGCGCTTGCCGTTTAATCTGATCAGTTTGTCAACGACTGGAACCGATGGTCTGTCAACACTACTCACACTGGTTGCCTTTGCGGCGATACTAGTGGGCATGGTAGTTGGCATAGTGGTGATCCAGGAAGGTGAAAGACGTATCCCGGTTCAATATGGCCGCAGGGTGCGCGGCCGCAAGATGATGGGCGGATCTGCGACTCATATTCCTTTGAAGATTAATTCAACCGGTATGATTCCGTTGATTTTTGCCCAGGCCATGCTGGTTTTTCCAGCAGTCATTGCCGGCTTCTTTGTAAACAGCACGGATGCGACTGTTCAAGACTTTGCTAATGGCGTAGTCAGGTTGTTTACAGGTTCTCGATCAGGTGGTAATGTTTCTGCGGAAGAGATCATTTATGCATTGCTTTATTTTGCAATGGTTGTAGGTTTTACCTACTTCTATACTGATGTAGTGATGCAGCAACAGAATCTTCCTGAAAACTTGCAGAAACAAGGTGGTTTTATTCCTGGTATTCGCCCCGGAAAGACGACTGAAGTGTTCATTACACGCATCATGCGTCGTTTGACGCTTGTAGGCGCCTTATTTCTGGGCATACTGGCCATTCTGCCGTATATCATTGACACTGTTGCTACCATCAATGGGATGCAGTTTCTTGCCCCACTCGGCGGCAACTCCCAGTTGATTTCTGGCGCTGGTTTACTCATCGTTGTTGGCGTCGTACTAGATACGATGCGTCAACTTGAGGCCCAACTCATGATGCGGCGGTATGAGGGGTTCATTAGATAACATGATCAATCGATGGTATGGCATAGTACTTTTGGGTGGCCCCGGCTCAGGCAAAGGCACTCAAGCAGTTTTACTGGCAGCGACGCTTAACATACCTCATATTTCAACGGGCGATCTGTTTAGAAGCAATCTGAAGCAAGGCACGCCTTTGGGAGTGCTCGCAAAAAGTTATATGGATCGTGGCGAGCTTGTTCCTGATGAGGTAACAGTTAGCATGGTCAAGGTCCGGTTAAGTGAACCGGACTGTGAGCGTGGGTTTATTCTGGATGGATTTCCACGCACAATAACTCAGGCTGAGGCGCTAGACAGAGTACTGGAAGAGTTTGGTAAGTCTCTTTCGATTGTTCCTTACCTTCATGTAAGTGATGCTTTACTTCTTGAACGTTTGTCAAATCGCTGGACGTGCAAGACTTGCGGGGCGGTATTCAACAAATTTAGTGCGCCGCCGCGCGAGGGGTGTAAGCGTGACATGTGTGACGGCGAATTATATCGCCGCCCCGATGACGAGCCTGAGACGCAAAAAAACCGAGTCAGAGTCTACGAAAAGCAGACGGCGCCGTTGATAATTTACTACGCCAAGCGCGGACTGATAGCTGAAATATCGGGTGAGCAGGGTGTTGATCATGTTCAGTTGGATATGCTTCGTGCAGTGAATTCCGATGTGGTGTTCAGGGCACCATATCAAGTGTCACGATCATCATCATCGGAAAGCAACAACTGATGGTAGTTCTAAAGACTGCAGCTGAAATCGCGATAATGCGTCAGTCAGGTCGCATAGTTGCGACAGTGCTGGCAGAAATGCGAGAGCGCGTCAAACCGGGTGTCACTACTTTGGAATTGGACGAACTAGCCGAGCAGATTATTCGTCAGCACGGCGCTACACCTTCCTTTAAGGGTAAGGAACACTCAGACCCAGGCGCGCAGCGATTTCCTGCATCAATCTGTGCTTCAATCAATGAAGAGATCGTTCACGGCATACCATCTGCTTCACGCCGGTTGAAAGAAGGCGATATTATTGCCATCGACGTGGGAGCCTATTACAATGGTTATCATGGCGATTCTGCAATCACTTTGCCCGTTGGGCGCGTAACGCAGGAAGCTATGGATTTGATGCGTGTTACGCAAGAGTGCCTGGTGGCGGCCATTGCTGTGGCGCGCAATGGGAACCGTGCTGGCGATATTGGCGCTGCAATCCAGCAGACGGCAGAGCCACAGGGCTTTAGTGTGGTGCGTGAATACACAAGCCATGGAGTAGGACACGAGTTACATGAAGGTTTCAGTCTGTTGAACTATGGTACTGTCGGACATGGTATGGTTTTACGACCTGGATTAACGATAGCTATTGAACCGATGATTAATGCAGGTAAGTACGGCACGAAAGTAAAAAAGGACAAGTGGACAGTTGTGACGATTGATGGTAAACTGTCTGCCCATTTCGAACATACCATAGCGATCACGGAAGGTGACGCAGAGATTCTGACGAAACTGGATTAACAGCGAGATGTGACATCCGGCCGGCATTAGTGCGGGTCGGATTTTGCATGTGTGAGGAGCATGGTGGCATCGGCATTAGGGAAATGGTACGGGTAAAGATCAGTGTCCTTGATGTCGCAATAATTGAGCGGTCAAAATGGGACTGTAGAGGAATCAGAGATGAAAGTGACATCATCAGTAAAGAAGCGCTGCCCGAAGTGCAAAGTCGTTAAGCGACACGGCAACGTTTATGTGATTTGCGAGAACCCGAAGCACAAGCAGAGGCAAGGTTAAGCGGCAGGTTGCCGAGGAATTAAGGAGCAAGCATGGCGAGAATAGCAGGCGTTGACTTGCCACGAAATAAACGAGTTGACATCGGTTTGTCCTACATTTATGGTATTGGACGACCTTTGGCTTCGTCAATTCTGGCACGCACAACGGTAAATCCAGCCACACGTATCAAGGATTTGACTGATGCGGAAGTTGCGCATTTGCGCGACATGATCGAAAAAGAGTTTCGCGTTGAAGGTGATCTGCGGCGTGAAGTGCAGCTCAACATCAAGCGGTTGATTGAAATTGGTTGCTACCGCGGTTTGCGCCATAAGCGCAACTTACCTGTACGAGGGCAACGCACGCGCACCAATGCCCGCACGCGCAAGGGTATCAAGAAGACGGTGGCTGGACGTGGTCGACGTCGCGGCGCAAAGAAGAAGTAGTGATGAATGGGGTGGGCCTATGCGCCCGCCCGATGGAGAAGAAGGGAAACACACATGGGACGACCAGCAGGTGGACGCGGACCGCGTCGCCAAACCAATCCGCGCAGAGCGCGCAAGAATGTGGCCTCCGGTGCACTGCATGTTCTGGCTACATTCAACAATACCATCGTAACTGTTACCGACAAGAGTGGCGGCACGATTTGCTGGGCAACCGCAGGGTCAGCCGGCTTCAAGGGTAATCGTAAGAGCACCCCGTTTGCCGCACGCATTGCGATGCAAAATGCGGTTCGTACCGCAATCGACAACGGTATGCAGGAAGTTGATGTATTCGTGAATGGCCCTGGGCCCGGCCGCGAAGCTGCAATACGTGCATTGCAGGGGGGCGGTTTGCGAGTTCGCTCCATTATCGATGTGACTCCTGTGCCACATAACGGCTGCCGTCCTCCCAAGAAGCGCCGCGTCTGATTAGCGTTCATACTAAGAAAAAAATACTATGGCAAGACATACTGGACCAGTTTGCCGCCTATGCCGACGCGAAGGCGACAAGTTGTTTTTGAAAGGGACACGCTGCTTAAGCCAGAAGTGCCCCGTAGAGAAGCGCGGCTATATACCCGGCCAGCATGGCCCAAACAGCAAGGCGAAGCGCGCCAAGACAAGCGACTATTCATTGCAGTTGCGCGAGAAGCAGAAGGTTCGCCGATTGTACGGTCTTCTGGAAGCGCAGTTCCGCCGCTACTTCCGCGAAGCGCTAAAGAAGCGTGGCGTTACCGGCGAGCAGCTTCTGATTTTGTTGGAGCGCCGTCTGGACAATGTGGTTTATCGATCGGGCTATGCTGCCTCGCGCGCTAATGCCCGTCAATTGGTCTGTCACGCGCATTTCACGGTGAATGGCCACCCAGTGGACATCCCGTCGTATCTGGTTAAGCCTGGCGACAAGATTGCCGTGCGTGAGAATAGCCGGCCTCTTACCTACTGGAAGGCGCTGCTGGAAGAAAAGGATGCTGCGGGCGTACCGCAGTGGATTAGCCCTGATCGGTCGACTTTGTCGATCCTCATTCAATCCCTGCCTTCTCGTGACCAGATCGAAGCTCCGATTAAAGAGCAGTTGGTTGTGGAGTATTACTCGCGCTAATTGGTTTTTGGTATTTCAGTTTCGATTCCGGGTCTGTTTGTTTTGTGGATGGTTTCGGATCGCAGTCTGAATATCGAAAGTCGGAAATTGGAGGGAAAGGTGTTATCTGCACCAGTATTTCCTAAAGTTGAAAGCGACGTCCTGACGCGCGATTACGGCCGATTTATCATCGGTGCGATGGAGCAGGGCTACGGCGTAACGGTAGGCAACGCGCTCCGGCGTGTTTTGTTCAGTTCGTTGCCGGGCGCGGCCATTACATCCATGCGTTTGACGGATGTTCATCATGAATTCTCAGACATCCCGCATGTCAAAGAAGACGTGATGCAACTCATGCTGAACGTTAAGCAGATTCGTCTGCATATGCATGGTGAAGGCCCTATGCGGATGCGTCTCGAAGTTCGCGGAGAAGGTGTTGTCACGGCTGGTGATATCATCGTCCCGCCCGAGATAGAGATCATCAATCCTGATCTCTATCTTCTGACAACAGACTCGAGCAAGGCGAAGCTGGATGTTGAGTTTCAGGTTGAAGCTGGTCGCGGTTACTCCCCTGCGGAGCAGCGTGGTAAGCTTCCCATTGGCGAGCTTCCAGTGGATGCGATCTATAGCCCGATTAAGCGGGTGAATTTCGAGGTTGAGGCTGCGCGCGTTGGTCAAATGACCAATTACGACCGGCTGATCCTTGAGATCTGGACTGACGGCACTACACGCCCGCAAGACTCTTTGCGACAGGCGGCGGTGATTCTCGTACAGCATTTGCAGTTGATATCAGGGATTTCACCTGATGATCAGTTGCAGGAAGGCGCGGGCGAGAGCAAGGGTATTCCACCTGAGACGAGTGGTAAACCTATTGAGGAGTTAGAGTTGAGCGTGCGTGTGTATAACGCGCTAAAACGCACTGGTATTTCCTCGATCGGTGATCTGCTCGATATGATTGATAAGAATGGTGGAACGCTGACTAATTTGCGTAATTTCGGCGAAAAGTCAATGACGGAGCTGAAAGAGAAGTTACGTGCTCGTGGCCTGTGGCCAAGTGAGCCCGATGATGATACACCGCTTGTTGTCGGTGAGGAAGAAGCGTAGAACATCATGAGACACAAGATACGTGGATATAAGCTTGGTCGAACAACCGCGCAGCGTCAAGGACTGCGCCGCAGCCTGGTCACAGAATTGATTGACCACGGCCGTATTCAGACCACTGAAACGAAATGCAAGGCTATTCGCGATCAAGCTGAAAAGCTGGTTACGATTGCTAAGTCCGGTCTGGATGGCGAGAAATCGCGTCAGGTGTTTGCACGCCGTTTGGTTGCAGCACAGGTTGACGGCGGCGTTGAAGTGGTTCGCAAGCTGTTTACCGATATCGCGCCGCGATTTCGTGAACGCAAGGGCGGGTACACCCGCATTTACAAACTTGGCCCGCGCAAGGGCGATAATGCTCAGATGGCGTTGATTGAGTGGGTTGAGGCTTGACTTTAAGGCTGCGTGCGACAGTTGAATATGATGGGACCGACTTTCACGGATTCCAGCGACAGAAAAACGCACGCAGTGTTCAAAGTGTATTGGAGGAGGCGCTTAGTTTAACATGTGAAGAGGCGGTAGGTATCGTTGGTGCCGGGAGAACCGACACCGGGGTGCATGCTGCTGGTCAGGTGATTGTATTTAACACCACGTGGTCGCATTCAATCACTGATCTTCATAAGGCGTTGAACATGAGATTGCCGGATGATGTTGCTGTTCTGGACTTGATGGAGTGTGAAGGTTCATTTCATCCACGGTTTAGTGCACGCAGCCGCATCTATGAGTATGTGGTGTCTGTTTTGCCGGTTAGGCATCCACTCACCCGTCGATACACTTGGCAGATAACCAGCAACCTTGATCTGGATCTGATGAACGAGGCATCTGGTATTCTGGTTGGAGAGCATGACTTCGCAGCGTTTGGGTCAGCGCCGCAAGGCGATGTCACAGTGCGAAGGGTAGTGCGGGCAGGCTGGCAGGCGATCGAACGTACGGAGCGAACTATCGATTCCGGTCTGTTATTTACAATTGAGGCGAATGCCTTTCTCTTTCGAATGGTGCGGCACATTGTACTGGTGCTCGTTCAGGTCGGAAGAAAAAAGATCGAAGTCGATAGTGTTCGCGACATACTTGCGAGCAAAGACTCACAGCGTATCAAGGGAATGGCCCCAGCATGTGGGCTTAGTTTGGTAAAGGTGATTTATTAGATAAAGAGACTTGGAGGAACCTGGTTTCGGCAATAACAGGCGGCGGTGTGGCTGCTATCGCTTAAACCAGGTTCCTGAAGCAGGGCTCTTGAGGATGGTAGACGATGAAAGTAGAGAAAACCTACGTGACGACACCTGAAGAAGCTCAGGCAAATAAGACTTGGTATGTCTTGGATGCTGAAGGCAAAACATTGGGGCGCGTGGCGTCCAAAATTGCCCAGATGATTATTGGCAAGCACAAACCCACTTATACCCCCAGTGTTGACTGCGGTGATTTTGTGGTTGTGATTAACGCTGAGAAGATCGCAGTGACTGGCAATCGCCTGGAAGAGAAGATGTATGTGCGCCATTCGATGTATGCCGGCGCGGGCTTGAAGCAGGTCTCTCTGAAGAAAGTCTTGGCCCACAGACCTGAGCGCGCCATTCGCGAAGCCGTGTGGGGTATGATCCCGCATGGTAAACTAGGTCGTCGTATGATTACCAAGTTGAAAGTATATGGTGGAACCGAGCATCCTCATGCTGCGCAGCAGCCCCAGGTGCTTGAGGACAAGTAAACCGGAATCGAGTTTAGCGGTAATCCTGGCTGGAGATATATAAGGAATGACTGAAACACAGCAATACTATGAAGGCGTTGGTCGCCGTAAGGAAGCTACTGCGCGCGCGCGACTGTATAGTGGCGGCAGCGGTAAAGTGCTGATCAATGATCGCGAATTGGAAGCCTATTTCGGGAAGGAACTGGACCGTCAGGCTGTAAAGTCTCCACTCGCGGTTGCCGGTGCTGAGGAGCGATACAACATCAGTGTGCATGTTAATGGCGGCGGCAGCACAGGTCAAGCCATTGCTGCTCGCATGGCCGTTGCACGCGCACTGCTCAAAATCGATATCGAGTTTCGTGCTGCACTAAAAGCCGCCGGCTTTCTCTCACGCGATGCGCGCGAGAAGGAACGTAAGAAGCCAGGTTTGAAGCGCGCCCGCAAGGCACCAACATACACGAAGCGCTAAGGCTTTACCAGAGGATAGAGAGATGAATCTTGTTGAATCGCTCGAAAAGAGCTTAGTTCCTAATCCGAAAATTCCGGTATTACAGCCTGGCGATACCGTTCGCGTTCATCAGCGCATTGTTGAAGGCGATCGCGAACGTATTCAGGTGTTTCAGGGTACCGTGATTCGAATACGCAAGGGCGGCGCCAATGCCTCTTTTACTGTTCGTCGTATCGCGACGAATAACATTGGAGTAGAGCGCACCTACTTGCTGTTGTCACCGCGTATTGATAGAGTGGAAGTTCTGAAACATGCCAAGGTACGTCGTGCACAGCTTTATTACTTCCGCAAGCTACAGGGCAAGTCGGCGCGTCTTAAGGAGCGCTTGGCTGTTAGACCGACGGTAGCCAAGGCGCCACCTGCGCCTCCACCCGCAGCGCCTACTGTAGATACTCCGGCAGCATAAGCCAGATTTTATCGGGCTTTAGGGTGCCATTCGTTTGCGAATGGCACCCTTTGTTTGTTTTCGCTATTGAAAAGGACCAGATTGGGTGCTTACGTTGACGTATGGCCTGGGCTGCCCAATCGAAATGACGCAGTTGAATCTAGCGAGCCTCTATAGTGACATTGGCAGGTTGCGGTAACAGTATTGATCCATACATTTGTCGGCTGGGTGGGCTGGCAAATGTAGGCGGACGCACTTTACCATGGGGGTCATATAAGCCTACGAATATTGGATATTGGCCGGGGTGAGTATCAATCGAAGTAGTAAGGGGATGAATGTCTTCTATGATTTGCCCTGGTTGCCAGCACGTTGTGGGATATAGCCAGTCTACAGGTCCTGTATCGTCTGATGCAACGCGGGTTTGGTCTTGGTCATTGGTCGCGACGTGGATGAATACTTTGTAGGCTACATTAATGGGTTCGGGGCTCATTCTTTGCCAATAAAGTGTCATGGTCTGATAAGCGCCAACCCGCAACTCGGGGACTTTATAGCCCAATAATGCAATCTGGCCGCTTGCACCAAAGCGAGTATCGATGGTGGTGGCGTCCGAAGGTATCTGCACAGCCGGCATTTTTGCCGGCGTAATACCATAATCGTTCAATATGCGCAGTACACCTGCCATCACAATGAGTTGAATGGCTAGAAGCAGAATCACCAAAGCCTGCTCCCCCTGTCGTTTACGTGCGATGATGACGGCTGCGGCTGCGACGGCAACGGGCGTGAAAAATAGCCATACGCGTCCGGTTTCTCCACGGGCTATATGCAAAACAGACATAACAAGCAGCGTGACACAAAATGCAGCGGTCAATGGCGCTGCCTTTTTCCAGCCTGCCAATGCAGTGATCGCTACGACCGGTAGGCCGATGAAAGTGATGATATCCCATGGGTGCCACGCGACAAAAGGCCAGTATGGGAAATCGATACTGAGATGGCTGGAAATAACTACTTTATATAGCTCAATAGGATTGAGACCATAGAAAATATATGATAGCAGCCAGATGGATATGGAGCCAATTGCGACAAGAATTGCCTGCAAAATGCGCTTGCGCCACGTCTGAAATTTCCGCCAAAACGGCTCTGTTTGAGTAATACGGACTAAAACATAGATGCATGCAATAAGCGCCATTGGTACATTTCCAAAACTGGCAAATGTGGCCAGGGACAGCAGCAATCCAGCTAGAAAGGCATGCCAGTTGCTGTTTTCGGTGACAATGGCTTCACACAAGAGCAGGACCGTGATTGTCACCAACGGAAAGATGCGATCATCCTGCGCTACCCACATACCAAATCCAGGCGTTAACGGGTAAAGCAAAGCGGCGATGACTGCTGCGGACGTGCCTGCTACGCGCTTCACCAATAAGTACAATGGCCAAACAGTCAGCATGGCCAATGCGATTTCGACTACGATTCCGAAAGCGCCTGCTGCCATTTGGTTGGCTGCTACGGTTGTCGATACATCACTCAAACAGCTGTATGGACGCAGCCAGTTAGCCACGGTATTGGCAACTTCGGGAGTGAGTTTGAAGAGCTGGGCGCCGCCCCAGTAAATCAATGAAAGGCCTGGTGGATGTCGGCTCTGATGAACGGGGTATTCTGGTGCGTTTACCGTGTAGTTGGCGATGAATTCACCCAAATCCTGAACCTGCGCACCTACAGTCCAGTAACCGCCACTTTTGATTGCGTACGTACGCCACGCAATTCCTGCCAGTGGATCAGGTTCACTTACCCGTGTCACGCTCCACTGAATCGCCAGGCTGCCAAGAACGACCAGTGTGATGAGTTCAATGCGCTGCATCCTTGTTAGGCCGCCATCAGGTTTAATACGACGAATCAGCAACCAGCTAACAGCCGAGTAGAGAGACACACATACGATCAACGGCAGGATGGCATCAAGCGATACATCAAACTCTCGGCGCCAGAGTATTAATCCATCGCGCGAAGGGTAAAAAAGCAAATTGAGGACATAGATGATGGTGGGAATGACTGGGATGAATAAAAACCATCTGTTAGGCCTGGGCATCGTTTCGGGAGTATACCATCGCGATCATGTCGATATACACCTTCAAACACGGTAAATCATCATTCCCCATTTTCTGAAACTGAACTATAACAGTGACGTGGAGGCACCTATGCATATTGTCCATGTACACGTCCATGTGAAAACCGAGATGGTTGAGTCGTTCAGACAAGCAAGTATTGAGAATGCACGCTATAGCGTCAAAGAGGAAGGAATTGCGAGATTTGATGTTATTCAGCAGACCGATGATCTTGCGCGATTCATTCTCATTGAGGTCTATCGCACACCTGAAGACCAACTCAAGCATCGTGAGACATCACACTATAAGACGTGGCGTGATGCAGTCTCCGATATGATGGTTGAACCACGTTTTGCAGTCAGGTTCACTAATTGCTTCCCTGATGACCAGGGATGGGGGAATGATGCGTTTTGAATTTGTGACAGCCGGCCGGATAGTTTTCGCACCGGGTTCAATTCAACAGATTGGAAAATTAGCTGCTGAATTTGGTCAGCGTGCACTTG
This sequence comes from uncultured bacterium, assembly GCA_903873965.1. Classification (GTDB taxonomy): domain Bacteria; phylum Chloroflexota; class Anaerolineae; order J036; family Brachytrichaceae; genus CAIXPS01. The sequence continues at coordinate 21,431 of CAIQQO010000202.1, forward strand.
TTGCGACAGGTATGCCAGCTGATCAGTCCGCGATCTTGCTGAATGTGTTGAATTCTCAACGCATATCAGCCGTTGTTCTGAATGTAGATGGCGAACCTACTACTGAGGGCATTAAGGCTGGAGCTGATAAAGCTCGTGCAGAGCTGTGCGATGTCGTGATTGGTTTTGGTGGTGGGAGTGCGATCGACAGTGCAAAAGCCATAGCGGCGTTGCTGACGAATGGCGGCGATCCACTAGATTATCTAGAGGTTATTGGACAAGGCAAAGCACTCTCGAAACCTTCTGCCCCTTGCATTGCTATTCCGACTACGGCAGGGACTGGCGCCGAAGTCACACGTAACGCTGTATTGGCATCAAAGGAACACAAGGTTAAGGCCAGCCTGCGCAGTTCCACCATGCTCCCGCGCGTGGCTTTGATCGATCCGCATCTCGCTGTATCATTGCCCCCGTCTGTGACAGCCAGCACTGGCATGGATGCTTTAACCCAACTCATCGAACCGTTTGTGTCCATAAAGGCCAATCCGATGTCTGATGCGTTTTGCCGTGAGGGTATGCGGCGTGCAGCACAATCATTGCGCCAGGCATACGAGCATGGTGATGATGTGAATGCTCGCGAAGAGATGGCATTGGCCAGTCTTCTGGGCGGTCTGGCGTTGGCCAACGCTGGATTGGGCGCTGTTCACGGCTTTGCCGGTCCGATTGGTGGGATGTTCCCAGCGCCGCACGGTGCGGTGTGTGCGCGCCTGTTGCCGTCGGTGATGGCGATCAATGTCATGGCTTTAGCTGAGCGCCAACCCGATAGTATGGCTTTGCGTCGTTATGACGAAGTGGCGCGCATACTTACAGCCAATCCGTCGGCTACGGCTCAAGACGGCGTTATCTGGGTTGAGGAGTTATGCGCCGCGTTGCATATCCCTGCACTAGGCACTTACGGTATGACATCCGAACACTTATCTGAACTTGTCGAAAGGTCAGCCGTGGCCAGTAGCATGCAGGCCAATCCACTTAAGTTAACCAATGGAGAAATGCTGGAAATGCTGGTACTGGCTATGTAGCATCATGATAGGACTCGAAAAGATGAAGAGTGCCAGAATATGAACAATGGAGATCACATGAGAAAGGAAACAATGACCCCGCGTGAGCGATGGCTGGCTGTTTTAACACGCCAGAAGCCCGACCGTGTTCCAATGGATTACTGGACTACCGATGAAGCTGCAAAGAAACTTCTGGCGCATCTTGGATGCCGGACACGGCGACAGGCGCTGGAGAAGATGCATGTGGACTACGTAGTCACGGTGCATCCCAAGTACAAAGGTCCGCGCCTTCATCCGTTGCAGGATATGTATGGCTGCAAGTACCGCAACATCGAGTACGGTACCGGAATCTATAGAGAGCTGATCCATAGTCCGCTTGCAGTGTATAACAGCGTTGAAGAAATCGAAAAGAATTATCAGTTTCCTAAAGCAGACTGGTGGGATTATAGCGAGGTACCCAGCCAGATCAAAGGTCGCGAGAAATATCCGATACGCGGCGGTGGATCTGAACCTTTTCTGATGTACAAAAACCTGCGTGGCGATGAACAGGCTTTTATGGATCTGATCGAGAATCCCGAGATTGTCGAGTACTGCATGGGGAAGATGTTCGATCTAGCCTATGAGAATACGCGCCGCATCTATGAACAGATTCCGGGTAAGGTGATGATCACCTATGTCGCCGAAGATATGGGGGGGCAGACCGATTTGATGTTCTCGCCAAAACAGATTAGGCAGTTCTTGTTGCCCGGAATGAAACGTATCATCGATCTGGCTCATCAGGCTGGTGCCTATGTTTTCCATCATAACGATGGCAATTGCAGCCGCATCTTGCCAGAGATGATTGCGCTTGGGATCGATGTGCTCAATCCGATCCAATGGCGTTGTCCCGGCATGGAGCGCGAAAAGCTGAAGCGTGATTTTGGCGACAAACTTATTTTCCATGGCGGTGTGGATAACCAATTTACGCTGGCTTTTGGTACTGTCGAGGATGTCCGCAATGAGGTGATGGACGATCTACGCCTGTTGGGTGAAGGTGGGGGTTATATCCTGGCGCCGTGCCATAATATTCAGGCTGTCAGCCCACCTGAGAATATCGTTGCCATGTATAAGACAGCCTATGACCATGGCTGGATAGACTAGTAAAGAGGCTATCACTACAGCGTTCTCAACACATCAGGTGTTTATTCTGATAGGAATCGAACGGTCGGCTGCACCAGAATGATTCGAAGGCTGCATAAAGATTGATCCATCATTTCTTATGCAGCCCAGTGTTTCAGCCTGGGCGATCGCGTTCTTCAACCGTGAACACAATGCATATTGGGATGAGCGCGCATAAACACTGACGTATCGTTCACCTCAGTGGATGAGCTGATATTGCCCAGTCGATGTACGGCTATGCGGTAGATTACTCTTTGATCCGAATGAGATGTGACTGGTAGTTGCATACGTGATGAAATCCGGCTTTCAACGCCGTTTTCCCGGAGGCGACATTGGAAGCCCAGCAATGCCACCCGACTTCACGAATACTTGCACTACGGGCTATTTGAACCATAGCTCGCGTCATCAGTGTACCTAGCCCACGGCGCTGAAACGGCTCTCGTGTTTCTATGCCAATTTCGCACCGATCTGCACTGTTGTACTCCGACAGGCACCAGCCGATCAATTCGCTGTTCTGTATGAGGCACACGCCGAAGCTTCGTGCAAGAAAGTTATCCACACTCGGGCGCTCGGAACACATCTCTTCCTTGAGTGTATCCAGGTTTATCAGCGCGTGATTTCCAACCAATTTGGCATCCACTCTCTGCAGCGACATCCCCGCAGGAACTTCACTGAACGCATCGACAGTATCGGGCAGACGCGTGTCGCAGGCGTAGTATTGGCGTAAAGCACGATGACAACTTTTACCCGGTAGCAAATCATGCTCAATCGATTCTGCCCACTGATCTGGTTCGTAATACAGCGATAACCAGTGATTACCGCGGCCGAGCTCGTGCGGAATAACCACGCTGGCTATAAAATCAGCTGCAGCAGCACTGGATGATTGATGATCAGGATCACCTGCGAGTAGTATTCTGTGCCCATACCATATCAGGGCGCAGTTCGGACTCGTTGCGTCGTCAGTAAATAACCGGGCAGGCGTAGCGCCGTTCATCACGCTATCGATGGCGAGATGAATCCTCAGCGCCTCAAAGAGCGGCGAAACGACGCAAAATGCTGGTAGGTCGAGTTCGATTAGCATGTGGCATTGAGCTAGGAAATGGCCAGCGGTTCCTCGATCATATTACGCAAATACTGACAGTATGGATTGTCTTTGCTGATTGATGCCACAGCCAGTACCTGTTCTGCCGTAATGTACCCTTTGCGGTAGGCAATCTCTTCGAGACAAGCTATTTTCAGCCCCTGTCGGTGTTCAATGGTCTGCACAAAATTGCCGGCCTCAAGCAGGCTTTCGTGGGTGCCAGTATCGAGCCAGGCTATACCACGCCCCAATACTTCGACTTTGAGCTTGCCGTGTTGTAAGTAGATGTTATTCAGATCAGTGATCTCTAATTCACCGCGTGCTGATGGCTTCAACTGGCGAGTGACATTCACTACGTCGCTGTCATAAAAGTATAGGCCGGTGACAGCATAACGAGACTTTGGCTGTTTGGGTTTCTCTTCAATACTGATGGCTTTTCCGTTACTGTCAAACTGGACGACGCCATATCGCTGCGGATCGTTCACGTAATAAGCAAAGACGAGTCCACCGTCAGCAAGTTTGCCGGCTTCTTCAAGCCGTCCAGAAAGGCCATACCCATAGAAAAAGTTGTCGCCGAAGATCAACGCACATGGTTTGTTGTCGACAAACGTGTCGCCAACTAGAAATGCCTGAGCCACACCCTGCGGTTTGGGCTGGACAGCATATTCAATCTGCAGACCCAGTCGTTGTCCATCCCCGAGTAGCGTGCGATATAGTTCGATATGCTCTGGCGATGAGATAACGAGGATCTCACGGATATTAGCCAGCATCAAAATAGAAAGCGGGTAATAGATCATCGGTTTATCGAAGATCGGCAGGATCTGCTTGGACAATGACGTGGTGAGGGGATATAGTCGTGTGCCCAGCCCACCTGAGAGAATAATGCCTTTCATTTGAGTTCCTTTTTCACTGGATTACAGTCTGAATTATCACTCAGCCTGCCGACCCTGCATTCTCCAGATAATCTCGGTACACGAGAATTATCAGACAGGCGATCCCGAGGCAGTGATGGCCCCATTGGCGCTTGCAAGAAACTGGGATAATGGCTACCGCAATATAAGCCAATGATATACAACACCCAACACTTGATAGGCGACTTCTTCGGGTTGAGCGCCACTCAAATCGGGGTCAATAACCCGTGAATCGCGTCTTATACGACATCCCAAGTCACTTGCGCAGCAACTTTGTCCTGTTCTATCTGGATATTGCTGTTTGGGGGCTCTATATTGGCTCGACTGCCGTGTTCCTAACTGTGTATGCTGCGCGTGCAGGTGCTACAGGCGAACAAATCGGCTGGATGAATGCTGGCCCCGCCATTGTTGCGCTGATCGCCAGCATCCCAGTAGGATTACTTGCGCGTCGTTTTCAACCTAAGCATAGCGTTGTTGTTGGCGCACTGATAGCCCGGATGCTCCTGTTATCATACGTGTTTATACCCACTCTGGTGCCAACAGCCAACCGTGTCGATGTAGTAATTGTGATGACTGTGCTCATGGCCATTCCCAACACCTTTCTCAATATCTGTTTCGGACCCTTCTTTATGCTTGGGATACCACCGGAATGGCGAGGTTCTGTAGTTGGCGTGCGCAATTCGCTTATGTCGATCATCTCGTTTTTCGTTACCCTGGCTTGTGGACAGTTGCTGCTGCATTTGACTACCCCCATAGGTTACCAGGTTGTCTTTTTTATCGGCTTCGCGGGTGCCATTGCCACACTGCCAGTGCTGATCCGTATAAAACAATATCCTCAGCCCGTTTCCCCGCTAGTGCCATCACCTGTTGTTCAAGACGGAGCAAAACGTCCATGGTGGAGCAAGTTAGTCCCCGGTCATGATCCTGCAGGTCGCCACTATCTGGTTGTTCTGATCATGCTTTTTGCGATGAATTCGATTGCCAATATGCTTGCGCCCATCGTGCCTCTATTTACTGTCAATCAGCTCAATCTGGATGACGCCGTCATCAGCATTGGGAGTGCAGCCACAAGTATTCTGGTCTTTGCTACCTCCCTTTTTGTAGGTAAGTTGGCGAATCGCTACGGTAATCGTGCCATGACTGCTTATGGGATGGTGATGTTGTGTTTCCAGACAGTCATACTGGCCTTTGCCCATGATGCCACCTTGTACTTGGTTTCCGCCTTGATTGGCGGGTTGGCTGCCGGGATACTCATGGCTGCGCAGTATAACTACCACCTTGACAGTGTTCCCAAAACGGATCCGACGGTTTGGATATCCTGGAACTCAGTACTAGGGAATGTGGCAGCACTCCTTGGATCTGTTGCAGGACCAATGTTGGCCAGCATGGTGGGAATTCCGGCTACATTCATTGGACTGGGTGTTGTACGGCTGTTCATTGGCGCAGCAATCTACCGATGGGGCTAAACGGCAAAATTCAAATTGCATTCGCTAATCCGGGCGTTCCATTTGGGCAGGCTGCTGTAATTTGTGAATGAGTTGCTCGGCAAGCGGCCACTGACCAAACCCGGCAGCCACATTGATATGGCCGTGTGCGCCAAGGTCTTTAAACTGACTGCCCCACGCACGAGCCATGTGGGCTGACCGTGCAATCGTCGTATAGGGGTCATCGCTGCTGGCTACAAGGATGCTGCGGAAAGGCAAGGCCATAAGCGGGATTGGTATCCAACCTGCGGCAGTAATGTAGTCAAGTGGTGCTGAATCCTCGCGTTCTGTTTCATAATCGGCCGGTGCTACCAGTAAAGCGCCATGTATTCTTGCTGCATCCATGTTTTGGTCTGCCCAATGCACAACGGCGATAACGCCGGCGCTATGAGCTGCAACAATGACCTGGCCCGTAGTGGATCGAATAGCTTTGTCGAGTGCCTCTACCCAGGCGCCGCAGTCAAACTCAAGCCAATCGTCCATCGCAATACGATGTGCGCCAGCGAAGGTGTTCTGCAAATGAGTCTGCCAGTGGTCTGGCCCGGAATTGCCCATACCGGGCACAATGAGCAGAGTTGGAAGGTCACTGGTTAGTTCCATCACTCTATAAACTTTGTGTTGCTGGATCGATTGGCAGCATGATGGGTCTTCCGCCGTCAAGCGATGATTGTCGAATCGCGAGGATGAGTTCCTGGTCAAGGCGTGCTTGTAGCGGCCCGTAGGTGGGTTCCGACCCGGAACGCATGGCATTTACGAGGCTGAGCAGGCATCCTGCAACCCCGATCTCATCGTCATGCCACTGGCGGCCATGTCCTTGCTGCAATGGTTTGAATGGATTTTCCCAGGTAACTGTCGGCAGATCGGGATCAGATGTATGCGCTACCATGGCGATCAATGCACCACCGTCCACGCGTTCCCAGCGACGCTCAAGTGTGATGAAGCATGGCGCTTCACCATCCAGTGAAGTCATGCTTAGTCTTTCCTGCACGTCCAGGCCCACGCCTACTGTAATGCCCATGCCTTTCTCAGCCATGAAACGACTGCTGCGCCACCAGCGCAGTGGCGAGTCATAACCGACATCGGTCCAATGAAAGATGCCCAACAAGCCACCCTCGAATTCGATCAGGCCATGTTCCTGAGTTTCAGTGCGCTCGCCGGTCTTGTTCCCAAGTCGTGACCAGTGCGAACCCAGCTCATATTTGCGCACAGCGCCAGTGACCTGTATCGGGCGTGCGTTAAATCCAAGATAGCTACGCATCACGCTGATGCCATGATATCCATGACCAGCGAAATCGTTGAATGAGGTATAGACGCGCCCCAATAAACCTGATGCAATCAAAGCCAGCTTAATGGCCTCTAGCGGGCGCCGATGGAACTGTTCAGCAACTTCAACTATTAGAGCACGTTCGCGTGCTGCCGTAATGATCGTATCTGCTTCACTGAGTTTATGTGCAATCGGCGTTTCCAGTAGCACGTTCAGCCCGGCTTGTACCGCCATAAGTCCGACCTGTCCATTTGCGCCGTAATTCACCGACACAATGCCGATCTGCGGTGCGGTTTCGCGAACAAGCTTGTCCATATCCAAATACCAAGGAGCGCCAAGGCTCTCTCCTAGTCGGCGTGCGGACTCAGCACTGCGTCCCCACACGCCGACAAGTTGTACGTCGTTGGGGAGAGCCCGCAGAATAGGGCCATATAGGTAGTCTGAACGACGAGCCGTTCCAATGATGGCAACACGGAGTGGTTGTGTTTGGATAGTCATGCGTAATCTCATCGCCTATTGTAGTCATGCTCGTGTTTCTGAACCAATATCTGTTTTTGATACACAATTGGTATATGCAATATCAGTTTCAACCAGTCGACCGCAGTCGTATTCGGTTAGCCCCCAGCATGTTCCAGCAACGCTTTAATCTGAATCGCAAGTACATGATGAGCTTGACCAATGAGAACTTGCTGCAGAGTTTCTACATGGAGGCTGGCTTGTGGTCTCCGCCGCATAAACCTATCGATTGTCACTGGGGGTGGGAATCACCTACCAGCCAGGTGCGCGGGCATTTTCTGGGACACTGGCTCTCTGGTGCTGCGATGATCTGGGCTGAAACAGGCGACGCTGAAATCAAGGCCAAAGCCAATAGCATCGTGTCAGAACTGGCGCGATGCCAGCGTGAGAATGGAGGTGAGTGGATCGGATCGATTCCGACTTCATACCTCGACTGGGTAGCCCGCGGCAAGCCAGTATGGGCGCCGCACTATACCTTGCACAAGACTCTGATGGGACTGTATGACATGTATGCCCTTTCTGGTAACACACAGGCACTCGATGTACTGATCAATGCAGCACGGTGGTTCTCGCACTGGACAGCGCAGTTCAATCGTAACCAGATGGACGACATCCTCGATACTGAAACAGGTGGCATGCTTGAAGTTTGGGCAAATCTTTACGGTGTGACAGGCAAGCAGGAGCATCTCGATCTCATGAACCACTATGATCGACCACGCCTGTTTGACCGATTGCTTAAGGGTGACGACGTACTGACCAATATGCATGCCAACACGACGGTGCCTGAGGTGCATGGGGCTGCGCGTGCATTTGAGGTGACGGGTGATTCGCGCTGGCGCAGCATTGTTGAAGCATACTGGCGTTTTGCGGTCTCGGAGCGTGGCGCATACTGCACTGGTGGGCAGACCTGTGGTGAGATATGGACTCCGCCAGGGCAACTTGCTGCACGTCTGGGCGATAAGAACCAGGAGCACTGTGTCGTATACAACATGATGAGACTGGCAGAATATCTGATGACGTGGACGGGTGATGTTCAGTATGCCGATTACTGGGAACGGAATCTATACAATGGCATTCTGGCGCAGCAGCATCCTGGTACCGGAATGATCGCCTATTTTCTACCTTTACAGCCCGGCGCGGTGAAGAAGTGGGGTTCACCAACAGAAGACTTCTGGTGTTGTCACGGCACGTTGGTGCAGGCGCAGACGCTCTATACCCGAGGCGTGTATTACAGAACACCAGAGGGCATGGCGATATGCCAATACATCCCGACCGATGTTAACTGGAAATGGGATGATGTTGATGTCACGATCAGTCAGAAGTACGATCAGCAGACCAGAGCAGTTCATCGGCCAGGGAACTTGACCGTAATTACGACTATTGCGGCTGCACAGCCAGCCGAGTTCACGGTGTCTTTCCGCCTGCCGTGGTGGCTGAATGAAAAGCCGGTTTTTGAGATTAATGGTGAACATATTGATGTGCCATTTGCGCCTTCAACTTTTGTGAAAATTCAACGCAAGTGGCACAACGATACGGTTCGCATCGTGCTACCCAAAGGCTTGACGGTTGAACCACTCACCGATGAACCAACGACCATCTCGTTTATGGATGGCCCCGTTGTGCTTGCAGGGATAACGCATGACGAACCCACGCTCTATGGCGATCGCTCAGATCCAGCTTCTATCCTGAAACCTGACAATGAGCGTGAGTGGACGAACTGGATATCTACCTACAAGACGCATGGACAAGCCAACGGTTTGCGATTTATGCCATTGTATGAAGTGCGTGATGAACACTATACCGTCTACTTTCCGGTTCAACAACGCGCCTAAGTCGGCAGCATGATTTACTGCGGGTATAGTTATTCCCATGTCAAATCTGGTCATTCAATGCGGCACACTGGTGCTGCCAAAAGAAACGTTAAGAAATGTCAATGTTCATGTTCGTGATGGCGTTGTCACGCAGATCACTTCCGATGTAACCCCGCCATCTGGTACCACCGTTGTAGACGCCAGAGAGTACACGGTTGTTCCAGGCTTTGTCGACATTCACGTTCATGGCGCTCTGGATCATGACACTATGGATGCCACGCCGCTGGCGCTCGAAACAATGTCGGTTTTCTTTGCCAGTCACGGTGTGACGAGTTTTCTGCCAACAACGATGACTGCGCCTCGAGCCGATATTGATGCTGCCTTGCTCAACATTAAATCAATGATGGTGGCCGGAACGACCGGCGCCCAGATACTGGGTGCGCACATTGAGGGTCCCTACTTGAATGTCAAGCAGTGCGGAGCCCAATTTCCAGACCTCATTCGACCTGCGGACCGCGATGAATACCGTAGCTGGTTCGATACTGGCATCGCACGACTAATCACCATTGCGCCTGAGATCGCGGCCAATGCCAATATGATTGATGATGCGTTGCTGGCGCAGGTGGCAATTGCAATCGGGCACAGTGATGCCGACCATGCTACGGCACAGCGTTGTTTTATGCGTGGTGTGACACAGGCAACGCATACCTTCAATGGCATGCGCGGTCTGCATCATCGTGAACCTGGCACGGCAGGCGCAATACTTGCCAATGACAATGTCGTTGCCCAACTTATCGCTGACAATGTGCATGTCCATCCAGCCGTGATGAATATCATTTACAAGTGCAAAACCGCAGATAAGCTGGCTCTGATCACTGATGCCATGGAAGCTGTCGGATTGGGAGACGGCATGTACAAACTTGGACCTCAGGATATCACTGTGCACAACGGTGAAGCGCGCACCCGAAGTGGTAGTCTGGCTGGTTCGACATTAACTCTAGACACTGCCGTGCGGAATATCATCGCAGCTACAGGCTGTAGTCTCAATGATGCTGTTACGATGTCGTCATTGACGCCAGCAACATCCATCAAGCTGGGAGATCGTAAAGGCAATCTTAAACCTGGTTACGATGCCGACATGACGGTTCTTGATGAGGCACTCTATGTGCAGAAAACGATTGTTGGCGGGAGGATTGTTTACGAACGATAGGGGGCTGGCGAAGTCTGGTTTTATTGCAGGTAGCCAGACTTCGTAACATGAGCTTGCTTACTTGAGTTCGGGCAATTTGATCCACGCATGAAGGTTGCGCGGGCTGTCACAGTTGACGCCTTTGCGCATGGCCTGGTGGTAGGCCAGCAGTTGCAAAGCTGGCATGTAATAAACTAGACTTGCGATTTCTGAAAACCCGCCGGGGAGTGGGATTGAGACAATACCGTCACCACTCACAGGCCTGTCCTCTGGATGAATCGCAAGAATAGTGCCGCCATATCCGGCTAATTCGCGCAGCAGTTTGACTTCAGCGTCAGTTGCATTCAGCGAAATCAAACCAACAACCAGCGTATGCTCATCCACCATCGATTGCGGGCCGTGCCGGAACTCCATCATATGAAACGGCTCCGAATTGGTGATTGACATTTCCTTCATTTTGAGCGAGCCCTCATGGGCCAGACCGTGCCTGATGCCGGAGCCCAGAAAGAAAAGGCGGTCGAAGCCGTTGCTGATCAATCCTGCTATCGGTGCTTGCAGGCGCTCCACATAAGCATTTCCCTGAGTCGATATCTGGCGCAACTCGGCCAGTAGCGCATCATGGCCTGCAGCCACTGCAACAATTCCTAATGTTGCTACCAGCATGGCGGCGAACGAACGCGTTTGCGCCACGCTTTTTTCGTCGGCATCTGGAATAAAGACTGTCAGATCAGCCATGCTTTGCAGTGTTGTGCTATTCGATACAGTGATCAGGACAAGGGTACAATTCCGCTTTTCTTTGAGTAGACGACACGCGGCCACCAACTCGCTTGTTTCACCACTTCGGCTGACGGCGACCACCAGTGGAGTTACGTGACGCGGGAAGGCGCTATCCAGATTAAAAAGAATCTCGGATGCAGGTAACGCCAGCGCCATGCGTCCCGTCACTGACCGGTAGATAGCAGCAGCTGACAATTCCAGGTAGTAAGGTGAGCCGCAACCGACAAAAATGATCGGTTGTCCCGAATGTGCCGCAAAGATCGCGTGCAGGGCTTCCTTTTTATCAAATACGGCATCAGCAGCGGCCTGCCAGCTCTGTGGTTGACTAACAATCTCAGCGCGGGTAAAGGCGCCGGCTGTCGGACTCTCTAAAGTGACTGTGGATGACATGAAATAAACCTCGTCTTTGATGTGGATGATGCAACTAACTGGCAGGGTCTTTGCCCATGCCATGTCGTTGCGCTAATAATGCCGCCTCAACGCGGCTACGCACATGCAGTTTCTGTAACACGGAGGTGAGATAGTGTTTTACGGTTTTCTCAGCCAGGCTCAGTTGAATGCCTACTTCCTTATTGCTCAGACCGCGTGCTACCAGGTCAAGCACCTGTAATTCGCGCTCTGTCAGTTCTGATAGTGGATCATTCACGGGCTTCTGGGTCATTTCACGTAAAAGGTTGCCCGCCATCTTTGGCGTTATATAGGCTTCACCACGTGAGGCCGCAATTACAGCAGTGACGATTTCGCCAGCGCCGGCACCCTTTACTACATAACCTCGCGCCCCGGCTTTCATGGCTGCCATCAGGTCATCGCCTTCCTCAGAGGCGGTCAACATGACGATCTGAATATCAGGCATGAGTTGCCGTACCTGAGTCGCCGCTTGTATACCATCAATAACAGGCATGGTAATGTCAAGAAGCAGCACATCTGGGCGCAGTTTTTGTGCCAGTTCAACAGCTTGTTGTCCATTTTCACCCTCGCCAACCACTTCGATATCAGGATTACGCCCAAGCGTAAAAAGAACCCCTTGCCTGAATAACGGGTGGTCATCTACAACCAATACACGTATAGGTGACATAGTTACTATCCTACATCGATCTCAAGATCCGATGTCATGGTGTAAAGCGGCATTGCGGCTTCGATGGTTGTTCCTCGTCCAGGCGCAGACTCTATCAGCAGATGCCCGCCAAGAATTTCTGCTCTCTCCTGCAGGCCGGCTAGCCCAAGATGACGCCTTCCAACGCGATCTGATAGTTTCTCCGGATCGAAACCAGCGCCATCATCGACAATGGTGATCCTGATGGTTTCGTCATTACAATCGAAAGTGACGGCTTGACGAGTCGGATTGCCATGGATGTGTCCATTGTTAAGGGCTTCCTGGACAATGCGATAACTGGCCGACTTCAATGCATCGTGACCGGGCAGCATATCTGGCCCTTCAACACTCACGCGCCGTCCTGTCTTGCGGCAATAATCGCTGACTGCCTTGCGAATGACGCCTGCCAGGTCAAGTTTCTCGAGATCAGGGAGTCGCAATCCACCTGCCATGTTGCGTATCTCCAGTAGAGAAGATTGCAGGGCTGTGTGGATCAGGTTCAGGTCAAAGGCGATGACTTCCGGGTCTGGCTGTGGTGAGTCAGGACTATTCCGACCGGCAAGGGCCTCGCGCAGTGGCTCCATGCGCATCATGGCAATGCCGAGGTCTTGTGCGGGACCGTCATGGAGGTCGGCGCCAAGTCGACGCATGGCAGCCTCATTGACTTCCGCTGCTCGAACGGCCGCGCTCTGAATCTGCTGGCGCGATTCGGCCAGATCGAGTTGCTGCCGTTTGATGGTGTCGCTTCCCGACCTGATTAAACCAAACAGTGTTACATACATGAGAAAGGTGGCAATCCCCACAACAACCCAACCCTGGAGTTGCGACTCCAGAATATTCAGGCGAAGCGTATCCAATGATTGGTAGAAGCTTGCCACTGCGATAATTCGGCTGCCGTTTTCATCACGCACGGGGAAGTATGTTTCTATTAAATCGGGGTATTTCTGCAACTCTGGAGGCGCAAAATCGATCTTGCTGGTCAAGTGGTTGTGTACTTCCCCGCTCATGGCAAAAACGGTACCGGGAGTACGCATGTTCAGCCCGGGCGAGACAGGAAAGCTCGAATATATCAGTTTGCCGTCCGGAGTCGTGATATGAAAA
>CAIQQO010000203.1 GCA_903873965.1 uncultured bacterium
GGCCGTGAGGGATACAAAAAGACCCCGGCATGTGGTTCGATAAACCTGCCAGGGCCGGGGTGAGTGTTTGCTGGATCGCTAGACCAATTTGAGTTCCTCAGCCCGGCGCAGCGCTGCCCGTCGGTCGTTCACCCCGAGCTTGGCGTAGATGTTTTTGGTGTGGGTGCGCAGGGTATTCAAGGACACAGTGAGTTCGCGGGCCAGGTCCGGACCGCTCAAGTCGGTTCTGAGCAGCCGGAGCACTTCAAGCTCGCGTTCGCTCAGCGGCTCGATCAAGGCGGGGTTGACCGGCGGTCTGTCCTCAACCTTGCCAAGGGCTGTCAGGAGTTGACGGACAAAGTTCGGTGTGATGCTGTGTTTCGCGGCCTTTTCCAGCAGAATCGTCATGGGTGGGCCTTCGTCCAGAAACATTCTGACGTAACCCTCCGGCTCAGCCAGCGTCAAGGCGCTTTCCAGTGCCGCAAGAGCGGCAGAGATATCCCCTTGAATTTGGTGAGAGAGCGCCAGTAGCACCAGTATCTCGACTACACTACCCGTCCTGCCGCCTTCTTGCGCCGCTTTCAGAAGGCGTTCCAGGAGTCTCATTGCCACATGAATGCCGCTATCGGTGTGATGACCCTTGTACATGACCAGGAGTATTCTGGCCAGTGTGATGTGCTCGAACTCGCGCAGGTAGCAAAGGTCGTCTTCAACGGACAGGCCCTGCTCGCGCGCCCAGCCTAGGGCTTCGCCCAACCTCCCCTGTGCCACCCACACCCGTGCCTTCAGCGCCGGGACGGGATGCACATTGGGGAAGTAGTCGCTCACATACAGGCGCTCTGCCTCGTGGAGCAGGTCGAGAGCGCCGGCCAGATCGCCTTCGGCCTCCCGTATACGAGCCATCGCGACGCGCCAGCGATAGGGATTCTGCGGCAACCCCATGTTTTCACCCAACTCCTTGCTACTCAGCAAGTGCTGCATGGCGGCCTTCAGGTCATTACACTCACGGTAAAGCTCACTTATTCCCACATGCATATCTGACGCTCCCCGCACGGCAAGCGCAGGCGTGCCTTGATATGTCGCAAGCTGTAATCCCCGCTCAAAGGTGCTCATGGTCTCGTGGAGACGGCCTTGCGCAATCCTGATATCGGCCAGGGCGAGGGTGCAGCCGATGGCGTCAGAAACGTGCCCGATCTTCAGCATCCTCGCCCTGCAATCGGCATATGACTGGTGCGCTGCCTCGAGATCGCCACGCGTCCAATAGGCGAGTCCCACGAACCCCACTGCCGCTCCGCGCCGGAGATGGTCATCCTCTGGTACGAGATCGAGCACCCGCCGGGCGTATTTCAAGGTGTTGGCTACATCACCCATAGCCAGGGCACACGCGGCGCGGTACATGGCGATCGTACCGGGCAGACCTCGAAATTCGGCTGTGTCCACCACGACCATCTCTCGATGGCGGATATCCGGAGAGTAGTCGAAGGACTCAGCCGATGGGGTTTCCGTCCGCTCATTCATGTCAGCTGTCGTGCTCAGCCACCGTTCGGCATCCTGCAGTCGGGACTCAACACCCTTAATCTGACCGCCCATCAGTAACGTCCCGGCATAGTGAACGCTGAGCACAGGCCTGCAGTGGAACAGGTCGTCGGGGAGCGTCTTGAGCCAGCTGAGCACCGTGACCTCCTGTCTACTCTGGCGCATGGCAGGCACTGCCGACTCGATCAGGCCTGCTGCACGCTCATAATCCTGTGCGGCCAGCGCGTGACGAATCGCGTCGACCGTCGAACCATGATGCTCGTACCACGCGCTCGCGCGCCGGTGCAGAGCAGGCACCAGATCCGGCTGCTCTACCGCTAAGTGCATGTGGAGGACTTCGGCAAAGAGGTGGTGATAACGATACCAATGGCGCTTATCATCCAGCGGAACGACAAAGAAGTTGCCCCGTTGCAGGGCTTCCAATCGCGCGTTGCCTCCTTCCTGACCGGTGACGGCATCGCACAGCGGGCCGTTCAACCGGTCGAGAATGGCGGTCTGGAGTAAGAAGTTGCGGATAGGTACGGGCTGACGTTGCAGCACCTCTTCGACCAGATAGTCCACGATGTACCGGTGGTCCCCGGCGAATGACCGGATGAACCCATGGATGTCCTGGTGACTCTGCGAGGAAAGTGCCCCTTGCACTGCAAGGGCAGCCAGTTGCAGGCCGGCAATCCAGCCTTCGGTGCGGTTTTCCAGCGCGGCGATGTCTTCTGCCGAGAGCGTTAAACCCATTACACGATTTAGAAATTCTGCGGCTTCGGCGGCGGTGAAACGCAAGTCAGCGGCGCGTAGTTCGGTCAGGCGCCCCCGGGAGCGTAACCGGGCCAGAGGCAGTGCTGGATCTTCACGGGTGGTGATGACCAGATGCATCTGCGCCGGCTGGTGATCGAGCAGAAAGGTGAGGGCGCGGTCGATCGGCGTGGCCTCAATGACGTGATAGTCGTCCAGGACGAGAATGAAATGATCCGGGAGGCTGGTAATCTCGTTAAGGAGTTCTGTCAGAGTTGAGTCGATGGGCGGAGGCTGGGGGCGCGAAGCGTCGAGCGCGCGCAACACCTCCTTACCAAAATCGGTTGCACACTTCGCGCCTTCGCCCTCGTTCCAGGCAAGCGTCTGCAACGCAGCAACAAGGTACATGAGAAAGCGTGCGGGGTCACTATCTCCTTCATCCAGCGACAGCCAGGCAACCGGTAACTTGCAGTTGGCGATCCATTCACCGATCAGCGTGGTTTTCCCAAAGCCAGCAGGAGCAGAGATCAGTGTCACGCCCGGGGTGCTGCGACCCGAAAGGAGTCCCTCGTTCAATCGCTCGATCAACCGAGAGCGCAACACCCCATTCGGGGGAACCCAGGGGTGGTGCAGCTTGGTGAACAGCAGACTCATCGCTTCCGCTCCCATTTCAGATCACAACTCACAAGGGCAGAGGTTTGCATTTTCAGGTGAGACAAATCAATATGCGCGCTGGCACGAAGATCTTATCATATCGGAGACCAGGCGCAGGGCAGAAGCGGAGGCTGAGCGCTGAGCAAACAGCCATGAGGCCGTTAAGCACCTTATCAAAAAACAGAGCTAAGCTAAAATCGGTGCTAGATCGCCATCTAAAACGTCATACTCTGGAGCCACAGCATGCTTGCCAAAGTCAACTCGTGCGCTATTGTTGGATTGGAAGGGACCATTGTCGAGGTCGAGGTCGACAGCAGCCGCGGCCTCTCGTCGTTCACGCTCGTTGGCCTGCCCGACGCAGCAGTGAAGGAGAGCGCCGAACGCGTGCGCGCCGCGATCAAGAACAGCGGGCTGCATTTCCCCACCAACCGCATCACGGTCAACCTTGCCCCTGCCGACTTGCGCAAGGTCGGCCCTGCCTATGACCTGCCGATCGCGCTGGGCATGCTGGTCGCGTCGGAGCAGGTGATGGGGCAAGCATTGGAGAGCGCACTGGTGTTGGGTGAACTGGCGCTCGATGGTTCGGTGCGGCACGTGCGTGGAGTGTTGTCGATGATGCTGCTGGCGCGCGACAAGGGTTACAAACGCATCTTTGTTCCCGCTGGTGATGTTCAGGAGGCGACGCTCTTGCCGAACGTCGAGGTGATTGCGGTCGGTCAACTGGCTGACCTCGTCGCGGCACTCAACGGTGTGACGAATCTGCCGGTAGCGACACACGACACACTGCTTGACAGTGTACAGGTGCGCGGCCCTGTTATCCCGATCACGGACTTCAAAGAGGTCAAAGGGCAAGAAACTGCCAAAAGAGCTTTAGAAGTAGCGGCCGCGGGCGGTCACAACTGTTTGATGTCCGGCAGTCCCGGCGGCGGTAAGACGTTGCTGGCGCGCGCCCTGCCCGGCATCTTGCCCGACCTCTCGCTAGAGGAGGCGCTCGAAGCGACGCGCATTTACAGTGTGGCCGACATGCTGCCGCCCGGCACGCCGATGATCCAGTCGCGCCCGTTTCGCGCACCGCATCATACGATCAGCCACGCGGGACTGGTGGGCGGCGGTAAGGTGCCGCATCCCGGTGAAGTGACGCTCGCGCATCGCGGGGTGCTCTTTCTCGATGAATTCCCCGAGTTCGACGCACGTTCGCTCGAAGTCCTCAGACAGCCGATGGAGGACAAGCAGGTCACGATTAGCCGCGCTTCTGGGACATTGACTTTTCCGGCCAATTTCATGCTTGTGGCGGCGCAAAACCCGTGCCCATGCGGTTGGTATGGCGATCCGATCAAGCCATGCACGTGTTCTCCCGCGATGATCAGCCGCTATCAGCACAAGATCAGCGGGCCGCTGCTCGATCGCATCGACATTCATCTGGAAGTGTCGCGCATCGACTATGACAAGCTCAGTGACACGCGCGCCGGCGAACCTTCAGCCACTATCCGGGCGCGTGTGCAGGCGGCGCGCAACCGCCAGGCACAACGATTCAAAGGCACCACGATGGCGTGCAATGCCGACATGGGCGTGGGCGAAGTACGCGTGCATTGCGCGCTCGATGCCCCAGGGCAGAGCTTGATGAAGAGCGCCATGAACCAGTTGCAGATGAGCGCACGCGCGTTTCACCGCGTGTTGAAGTTGTCGCGGACGATTGCAGATCTGGCCGGGAGCGATGCCATCAAGGTGACGCACTTGGCGGAGGCGTTGCAGTACAGACCAAGAAGACAGGAGGGGTAGTCAGTTGGATTTCGAATTCGACGGCATCATCTGGTATTGGAGAGGGCCTTCGCCTTTTTTCTTCGTGACTGTTCCGGAGGCGCAGAGCCGTGACCTGAAAGTGATATCAGGTATCGTGACTTATGGTTGGGGAATGATTCCGGTGCATGTTCAGGTTGGTAAAACTGAATGGCAGACGGCCTTGTTTCCCAAAGATGGCCGTTACATTGTGCCTCTTAAAGATAAAGTCCGTAAAGCAGAAAAACTTGTGGAAGGCGACAACGTGACTGTACGGCTCGAAGTGCGTCTATAAAAAGAAACGAGAGTGACAATTCTCTGAAAAAAAGGTGTGAAGTCAAAGTGATGGTCATCCTCGATAGAGGGAAGTTATGGCGCCAGTTCAGTATAGCTATCGACACCATGCGTCACGTGCAGGAGCATGCCGCACAATTGCACATGCTCCTGGGATAGCAAGCGAAGAAATCTGAGTATTAGCCCTGGCTAGATGTGCTGACTCACCTTTGCTGGCTATCGCCCAGCACCATCCGGCGTGCCTCGCGGTCGGGATCGGCTTGCACCAAGCAAGGCGTGTCGAAGACCATCGTTTCGCCCTTCGCGGCTGAGTATGCAGGCCAATGCGGCAGGCCGGCGTGATTCGGGTCGCCGTAGCGGGCAAAGTTGATCCATGCCTGGCTCATCTGCTCTGCCAGTACATCGGCCTGCGAGTCGCCGCCTGTCAGGTTCGAGCAGCGCCCCAGGTTGTCGAACACGAAGGTAATCTCCGCAGCGTGGAATGCTCCTGGGCGGCCGTCCAGCACCGGTGTGCGATAGGCGAAGAGGTAGTAGTAAGCTGGAGCCCTGCCCTGTGCCGCCTTGCGCTCTGCCTGGTCCACGGCGGACTGACGAACTGATGCCACCGCCGTGTACGACAGCAGGTCGAATGGCTTAGCTTGTGGGTAACATCGCTGGTACGTGTCGAGAATGGCCGTAGTCCGCTGTCCGTAACGCTCGCTCAGGTGTTGCTCCAGTTGCTGCCTTGTCAGGCTGTAGGCATCAGGCTTGTCCACTCCCGATACGAATTCGTTGAGGTTGGTGCCGACCAGTAGCGGTACGTTGGCTGAGAGTTCCGGCGCGTCGGGTTCAAACGGGTGGCGCGGCAGGGTAACACCATCGACAGTCGGGATCCAGCCCAACCTGCGGCTTAACTTTCTAAAGTCGACGCCTCCAGAGCTTCTCACTGCAGACGACCACTTTCGCGCGGCGGCTTGCCCAGCGGCCAGAAGCTGTTCGACGGTGAATTGCTGCAGGCCTTCGATGTGGCCCGGCTTCACGTCCAACTCTACGAGCACAAGTGCGGCCAGAGCGGTGGTATCCTCGGGCTGCCCCATGTTGAGAATTGAACCGCTCTGTACAGCCGCCCGGTGGAAGAGCCCTTTCGCAGCTGGCATGGCCATCAGTGCGGTGACCTTTCCGCCTCCGCCTGACTGGCCGAAGATCATCACGTTGCCTGGGTCGCCGCCGAAGCGTTCGATATTTTCACGCACCCATTCGAGGGCGAGGACGATGTCGAGCAAGCCGACATTGCCCGAACCGGCATACCGTTCCCCACCCAGTTCTGCCAGGTTCAAGTGGCCGAACGGACCCAGGCGATGGTTGACTGTCACGACGACCACGTCGCCGCGGGTGGACAGGGCTTCGCCGTCATAGGCGATCAGGTCGTGGCCGGAACCAACCTGAAATCCGCCGCCGTGCAACCAGACCATGACAGGACGCTTCGTGGCGCCGTTGATTTCCGGCGTCCAGACATTGAGCCGCAGGCAGTCCTCGCCGGCGGGTTGCAGATAGGCCCGATACAACAGAAATGCATCTTCGTCATCCACAGGTGCGTTATCACCACCGGTGACCAGGTAGGAGCCAGAAATGGCAACTTGCGGGCAGACGTGTCCGAAGTGCAGACAACTGCGCATACCGATCCACGGTGCGGGTCGAGTGGGTGGCATAAAGCGCGCCGCACCGCCGGTCGGCGCGCCGTAGGGCATGCCTTTGAAGGTGTAGATGTTATTGCGGATGTAGCCTCGCACTTTGCCGGCGGATGTTTCGACTATGGCCGCCGTGCTAGATGTATCTAAGGACACAGGTTGCTTTTTACTCATTGGGGTTTTAGTTAACTGTGTCATAGGGTCACATGACTTTCTGTAACATAGTGCGGAGTTGTCCTCCGCACATCATGATGGTTAAGTTAGGGCAAGCCATGCATGGTTGCCACTCGTTTCTCGTAATCCGGGTTGGTTAGGCACTCATAAGGCTCATGTTGAGGCGGTTACAACAACGATCCCGACGGCCGATCGCGCAACAAGCGCCGCATCTCCCCGTCCGGATCATTGATGACCTCGCTGCTACGCGCATCAAAGATCATCGTAGCGCGCTCCTCGAGCGTGTAGGCCGGCCAGGACGGTAGGCCAGGGTGGATTGGATTTCCTGTGCGGGCAAAGGCAGCCCAGGCACCGCTAATCTGCCGCGACAGTTGCTCGACCTCAGGGTGCGCCACCAGGCGCATCGCCAGTGGCAGTTCAGCCGTGTGGAAGGCGCGCAACCGGCCGCCGCCGCACGGCGTGTTCCATGAGAAGTAGTACATGTAGACAGCCGTCCCGCCCTGCGCCACCTTCAGCTCGGCCTGTCGCACTGCGTTAAACCGGGCGCCTCGATCGGTGGCGATTCGGAAGAACAGGTCTGACGGGTTTTCGGTTGGATGGTCGCGTTGGTAGAGTGCCAGCAGCGCATTGACCTCGTTCGCCGGGATGCCGCCATTGACCAGCCGCTCCCGCAGCGCAGCATCATCGAGTTGGAATGCCTCCTCAGCGTTACCTGGTGCGAACGCACCTACGAACAAGGTCATCTCGTCCTTGCAGTTGCCCACGAGCAGCGGTACCCGCACCGCTTCAGGAGGCGCATCAGGCTTCCATGTCTGGTGTGGCACCGTCAGGCCATCGACCACCGGGCCTAGCGCTATCAGCCCTCGCGGGATGCCCGGTGCCTGGCTCAGTGCGGCATGCAGATCGGCCGCCGGCACATGCACCAATTCGTCGACATGGCTCTCGTCCAGTCCCAACCCCGCCAGCACAGCTCGCGCTACCGTCGTTCCCGTGCCTCGGTCGCCAAGATGCAGTAGTGACCCGCTCTCCACGATCGCCCTGTGGAACAAGCCCTTTGCCGCTGGCATCGCCAGCAGCGTGCTGATCTTTGCTCCGCCGCCCGACTCCCCAAAGATAGTGACATTATCCGGGTCACCACCGAAGTTGGCGATGTTGTCGCGCACCCATTCCAGCGCCGCGACTAGATCAAGCTGACCTACATTGCCGGTGGCGTACTTCAGGCTCAATTCGCCCAGGTACAGGTAGCCGAAGACGTTGAGGCGATGGTTAACACCGACCAGCACCACATCCTGCTCGGCTACGAAGCGATCGCTGAACAATGTCAGCACGCTTGATCCTACGACAAAACCGCCGCCATGGATATAGATCAATACGGGCCGCTTTCCCGTCGTGCCCAGCGTCAGGATGTTCAGATTGAGGCAGTTCTCGCTCTCGAGCTGTTGCGCCAGTTCCGTCCGATCGAGCCGGCCGCCGCTGAAGTACTCGCCGATCACCGGGTCGAGGAAAAGCACGCCCGGCCCTTGCACACACCTGGGACCTATGACCGTGCAGTCGCGCACACCGGTCCACGGCTCTGGTCGCGCTGGTGGCAGAAAACGCGCCGCCCCCTCTGTTGGCCCCCCATAGGGGATACCCCGAAATGTGGCCACCCCCTCCACCCGCGCCCCGCGCAATTTCCCATTGGCGGTTTCTGCAATAACAGCCTGCACTTCACTGGTCGTAATTGGAAGGTTTGTCACGGCCCATCTCCGTACACACAATGCAACAGCTGCTTAGTAACTTACTAGCACGCGGATCCGACCGCTATTGGGTGTAAGCTCGATATCACCACTTTCGGCATCGAATGCCAGATGGGGACGACCATCCACCGAAACGGAACAGATAAGTTTCTTCCGCGGATGGCGAAACCGCAGCAGCAACCGACCTGGTTGACGCCGAAGTTCGAGCTCCACCTCAGCCTCGATTTGCTCCACTTCCGGTTGCGGATGGTATGTGACGGAGACGATGCCGGCAGGCGTGCTCAACCGTGTGGCGCCGAAGGTTTCCTCAGTTGTGAACCAGGCTCGCGGAAGTGCGCGGCCCAGGTGCAAAAGCCCGTCCCGCTCGTAGACGAACATGTAGGCGAGCCACTTCATCGCATTGGATTGGTCACTCGTCTTGAACGGCGCGCTGTTCGAGAATCCGAGGACTGGCAGGGGATGCTCGACCATGGCTTGCACCTCCTCGCGATAGCAGGCAGCCCAGGCGTTGAAGAACATCCACAGGTATACCTCAATCTCGTCACGGTCGAGATGTGGCAACAGACCGGCGAGTAGATTCGGCTGCACCGAAAAGCCACCGCTGTCGAACCACTGCGTTCGCATGTCGTCGATTCGATAGCCAAATGGCGGATTCATGTAGCGGGTGTCGAGATAGTCGTCGAGAATCCAACCGCCCTCCTGACTCTCCGGCTTGTAGAGGCCAGAGAGAAGCAAATAGACCGATCCCTCAAGCGTTTCGCGGATCCAGCCATAGTCACGCCCGCGACAATACAGGCGCGAAGGGTAGTGTGGTATCCAGCGTCCGTCGCGCAAACGGATTAGCGGGCTGTGCCGGCGCGCAATCTCGAAGCCTTTCACCAAATCATTTCTGTAGGCGTCCGCCTCCCGGCGGAAGCGCACTGCCTCTGGGCGCCCGAACTGGTCGAGTGCCTGCGCAGCGACATCCAAACCACGCCAGGTGAGGCTGTTCGTGCTCAGCCAGTAGAAGTAATCGTCCACGTCTTCCAGCGCCCCGGCAGGCAGGAACCCGCATTCCCAGCCGCGTGAATGGGGTAAATCGCCGCAGGTCTCCTGCCGTTGCCGGACAATCCAATCCGCGGCGCGTACAACGCCATCTGCCACGTCCGCGAACCACACGCGGTCATCCGTGTGCAGGTAATGGCGCGCCAAAGCCCACAGCGCCCAGCCGTGGTGCTGGTTATAGCTCTGACCCGATTCCAGACCGCCAGCCCCGAAATACACGCCATCGTGGTCGGTGAATCTGCCTTTAAGGCCGACCGTTCCCTGGTAGCGGGCCCATACCGCCAGCCGGCGCCTGACCTCGTCTGCCAGTCCGCGCTGCTCCAACTCCTCAATGATCATCGCAGATTCGTTGGTGTAGTTGCCATAGGTGCATGCCCCAACCGATGTATTAACGATTCCCGATCCATCGGGGTAGCCGAGGTCAGTCATCAGAACGATCGGCAGATGCCCGGCGTAAGCCGCATTCAGGCGCGCGTCCGGTGTGCGGATCTGCGAGCCTTTGCGGCTCTCCGCGCGCCAGTATTGCGCCATCTCACCATAGCACCGTTCGAAGTCCAGTCCACGCAGCGCCTCGATCTCCGTCGCCGATTCGAGCGCGATGTAGGGAATGCGCGCCAAAAGCTCACACCTCTCGCCGGGTTGAAGCGCCTTACGGAAACGCACACCATCCCCGGCCGGCATGGCATCCATATCCGTCTGGAACGTCAGTCGCAGGATCGGCGCGCCCTGGAACTCACCCATCAGTTGGTCGCCAACGACGGTCAGCTTCTCGCGGTCACAAAGCGGGATGAGTGAATCAGTCTGCTGGCGATCACCACTGCGCGCCAGCTCATCAAGGCGATTCACCGTGCGCAGCACTTTTTGACTGTACGCGACCGGCAACTCCGCTATTGCCGGACGATCGCCTATGTTCTCAAAGCGGAACCGCACAAGGGCCACCATCGTGTCATCCGGTGCCGACTCACCTACCGAAATGGACTGCGCCAGCGGCACGGCAAAACACTTCTGCTGCACACGCACATCGTCATGCCGGAACTGGAGGTTGTATGCCATGACGGGCCAAGGGTCATTGTGACGCGCCTCCACGGCCAGGCGGTCGAGTCCGAACATGAAACGCGCATTGCCTTCGTTCTTCCATTTTGGCGTGTCGCGTCCAGGAGGCCTGAGCACCATCCAATCGTTCAGGACAATGTCACCGCACGGTTCGAGCCAGAACTTCTGACGGGTATGTTTGCATCCGAAAACGTAGGGGATCGGATGCGGTTTCGGCTGGCCGTTCATGGCGCCGGACAGCGACTGTTCGGACTGCTCAGACACCTGAACAGCAATCGTTCTGCCTCCTTCGCAGCGCGCTCGGTACTGCTCAAACGTCTCTGGATCGTCAGCGCGGGTGATATACAGACCGGCCTCGGCAAACCAGATCGGGCCTTCCGCTGCGAGGGCTGTCAGGGATATCGTAAAGGCTTCCTGCCCCAGCGTGAACAGGATATGCCCATCGTCGTGAGCATAGCGGTGGGAAGGGATCATGTGCTCGACTTCCACCTCGAAGGAGCCTCTGTCGGCCGCTTCGATGGACACCCCGTTTCCATCCGGGTGAATTCCAGCGTCAGCTATGACACGACAGACCACTACGTTGTAACCGGTCATGCCGATCTGCGCGGACGCTGTACGACGTCCAGCATGCAGTTCGACGCGCAGCACGCTTCGGGTCAGCCGCGAACGCGTGAAGACCCGCATGATTTCAATCGGGACTTCGTTTTGGGTCACACGAACAGCCACGGTACGGCGAAATGTCACGTCATACTGCGCGGCGCCGGAAAAATCGGGAATCTCGCTCTGGAGCGCATTGAACGTAAAACGCAGGGTGTGAGGGTCAATCAGGCTTGTAGTTGTATTTGCATCTACCCACTCAGGAGTAAATAGGTCATCCATCCGCTGCCACCCGAACCGACCCGGGCTCACCTGGTCCATGTCCTCCGTGAGTTCGAAGCGCGATTGAGGCCAGACTTTACGCATGTATTGAAGCCTTGCCTGGCGCGGTGCGGGACCGGCAAAGACGACCTCTACCGCGTCCACATCGCGCGCTTCTTCGAACTGGACTTCGCCGCTCGGGCTGTTGGGCAGCGCGAACGGAGCAATATCAAATCGCTTCATGATCAATGTCTCCACACACACGTTGTATGCATCAGAATAGGCTGTTCTGATCCATAGTGTACAGCGTCTGCCGCATTCATCATCAGACTACCTACCGCCCGTAGATCACCACCCCTGCTGCCGCGGACAGCAGCAGGATGACGACGATGGGCACCTTTTTGCTCAGCCCCAATGCCATCGCTCCGGCTGCGATCAACACCCCGCCGATATCCACGATCGACGCATTCACCAGGCTGGCAGTCACGGCAAAGGACAGCCCGATGATACTCAGCGCCAGACCCGTGGAGAAGTTCTGCGTCATTGGGTGCTTCTCAATCCGGCTGTAGATCGCCTGTACGCCCACGATAAGCAGGGTTGGGAGCGTCAACGCGGCCAGCGCCAACACGGCGCCGACCCAGCCGTACACCAGGTAGCCAAGGCTGATGCTCCATAGGCCACTCGGCCCAGGGCTGAGCTGGCCCACGGCGATGGCTTTCACGAAGTCGGACTCTTGCGCCAGACCCAGGCCGATCAGGTCGTTGTGCAGGAATGGCAGGTTGCCCATCCCGCCGGTAGAAAACAGCGAGCTCTTCAGAAACATCCAGAAGAAATCCAACAGGTTCATGGCAGGTCCTTGTGATCTGTCGGCTGAATCCGGGTCGGCACGAGGGTGAGAAACAGCACGCCGGCCGCCCCGCCACCGAGCAGCACGGCCATGGGCGATGCGTTCAGCAGGGCAAACAGCAGCCCGGCCGATCCGAGGATCACGAGGTTGGCAGCCAGGCGTAGAGGGCTTTCGGTATAAGCCTTTCTAAGCAGAGGTTGCGCCATCTGCAGGCTCATCATCAGGCTGAGCCCGATGGTGGCTGGCAGGAGGCCCTTGAGCGCGGCCTGAACCAACGGTTGATCGCGCACGGCGCTGTAGCCGGCCGTCATCAGCACTGTCACCAGGGCGCTGGGCAACAGGAGACCGCTCATCGCAGCTGCCAGCCCGGCCCAGCCGCGCAGCTTGTGGCCGATCAGGGACGTCAACTTCAGCAGATTGATGCCTGGCGCCATCTGGACCAGTGCCCAGGTGCGCACGAATTCGCCCTCCTCCATCCAGCCGCGTTGCAGGCAGGTCTGGCGGATTAGAATCAGGGTCGAGGACCCGCCACCGAAGGACTGCAGGCCCAATATGAAGAAGATACGAGCAATTTCAATCAGTTTTACTTGCGTTGGTTTATTCATGCGGCGTGCTCATGGTTGGCCGGGGCATCGGTGCGTGAATCGCCATGATTCGGCATCTCACATTTCGGGGTGTGCCACGGTTATTGGTTTCGTCGATACGTCTACTTTAGCAGATTTGACGGGTATTGCGGTTGGTATTACATCGGGTCTTTACATCAGCGACCGAGGCGCGTCACTATACAGGTTCCCCACATCACGTTTTACGTTTCATTCTGGTGTTTAATAGGGAGGTCTTTAACCTTCCCATATCCTGATCTACAGGGGTGCTGAAATGAAGATTGTTGATATTCAGGTCATTCGGTTTGCCGTGCGCCGGCAAGGTTTTCAGAACATGCAACTGCTGCCCGCGGTTGACGCTGTTCAGAGCTTGACGAAAATCATCACTGATGAGGGCGCCGAGGGCTATTACTTAGGTGGAAGCGGGCACGGTGACATGGATGGGCTTTCCGCGGCCCAGGCTGCCACGTTGCAAGGGCACTATAAGTCGCAACTGGCCGGCCAGGATCCCTTCGATCGCGAGAAGTTCTGGCACTGGTTCTCCGTGGCGAACCAGGAAGAAAACCTGATCAGCGTGATCGACATGGCGTTGTGGGACCTGCAGGCGCGCGCTTTTGGCGTGCCGGTGTACAAGCTGCTGGGCGGATGTCGCGACAAGGTGAAAGCCTATGCCAGCACCTATCCCAACATGGGCACGCCCGACGATTACGCGAATCATGCCTTGGACTGCAAACGCCTGGGCTACACGCACTACAAGATTCATCCGTATTATTTCTGGGATCCGGTCACTCGCCAGCCCGCTCCGGGGCGACCATCGCATATAGCGCAGGATATCGAAGTGATCCAGGCTGTGCGAGCGGCTGTAGGCAACGACATGGTGCTTAGCTATGACCCGTGGGGCACCTACCGCACCTATGAAGAGGCCTACAAAGTCGGTCGTGAACTTGAACGCCATCACTTTTACTGGTACGAGCACCCCATGTTGGAGTATCGCGTCGCGACGTATGAAAAACTGGCGCGCGAACTCGACATCCCCATCCTGTCGCCCGAGATCGCGGCCGGCGGCTTCTACACGCGCGCCGACTGGATTCGACGTGGCGCGTGCGACATGACGCGCATCGATGTACTGCGCGGCGGCATTACGGGCGTCAAGAAACTGACAGCGGTGGCCGAGGCCTATGGCGTGAAATGCGAAATTCACATGGCGGGTTTCGGCAACCTGCAGATATTAGGCTCCACCAGCGAGGACGTGTGTGAGTACTACGAGCGCGGATTGCTGGCGCCGGGCATTGACTATGAGACGCCTCCGCCCTACCTCGAAGCCATCGGCGACCCGATGGATGCACAAGGTTACGTACATTTGTCGCAGGAACCTGGGCTGGGTTATCGCATCCGGTGGGACTATATCAACGAACACCGCGTGTGACCATTCAGCGCGGCGCGGGAACAAAGAGGAAGAGCGAGTCGCATGAAGGCAAGTGACATACTGATTTATCTGCGTAGTTTGAACGGCGGTTGGATGAATCTTGATAGTACCGTGGATACTTTCAAATCCGGTGACCCGGATATGGAGGTGCGCGGCATTGCCGTTGGCTGGATGA
>CAIQQO010000204.1 GCA_903873965.1 uncultured bacterium
AATACACGGAAGAAGGCAGGATGTGAATAGTCAGTCCTGATTCCGTGTGCTCCGTATATTCCGTGGTTAAACCCCCCAATTGATTGTTGTGGCGCCGCTGCCATTCGTCAAAACAGAACGTCCGTACTACACTAAACTTGTCCGCATGTAGCGTCACAAGGAGAGTTTATGAGCAACAGTCACACGAATACTGAGCGCGTCGTGATCGACGGCGTGCCCCGCGTCGGCTTCTTCACGGGCGGACCGCGCGCGCCTGAAGATGATCCGTTTCCATCGTGCCTGCGCGCCTACCTGGAGTTCATCGGCGATGATCTCGGCTTAGGGTCGCTCTTCAAAGGCGATAACCTATGGCATGCTGTGCACAACTACAACATGGGCACGTCGGGCGCTGCATTTCGCATGACGTGGGACCCGAACACATGGGACATGAGTAGCGCCAACCTGCTGATGGCTGACGCCGATCCTCTCGCCGGTTTCTACCGCGCGTTCGAAGCGGCGGGTTACGAGTGTGAGATCGTGCTGCGCAACGAATTTGCACAGGAGCTTGGCATTGTGCAGCAGGACGACCATGACGAAGCCGATTTCCGCGCGCGCATCGTGCACAGCCTCCGCGATCTTGGCCGACCCGTCATCGCGTTCGGCGTCGTTGGCCCGCCTGAGTGTGGCTTGATCACAGGTTATGACGAGGGCGGCGCCGTGATGATCGGCTGGTCCTTCTTTCAGGATGATGCCGGTTTCAGCGCAGGCGAGACGTATGAACCGTCAGGCTACTATCGCAAGTATGACTGGTTCAAAGAGACGCAGGGCTTGATCCTCATTGGCGATCCCTGCGCACGCCCATCCCCGCGCGAGGTTCTGCGCAAGTCGCTGAGCGCGGCGCTTGACATGATGCGCACGCCACTGGCGGAAGGCCTGTGGCAGGGTCAGGCGGCGTTCACACGCTGGGCTGACGCATTGTTGCGCGATACGCTGTTCCCAGCGGAAGAGGCTGCGTTGATCGAAAAACGCTACAACTACCATCACGCCCTTGCCGGGACATTGGCCGAGGCGCGTGCGTGGGGCGGTGATTTTCTGCAGATGATGGCCGAAGCGGTCCCAGAGGTGGTTGAGGACTTGCATGAGGCGGCGCACCATTTCAGCAATGAGCACGATCTGGTGTGGGCGATGTGGGAGTTCACCCGGGATGCGTTGAGTGGGCATATCAGCAGCGAAGCAGGCGCAGCCCGGTTCGCGCGCAACGCGACGCGCGGACGGATTGTGCCATTGATTCGGATGGCGCGCGATGAAGATGCCGCGGCGGCAAAATGCATCGAACCGGCGTTGAAGACGCTGGGTGATGATGCCACCACCACATCGGCAGGACGAATGACCTGCGCCATACTCGATGGCGTTCCGCGCATCGGGTACGACGTCAATATGAGCCCGTTCATCGGCGCGTTGTTCGCGATCATGCAATATTGCGGCGATCCATGTGACTACGACTACCTGATGGGCGTTACGGGCGCGGCGTTCCGACGCCTGTATAACCGTGACGATGGTGGCAACATCGATCTGATGTACCTGCACCCCGAACCGATGCGACGCGCCATGCACGCGCTGAATTACGATATCTACGGCATCCGGTATGACCATGACCGCATGGTGGAAGCAATCAAAGACAATATCGCGCGGTCGCGGCCGGTGATTGGTTTCGGGATTATCGGCCCGCCCGAGGCCGGTATCATCGCAGGCTATGACGATAACGGTGAAACAGTGATTGGCTGGAGCTATTTCCAGCAACAGGAAGTCGATGAGACGATCAGCCTTGACGCATCGGGGTACAGCAGGCGTCGCGACTGGTTTGCCAGGATGCAGCACGCTTCTAATCAGCCTGGACTCATCGTTGTCGGCGACAAGCGACGTTGGCCCGGACCATCCAGGCGAGACATTCTGATCGCGACGCTCAAGTGGGCGATTGATCTTGAACGCGTCGCGCATCGCCCCGATCTGTCCGAGCACCTGAGCGGGTTGGCGGCAGCGGAAGCATGGGCGGACGGGCTTGAGATCGACGCCGATTTCCCGCTGGATGATGCCAAAGCCCTCGATGGGCGCGTGATGATTCATGGCGATCAATGCGTCATGCTCGAAGAGCGCAGGTCGGCGGCCGTGTTCCTGCGGATGATGTCCGAAGAAGCCGGCGCCGCAGCGCAACACCTTAATGCAGCGGCCGACCTGTATCAGAAAGTCGCGGATGAAATGCCGCATATCTGGCCATGGGGCTATGATATGGTTGCCGTGGGATCGAAGATTGCTGACGCCACCACGCGCCGGAATATCGCTGCGCATATTCGTATTGCGACAGAGTATGAGGCGCAGGCGGTGCAGGCTTTGGAAGGGGCATTGGACGCTCTCTCGTAAAACGAGATGAGTCGAGTGCCATGACCGCTAGACTTCACGTCGGTTGAGAACGTGATCCCGTAATTGAGGAAGGTGATGATGAAGCAGGTTGCAGTACAAGTCATTCAGCTTGGTGATCCAGACGCTGCGCGGTTGCTGGATGTGATCAAAGTGCGCATTGAGCAGCGCTGTGAAGCCGTTGTCGTCGCAGCGCAAGGTGCGCCGGATGTGATGTTGTCGATCGACGCCAATCTGCCGAGTGAAGGGTTTCGCATCGACCAGATCGACGCGACCATTCGGATTGCGGGTGGGTCATCATTGGCTTTGCTGTATGGCATCGGGAAGTTTCTGCGCACATCGCGCTACGAAGAGGGCTTCACGCCTTCGGTGTGGCGCGGGACATCGTCACCGCATGGCTCGTTGCGCGGGATGTATTTCGCCAGTCACTTTCACAACTGGTATCACGTCGCCGGCGATGACGAGATCAAGCGCTATGTCGAGGATATCGCGCTTTGGGGTGTTAATGCCATCATGGCCATCTATCCGTTCATCAACTTGAGTGGGTGGGACGACCCCGAAGCGCTACCGGCTTTGAATCAGTTGCGCCGCATGTTTGGCGCGGCGAAAAGCGCCGGCCTTGCAACGATGACGGGACTCAATAACGTACTCTTCAATAACGCGCCGGCTGAGTTGCGCGCCACCCCGCTGCCCGATCTGTTAGGACGGCACGGCAACTCCGGCACCATGATCTGTCCCAGCACGCCTGCCGGTCGCGAATTGATCCTCAAAACGACCTCCGAATTGCTGATGCTGTTGAAAGATACGGGCGTCGATTACTTGTGTCTGTGGCCCTATGACGAAGGCGGGTGCGGCTGCGAGCGCTGCCGACCGTGGGGCGCGCGCGGCTTTATCCGCATGTCGCACGATATTGCGGATATGGCGCGGTCGATTCTGCCTGATGTGAAAATCGTCCTGTCGACGTGGACGTATGACACGCCGCCCGATGGCGAATGGCAGGGGCTGTCAGACGAGTTGAAACGCGGCAATGGCTGGGTTGACTATATTCTTGCCGACGCGCACGAGGATTTCCCGCGCTATCCGCTGGATGTCGGTGTTCCGGGCAACCTGCCGCTGATCAACTTCCCGGAGATCAGTATGTGGGGTAATTGGCCGTGGGGCGGCGTCGGGGCGCACCCGATGCCCCATCGCCAGCAACGCCTGTGGAATCAAGCCAGACAAGTGCTGCGAGGCGGTTTCCCCTATAGCGAAGGCATCTATGAGGATATGGGCAAGGCGATCGTATCGCAGTTCTACTGGGACCCCGCGCGTACTGCCCACGAGACAGTGCGCGAATACGCGGCGTATGAGTATGCGCCGACGGTAGTCGACGAGGTCGTTGCGATGATCGACATCCTTGAATCCACTGCCAGCCTGCATTACATGAAGCAAGCGGTGGATGTGACTGCTGTGCGTCGTGCGGCGGAACTGGCGGAAGCCATTCACGCTCGCCTGCCCGCATCGTCGCAACGGAACTGGCGCTGGGAGATTCTGTATTTGCGGGCGCTACTCGATCGCGAGCGCTTCGTCGGTGGCGGCCTGCGCACGCCGGTGGCCGATGCCGCGCTGCTGCGCCTGTGCGACATCTACCATTGCCAGTTGGAAACGGACGATCCGTATCATCATCGCGTTCGGCCACCGTGGCAGGGCGCTGTGTCGCGGCATGGCGAATGCTGATGCCGGGAACCTGTGGGTGACTATAATCATTATGGAAGTCGCAAGCCAGATGTCTGAAGTCTGGCCTTTGACTTCAAATCTTAAATCACCAATCTCATTTCTATGTCAAACAAAACACATCCCGTTGATATTGCCGGTGTACATCGCGAACTCAAGTTGATGGAAGTAGCGCCGGGCGTGCGCATTGCGGTACTGAACATCCTCGGCGACACCGAGTTGACGCAGGCTGCAGCCAAGGCATTGGTGGCGCAATTACCCGCGAATGTCGATTACCTCGTCACGGCTGAAGCCAAGAGTATCCCGTTGGCCTATGCCATGTCGGTTGAGAGCGGGTTGCCCTACATCGTCCTGCGCAAGTCGTATAAGCCCTATATGGGCGACGCGCTCTCCGCCGAGACGCTTTCGATTACGACCAATAAGCCGCAAACGCTGTTCCTCGATGAGATGGATCGAGATCGCATCAAGGGGCGCAACGTGGTCGTCATCGATGACGTGATCAGCACGGGCAGCACGTTGCAGGGCATGCGCTTGATTCTAGGCAAGGCCGGCGCCACCGTTGTGGCCGAAGCCGCTATCCTCACCGAAGGCGACCGCGCCAAGTGGTCGAGTGTGCTGTCACTCGGTCACCTGCCGGTATTTCTCGACGGCCCGAAATAGCGCACATCACACTTCGGTGAAAAACCGACTTGTACTCTCATCGGACCAGCCGCGATTGAAGGCTATGCAAATACGACCATCTGATGGCCTTCGATCACCGGCACAACCACCCGGGCGCGCCCATCGACGTACTCGAATTCAAGCGTTTGACGCGATGGCGCCAGGTACACCTGCTTTGGCGCGGCCTCCAGCCGTAACGACAACGCCGTGTCATACACCGGGTTGATATCTTCGATCATATCAATGCCCGGAGCGCGATGGTCGGCCACGAACTGCAGCAGGTGCACGACAGTCGCAGGTTTGCGGCCGGGTATGTGCATGACTGATACTTCCATCGTTGATGGGCCGTTCACTTCGATCAGCCTGTCGGGCATGAGCAGGTTGATGCATGCCTGCACCAGTTGTCGGTAGGGCAGGGCTGCGTGCGATCCATAGGCCTTGAAGATCGGCGCCGCAATGGTGATCACGCGCCCCTTGCGCACGACGGCAGCGTATCCACTGGCTTTCTTCAGTGGCGGCGCATGTACGTGCGAGGTGTAATGACGGTAGTTGCGCTCAAAGTACGGTTCAACCACCTCAGCCAATGTCTCGGCGCCTTCAAGCGGGCGCAAGCGCCAGCCGCGCTCGTACAAGACATGGTCAAGCGGCAGCTCATCGCCCTGAATCGCCGATCCGAAACGGATATACGTGGCCTTGTGCGGACTCTCACCTTCCACCGTGACGCCCGCTTCAGTAAGCACCGGCTGATGGTCAACACCCAGGCCACTCGCGCCGGAGAACAGGAGGCTGCCACCCTTATCGAGATAGGCGCGTAGCTTTTGCGCCAGGGCCGCATCAACCGCCACACTGTCCGGCAGGATCAGCAACGCATAAGCTGACAAGTCGGACTGCGCCGTCACGACATCGAACTGATGCTTAAGCTGCGTCAACATGCGCACGGCGCCTTCGTTGGCGCCGCCCGGCTCGTCCATATAGTTGCTTGACCCTGCGCCGGCCATGAACAAGCCGATTTGCGACACAGCCTTTGCGTTCTGCGTCCACGGCTCGCACGCTTCGGCGTAGCCGTACACCTTGCCGATCAGGTCATACGCCGCGGGGTCCAGCTTGCCGCGCGGGTGCAGTTGATCGCCGATGGAACACGCAGCGCCCAGCGACAGCATCTGGCTGACCTCATACTTCAAGGCAGCATACGGTTTGAGGCCGCCAAAGTCGCCCCAACTGCGGTGGAAGCGCGCCGTCATGCCCATGGTGGGCTTGCCAAAGGTGCGCGCGTAGCGCACGTTCTTGGGGAAGTAGGTGTAGCCCCATCCTCCCGTCGGCAATGCTTCGATCTCGACATGCGTCAAGGTGCGGATCTCGGTATCAAGGCAATCCATCGGGCGCGAGTTGAAGTACACGGTGGCCTTGGGCGAACTGGCGATGACCATGCGATAGAAGCGCTTCATGAACGCCTGTGACACCTCGTGCGCGAAGCGCGCGCGATCAGCGGGATTGGCAGGATCGAAGCCCTGCTTGAGCATCGCGGTCATCGCGTATGGGTTGGTCGATGGCACGTCATAGCAGATGTCGAAGAAGATGCCATCGACGGGCTTGAACCGGGTCAGCACTTCCTGCACCTGTTCGGCCAGATACTCCTGGTATGGGCTGGACAGATCCATCACGTGCCAGCCCGGCTCCAGCGGTTTCGAGCCGACATTGCTGCCATCGGGATTGCGCGCAATCCACTCGGGGTGGGTGTCGCCGGCGAGGTCATCGAACAGCACCGAGATGTACAACGGCGCGCGGATGTCCTCGGCGTGCAGCGCATCCACCTGCGCCGTTGTCAGATCCAGCCCCTTCTTCAAACCCGGATGGCGCGCGGGGACAGCGGTATCGAAGTAGAGATAGCCATGACAGCATTTGGCAAACGTCGTCACCGAGTTGACGTGCGCCAGCTTCATTGTCTGCGCGAAATCGCGTGCATTAAAGTCTGCGCCAACATCACTGAACCACTGGCTGGTGTGAAAATCCAGATGAATCTGGCGCTGTCGAAAAGCATTAGCCATAAAATAACCGTCCTAACCTCTTATCTCTAATCTCTAACTTCTTGCCTCTTTGCCTCTCTCTTCTCTCTAATTCACCGGCCACCATGCCGCCGTGCGTGGCGCAGCAGGCTGGAAATCGAGGCGCTCCAGGTTCAGGTAATGCAGCGTGGCGCGTTCGAGCAGCGAGAAGTCGTCGGGATTCGCGCGGTTCAGGTTCATGGGCTCTTTGAGGACGATGGGCGGGTTGCTCATGAAGCGCGGGATGCCCAGCACGTTCTGTGACGAAGCATGCAGCATGAACGGATGCAGGATGACGAAGTCGCCCTGTTTGCCAGTCAGCTCCACGAAGCGCGTGCACTGCGCGATCATCTCCTGGAACTTGAAGTCATGGGGATCGACGCCTTCGGGATGCTCATACAGGTATTTGGCCATCAGGCGCACCGAGTCCGGCGCGATGAAGGTGCCGCCGCCCTGGTGGCGCATGTCGTCCCACAACACGATCGTGAGCAGCGCTTGTTCGCGGCTGTCGATGTAATGGCGAAAGTAGCTGCCGTCTTTGTGCCAGCCGCTTACTTTCGACGATGGCGGTTCCCACGGGCTGTCTGCGCCGCGGCGGAAGTTGACGATGAATGAGTCGGACCATTCGAACGAGTTGATGGTGGTGAAGTGGCCTGAGGGCAGACCATACACTTGCGTTTCCAGCCGGTCTTCACTGCCGATCACGTCGAGAATGGCATCCCACGCCTTGGGCGCGATATCGCGCACGGGCATGCGGTTCTTGTGATCCATCCAGATGATGTCTTTAGCCCACGTACCGGGGTCACCCTTCGTATATCCCAGCCGCTGATAGGCTTCTTCGATCCAGCTATTGGCAATGCTGCGGTCGAAACTATCGTGGACAACCAGATAACCATTATCTAGAAAACTCTGCACTTGTTCATCGTTCAACACTCTGTACTTACTCATTTTCAGCAACTCCTTCCTATTTCATGGGGTCCCGTTCACCCGGTGTCCCCAAAGCGCTTTAACCAATACGGATACGTCGGAGGGTACACTATTTCCCTTAATGCATGCTAAGCGCCGACGCAATTCGCCGGGAGCATAGCACAAATATGCGAAATTGCCATGCAATAAAAATGCCCCGCGTGCGGGGCATTCTCTGAATGTGCGGGGATGGCGAAGATTAATAGTTGCCTGTGCTGGCGATCATGAGCGGCAACACAATCGAAATCAAGATGCATAGACACATGGCGACGACATTGACAATGCCGACAATGATACCGGCCAGGGCCAGGCCATTGCCCGTTTGCGTGCCATTGCTGGATTTGATCTGATTGCGCGCGACGATTCCCAGGATGACGCCCAGGATGCCGCCAATAAAGGGAATTAATAGGCTGACGATCAAACTGATGATCGCCATCGTGTTCGTTTGCGTACTGGGCGGTATTGCTTGCGGGGTGCCAAACTGATTGGGGTTGTTCTCAATAGTCATGATATCACTCCTTCCGTCGATACTTACATCTTATGCCTATGGGTTATACACTCAAGTAACCTGAATTGCAACCATCTTTTCATGAGTATCCATATCGAGGCCGGGGCGCGTGATTGTGAACGCCGTCATGGCGTCAGCGTGCTGCGACCGGGATGAAAGTGCGGCGGATGTCGATATCGGGATTCATCTGAGCTTGCACCGAGTAGCCGTCATACCAGTTCTGCAGGTTGCCGGCAACATCGTGGGCGCGCACACGAAATTCGTAAGTGCTGCCGGGCACACCTATGAATATCCAGTGGTCACCCGCAACGCCCTGCGCCACCGTAATCCATTCTGACGCGGTGAGTGGTGTGTAGACCATCAACGGCGCTACCGTCGTGTAGGGGACAACGGCCTCGATCACGATCGCATTCGTAATCTGCTGTGCGCCCGAGATGACCAGCTCATACACGATCTGCGTCGTCGTCATCATCTCGACGGCGGGCGTGTAGATGGTTGCGGCATGGATCAGTTCGCGCGCCTGTAGATCGACGCTCGCGATGCCACTCACGGTATCCGTCGCCCACCACGTGATCTTGATCCCCAGGGCATGCGTCATACTGGCCGGCGCTGCCGTGGCGACACTCGCTACCTGTGGCGCTCCTGAAGCATCGATGACCACGGTGGCAGGTACGGCCTGCCCCTCGACGGTGCTGGAGAGATGGGGTTCTTCGCTGGGTTGGTTACCGGCCGAGACCATCTGGGCCCACGGTGCAGAATGGTCGACATACACTTCCTGCGCCGGGCTCCAGTCACTCACCGCGGCGCCGTTGCCGGCGCTGACGCGCCAGTAGTAATGACCATCACCTTGCAGTGGGACAGTCCAGTATGTTTGCGTGATCCAGTCACTACTGATGCTATAGAGGTCGCTCTCACGCCATGCAGTGACATAGAATTTGCGCGGCAGTCTGTTGCCTTCCGGCGCGCCGCTGTCCAGCCACCCCACGGTCAATGAGGGGATGTTCGTCCATGTCATCACTGGCGAAGTCGCGATCACCGGCACGTTGGGCGGCAGACTCTCCAACGCAATGCGCGCATCGCCTTCGGTGTTGGCATACTCGATTTCAACCAGATGCAACCCGCTGGTCAAAGTCACCATGCTGGATTGCTGGATGTAAATGCCCGGGTTATTGGCGTTCCAGTTGCTCATCACCTGTTCGCCATCAACAAACAGGCGCGCCTTGCCGGCTGCGTTCAATATGAAAGGATAGTGCCCGTCGGTGAAAGCCATGCGTCGCGACCAGCGTACCGAGAACCCCGACAGCGGCTGCAGCGCCGGCGTCCCGATGGCCCATGGAGCGCTGGCTGCTGGGTTGGCTCGCGTGTCGCCTTGGGCGTCGGATCCAAAGTTGATGCGCGCATCAGCCCGCACCACCGCCATTGGCTGCACCAGGTCAGTGTTGTTGAAATACTGGCCGATCCAGCCGGAGAATAGGCTGGGCAGCATGCCGCCGTCCGGATATTGCGCCAGCGCCATGTCGGACAACTTACGGATGTTGCTCTTGCTCAACCGCAGCGCGTCGAAAGTTTCTTGATCCGGCAGCCGAATGCGCTTGCCGTTCAGCACAAGGAACAGCGGCGCGTCATCCTGCTCACCGCGCACGATCAGCGGCGCGCGCCAGACGAATTTCACCACGTCAGCCCACACTTTGCGCACCGGATAATCGCCGGTAAGGTTGCCGAGTGTGACACTGGCCTTGCCGCTGTGCTGCGTAAAGGGGAAGGTGCCCAGAGAAATCCAACCCTGGGTTGCATCATGCTGTGAGCGGCGCACCAGGTTCATGCCCTCCGCGTTATTCACCCGATACATCACTGAGTGTGAGGCGCTGTCATCGGTATCGCGCACCGGCATCCAGGCCAGGGCTTCCCATACGCCGTCAAATGGCAAATCCGGGCTCCACGTTGCCCAGCCCGTGTCCTCGCTTGGCCCCAGGTTAGACGGATCCGTGGTCGCCAACGTGCGCGCGTGGCCCGTCATACCGATCCCAGGCGCTTCCTGCCAGTTGCCGTGCGCCGTGAACTCGGCATCGACAGGGCTGACGATGGTTTCGTAAGTGACCTGCATGGTGGCAGTCGCGGCGAACCGCGCGTCCACACCGGCACCCTCTGGAGCGTTGGTCGGGTAGGGCGGCGTGACGGTGACAATGCCGAAACCGCGGTAGCCGATGCCCCACTCAAGATCCATGTCGATCTTCTTCCACAAATTGGGTCGCACGATCATGATATTGCGCCCGCTGGTCATGTCGTAACCGATGATTGTTGCCGCATGGCTGCCCCAGGGTGATTCGCCAAAAGCGCCAATGACCGGGCGACCGGCGTCGATCTCGGCTACCACCTGTTCAAAGGTGGGTTCTGGGATAGCCTTTGTTGCGAAGACATAGCCATTCTCGCGCGCGTATTGCGCCAGCCCCGTTGCCACATCGAACGCGTCGTAGCCAACATCACTGGGCTTACCACTGGCATCGCCATTGCCGTAACACAGTATGTTGGGGAACAGTTGCCGCAACCGCGCCAGCACCGACTTCTCATCCCCGGTGTACAACGTCGGGTAGCCTTTCAGCGACCAATACTTCATGATGCTGGCGGAGGCGATGGTGAAACAGCCCGGCCAGCATCCGCTGGTGCTGCAATCACATTTCCATGTGTTGCTGCTGTTGGGGATCATGTCATCCGGCACATCGCTGAGTGTGACGCGCACATTATTTGTGCGCGCCACGCGCGCGGGCATCAGGTCTGGATTGATCACTGCGCCAGGGCGCGCCGCTATTGGTGCGGCATAAGCGGTTGCATTCGACAGCGTATTGACGGCAATGGCCGCAACGCATAACAGAATTCGGATGAAAAAACTTGCACGCCGCATGTGATGCCTGATTATAGGTGTATTCTTGGGGAGGTGCTATGACAGAAACGATCCAAATTTCACTCTACGACGCTAATTATTTTGCGATTTCACTGGCGAACGGTCGCCAATACGAACTTGGCAGTGGCGAGACCATCGAGCTACTCCAGTCCGGCAGGTGGCTACGCGCACAGATTGCCAGGAACCTGTGGGGCGAATACTGCGCCGTCATGGTGGGCGGCGAAACCATCAGGTTGACCGTGGGGCTTGAAGCGCGTCTGCCAGAAGGTCACCCAGGTGTCGGGTGGGGACACAAAAACACGCAGACCTGAGTACATTTCCTTACAATATGTAGGGTTGCTTTACCGTAGCCGCCGATAAGATCGGCATGCGCTTCAAACATAATTCGTTTTCGCTATCAATACCTTCGCCAAATAGAGGAACATAAAAAGGGCATAGTGGATGGAGTTGAAGTCGACCAAAATCCATACTCACCCGGTGCAGCCCTTGACAGAAATCACATCACTTTTAGCATGTTAGTCTATTCGTCAGGTGACATTCTATAACTATGAAAGAACTCATACTCGCACACCTTGAGGAAATAGAGGCTCGCGAAATGGTGCGCGTGCTGTACGCATGCGAGTCGGGTAGTCGCGCCTGGGGATTCCCTATATGCCACTTGATTATGCATTCAGTTGGACTTTTTACACCAGAGACTGTACTCTGACGCGATCTGATCGGGATCGTCAGCCCAAAGCTGGTCCACATGTAATGCTCCGTCCGATAGCTTAGACTTGATAGTAACGTTAGCAGTAAGTTTTAGATCATGGCTACCATAATAGAACTTGTCTAATGAATTTGGTGAAGGTTCGCTATGGATAATATCAAGTGGATCCATTCCATATGAACAATGCTGCCAAGCCTCTTTCGAGAGTAGTAAGACTGCCTCTGATCGCAACATTCCTACCTTAATACTATCGCTTGCGAATTGAGCCGTTCTATATGAATTCGCTCCATCAGAAAGGAAAAGAACATACGATGCCAAAGTCACAAGTGCGATACAACACAATACTACTAGCACAAAACGTTTCATAACCGTCACCTATTGC
Source organism: uncultured bacterium (assembly GCA_903873965.1). Taxonomy (GTDB): domain Bacteria; phylum Chloroflexota; class Anaerolineae; order J036; family Brachytrichaceae; genus CAIXPS01. The sequence continues at coordinate 12,271 of CAIQQO010000204.1, forward strand.
CAAGCCATCCAAAGAGAGATTCGCATTGGCTGCGTAACGTGAGTAACGTAGATAAGGACATCGCGCAGTCAAAAGTCATTTCGTTACCATTGATTGTCAGCTTTAACTATAATAAGATCCGGGTTATACCATACATCCTCATAATTAGGAGCAATAAGAAACCGCCATCCTGATGGTAACCCAAGATAGGGTAATAACTCTGGACGCCAATCTCCTATATGAATAACATGAAGCGTTTGAAAATAATCTGGATCCCTAGACATAATCTCTCCAGCCCATATGTACCAACCAGTAGTATCCCCCTCAGGCATAATGCGTAGCCCATTTAGGGGTAAACTCCATCTTTTACATTAGCGGTTGTCCACGTCCCACGCTTGCGTGTAGGTGATGCGTTGCGTCCCGCTGACTTCCACGCGCACGGTCATGTTGCCGTTGGCGTCGTACCAGTAACGCTGCTCGCCGTTCCAGGTCGTCGTTGCGTGCGGTTTGGTGTGTGTGCACCAAGATATTCCTTACTGCATCGTAGGCATAGGATTCGTTGTAGAAATCGAGCGTCGGCGATTGCCATCACCGATCCTGCGTCTTCAGCCATGAATCCAGGTTAAGAAGGCTGATGCTGTTCAATTCCCAGGGAATGCCTTG
>CAIQQO010000205.1 GCA_903873965.1 uncultured bacterium
AAGCCCCATCATCATCATTGGCGGCGCCGATGATACAGTCGATCCGAATCCGACGACGGATGCCGCGGCACAGTCGCCGTCCGCGGCACAGTCGCCGTCCGCGGCACAGTCGCCGTCCGCGGCACAGTCGCCATTCAAGGACGATATCGTTTTCGACCGACTGGACGCTGCGCATATCGATCTCTCTTCGCTCAGTCGCATCATCCGCCATGCGGTCGAACACAAAGCCCATATCGAGATAACCCACCAGTACCACGAATTGCAGTTGGTTCACACCATGAGCTACGTGATCAACGGCAACCTCGACCTGCGCTTGAAACTCGGCATGGTGCTCGAACAGGTCATTTACCTGCTGGGCATCGACGCCGCCGACATTCTGATTCTCAACTCGCGCAGCAAGCAGTTTTACTATTCTGTCGGGCGTGGTTTCAAGACTCCTGACTTGTTGTTCAACTCGGCGCCGCTCACGCAGAGTTATGCGTCGCGTGCGGCCTCCGAAAAGCGCCTGGTGACACTCAACCATTTGGACACGTATGCGAATGGCAGCAGTACCGAAGTGCGCATGGTGCACAATGAAGGTTTCGTTACCTATCTCGGTATGCCCTTGATTGCCAAAGGCCAGCTTTACGGCGTGCTTGGCATGTTCAAGCGCACTGACTTCGCGCCGGACACGGTATGGACCGGATTCGTTGAAACCTTTGCGCGCCAGGCTGCGAGCGCCATTGCCAATGCTCTCTTTGAGAACTCGATGAGTTCCAAACTCGATACCAGCCCCTACTACGAAGGCGGGGTGGAAGATTGGTCACATGCCATTGACCGCGCGGCCAAAGAAACTCCCGGCCATAGCCGTCGGGTGGCCGATTTCACCGTTCGGCTGGGTCGCACTATCGGCATGTCGGAAGCCAACTTACTGCACATGTACCAGGGCGCGCTGTTGCATGACGTTGGCAAGATGGGCATCCCGGATGATGTCCTGATGAAGCCCGGTCCCTTGACCGCCGAGGAATGGTCGCTCATGCGCCGGCATCCACTCTATGCCTATCACATGCTGGCCAGCATCGATTACCTGCAGACCTCGATCGATATCCCCTATCTGCATCACGAGCACTGGGATGGCAGCGGTTATCCACTCGGTCTTTCCGGCGAGGAGATTCCGTTAATGGCGCGCGTCTTTGCCATTGCTGATGCCTGGGACGCTCTGTGTTCTGATAAGCCGTTCCGCAAGGCCTGGTCACAACGACAGGCATACGAACTGATCCATCAGGACAGCGGAAGCTATTTCGATCCGGACCTGGTCGTTGCGTTTCAGAAACTGATCAGCGCAAAGGCATCGTAACCGTAAAGGTGGTGCCTTCGCCCACAACACTGTGGAAGGACACCTCACCCTTGTGAGCTTGCACGGCATTTTTCACAATGGCCAGCCCAAGACCGCTGCCTGCCATCAACGACACATTGCTGCCGCGATAGAACGCGTCGAATATACGCGCCTGGTCTTCGTCCGGTATACCAATGCCATGATCCACAATCCGGAATGTGGCGCGGTTGGGTTCGCACTCCAGTGTGAACTCCACCGTCGGGTCCTGCTGGGGTGAGTAGCGAATAGCGTTATTGAGCAAGTTCATCAGTATCTGCTTCAGAATGCGCGTATCAACGCGCGCGCTGATGCAATCGCCACGTGAATCAAAAATCAAGCGGCAACGCCTGCCGATAGTCATCTGCAATTGCTGCACCAGTTCGGCGCAGAACTGTTCCAGATCGACCGGCCTGGTATCAACCTCCATAACCCCGGCTTCGTAATTGCCGACCAGCAGCACTTCCTGCAGCATATCGGCGATAAACGTGATGCTGGCGCGAATTTGATCCACGTAATTGCGCCGTTTCTCCGCCGATATCCTTTCACCATAGCGTTCAATCAGCTCTGCCGCAGACAGAATGCGGCTGAGTGGCGTGCGAAATTCGTGCGATACCGTGGTGATAAATCGGGTTTTGAGTTCATTCAACTCATGTTCGCGCGCCAGTGAGATTCCGATCTCCTCCTGCGAGCGCCTGCGAACGCCGACATCATCGATAAAAATACCGACTTGCCGCGCCGCAATCCGAAGCACATCCTGCGTGCATGTGTCGATTCCAGCGCCCTGGTTTACGGGTAATATCAACACCCACACCCCATTGACCTTTCTTTCGCCTTGTTGGCCCTGCCCGGGATTGCGGCTCTGCAACGGCAAGGTGACAATGGCGGTCTGTGAGATGTCGGCATGGTTCGGCGACTGTGCCGCAGGAGTACCATAGCGCCAGGTCAGATCGGGGTTTCGAACAGCCTGCGCTGAAAACGGCGGCTGGTTTAGATCAACCCGCATGTCTGCCCGTTCAGGCCACGCATAGCCGGGGACAATCACGTCAGGTTCGCCCGGCGCACCCGCGCTCACAAAGTCAATAGCTCCCTGTTCGGCGTGCAACCATTCACAGGCTACCCTGATGGCATTACGGCAGCCATCGCCCAGCGATTCTGCTCGCGCAAGCACCTCGGTTAAAGCCGACAGAAACTGCAAGCGCTCAGATTCGCTCAAACTTCCACGGTTGCCGTCGACATCAGGCGTGGACACTCAAATAACCCTCGTCAGTACACATGATTAATAGCCATTGGATTGCAGGAATGGCGAGATTATATGCCCAAGATGATGACGCCAGCATAGGGGATATGGCGTATTGGAGAAAGGAAACAGAGATTGGAGTCTGGAGATGCCAATCTCTAGACTCCAATCTTACTTATCTTCAGGACATGTTCATGACGAGCAGTTTTGGCTCAGTCATTTCCTCGATGGCATACTTCACGCCTTCGCGGCCGAACCCGGATTCCTTCACGCCGCCATAGGGCATGTGGTCGATCCGATATGTCGAAACGTCATTCACGATCACGCCGCCGACCTCGATATGCTCGAAGGCATACCAGATCTGCTTGATGTCGCGAGTGAAAATACCGCACTGCAAACCAAAGTCGCTGTTGTCCACTTCGTGCACAGCCTCTTTAAAGTCATCATACGGCACGATGGTCACGAGCGGCGCAAACACTTCCTGCGCGCACACCTTCATGTCATGCTGCACATCCGTAACGACAGTGGGCATCATCACGCTGCCCTTGCGCGTCCCGCCGATGAGCACACGCGCGCCGCCGGCCACGGCTTCCTGAACCCACTCTTCAATCTTGGCTGCCGATGGCTCGTCGATCATCGGACCAACATCGGTCTTGTCGTCCAGCGGATCGCCCACGACCAGCGCCTGTACTTTGGGCAGGAACTTGTCCATGAACGTCTGGAAGATCGATCGTTGCACAAACACGCGCTGCACGCTGATGCACGACTGCCCGGCATAGCCAAATGCGAATTGGATAATGCGTGAGACGGCAAAATCGAGATCCGCGTCGCTGTGTACGATCACGCCGGCATTGCCGCCCAGTTCGAGCGTGATGCGCTTGCGCCCTGCCTTGTTCTTAAATGGCCAGCCCACGGCCGGGCTGCCGGTGAACGTCAGCAGCTTGATGCGATCATCCGTAATGAGCGGTTCCGCAGCAGTGGTATTGCACGGCACCACGCTGAACCCGCCGCGCGGATAGCCTGAATCATGGATGATCTCGGCCAGCGCCAGCGAACTGAGCGGCGTAGCGGATGCCGGGCGCAGTATCACCGGGCAACCGGCCGCAATGGCGGGCGCCACTTTGTGCGCCACAAGGTTCATCGGAAAATTGAACGGTGTGATGGCGCTGATGGGTCCGATCGCATAACGCTTGATGATGGCCACGCGGCCATCGCCGGGCGCGGCGATATCCATGGGCAGCAGTTCACCCGGAATGCGCTTGGCCTCTTCGCTGGCCACATTGAACGTCAAAATGGCGCGATCAATTTCCACGCGCGCGGTGCGAATCGGTTTGCCCGCTTCAACGGCAAGCTGATAGGACAGCTCTTCAAAGCGCGCCCGCAGCGCAATGGCGATATTCGTCAGAACTTCAGATCGCTTATATGCGGGCATAAAGCGCGTCTGCGGCACTGTCTCGGTCGCAATACGAATAGCCTCGTCAACATCAGCGCGCGAAGCGCGGCAGATGCTGGCGTATTCACTACCATCAAACTTATTGCGCACCGGCAGAACGTCATCAGAGTGACGCCACTCGCCGGCCAGATAAAAAGGTTTTGGTGTCATGGTTTGTTGGTCAGATGCCTCCCTTTGGGTTTTAAACTTGATATATCAAGGATACACCAGCCCGGCAAAATCACATGACGCTCATCGGGCGATGGTCGATGGGCCATGCAACGGAAGCCAATGATATTTTCAGGCCGAGGCGGGTTACAATCGCCGCCATGGTTGGAGTGATCATTCTTGCCGCTGGAACGTCATCACGCTATGGTGCGAATAAACTGTTGCTGCCGTTTGGTTCGGGCAGCGTCCTCTCGACCGTCGTGGCGACGGTGTCACACTCGGCGGCCCGACCCATCGTTGTGGTCACTGGCCACCAGCAGGAGCAGGTGCGCAGCGCCATCGAGCCGCCCGCAATTGAGGGAGCCGGCGAGGAACAGCCGAGACATGCGGTCAGCAATGTTGCGGTTACCTTTACCCACAACCCCGACTACCTGACTGGCGAAATGCTTTCATCGGTCAAAGCCGGTTTGCGTCACATGGTACAACTCACACCCATGCCCGATGCCATCATGGTCGTTCTGGGTGACCAGCCATTGCTGCGGCTGGACGTGATCGAGCGCATCATGCTCGCGTTCAACCAGAATTGCGGCGAACTGATTACGCCACGCTACGGGTTGCATGGCGGACGCGGGCACCCTGTCCTCATCGGGCGCGCATGGTGGGATGCCGTGCTGGCGCTGCCGCCCGAAGGTAACGTGCGCGATCTGCTGCGCGCCAATCGCACCCGTGTCACCCACCTGATTGTCAACAACGACACCATCCTGGGCGATGTGGATACGCCCGAAGCCTATCGCGAAGCCCTGGCGCGCCTGAACGCAGCCCAGACTCGGTAAGCACCCATGCCTAGCAAACGCATCTCTCCCGCCGCTGGTGCGCTGATAGCGCCTTATGCATTTGATGCCGAAACGTTGCGGTTTCTGGATCGTCCCTTGTTGATGCGTATGGCCACGCTGGGTTCCGATGGGTACCCGCAGGTCACGCCGGTCTGGTATCTGCACGAAAACGGCAGCCTGTTTGCCAGCACGGAAAGAGATCGCATCAAGTATCGCAACATCATGCGCGATCCCCGTGTGGGCGCATCGATCGATGACGATCATCCCTACCGCGGCATCTCGGTGAAAGGCATCGCGCAGGTGCACAGCGGCGATATCGTTGCCCTTGTGCGGCGCATCGTTGTGAGGTACATAGCGGCAGATGAACTGGATGCCTTGATGGGGTGGCTATTCAAAGGTCCGCGCGTGGTCATCGAGATCAAGCCAATCAGCGTCGTCAAGATCGGTGCCGAATGGCACAACGACTAAGATCGTCTTGGCGACTTCACAGTAAATAGGGCGCAGCGCCATAGAGCGCCAGGTCGGATGGTTCATCCACATCCAGGCTGATCGAACTGGAGCGATACCACTGCGGCGTAATCCCCTGCGACTGTGCGAGCGCCGCATGCGCATGCGCGCTGTCGGCGCCAAAACGAAAATCGATGATATCGGGCGGGCGCAACAGCAACGCGTTGGTGCCGCGCTCGTGCCGGTCAGGGGCAATGATCACCGCGCGTCCCTCGCCCGCAAGCGCCGCCATCGCCCGGATATCGTCGCCGTCCAGCCAGCCCAGATCGGCAGGCACCACCAGGACGGCGTCGGCGTCACCCAGTTGGAGGCGCGCATCGCGCAGCGACTCATTCAGACCATCATCGCGTTCATGCACCACGCGCGCGCCCCACTCCTGCGCCCATTGACTCACTTCGGCATCGCGCGTAATGACGGCAATCTCGGCAATCGCCTCAACGCCCTTCAACGCCTGCAAGGTTCGGCGCAACGTGTCGTGCATCAGGCGCACGCGCCCCGGTGGATCGAGCGTGCCGGCCAGTCGCGACTTCGCTCGATCGAGGGTTTTCACCGGGACGAGAGCGATCATTGCGGGCTGCCGGAAGGTTTGGGCTGATCCAGCAGGCAACCGCCCAGTTTCTCCGGACGCAGTTGGTCTGCAAAGGTCACGATTTCGCAAGCCAGGCGGGCGCGATCATCGCTCGATGTCATGAGGGTGTCGGTCACCAGCACGCCCACGCCCATAGCCTCAATCGCCTGGCGCAACCCGGCATCACGTTCGTCCAGCACAAAGCCGTTGATGAAATCCGCGTAGTGGCGCGCGACTTCCACCGCCGAGGGCTCAACCCCCAACTCTTTCATCAACTTCGCGGCAGGGCCTTTGACCGCTTCGCCGCCGATAATCGGCGTGACGGCAATGATCGGCGCCGTGGCGTTTAACAAGGCATCGTGAATGCTGTGCAGCGCCAGAATCGGGTCGATGCTGAGATACGGATTGGATGGGCAGATCACAATCGTATCCGCGGTCTCGATTCGTCGCAACACGGAAGGGCTGGGCTCGGCTTCCGCAGCCCCTTCGTAAATCAGCCCGCGCACAATCGGCTGCCAGTGGTATTTAACAAAATACTCCTGAAACGGTAATGCGCCCTTATCGGTGTCAATGAGCGTATGAACAGGGTCATTGCTCATCGGCAGGATTAATGTCGGCACTTTTAACCGGCGCGCCAGCCTGCGCGTCACCTCGCTGAGTGTGGCGCCCCCGCTCATCATCTCCGTGCGGAGCAAATGCGTGGCAAGATCGCGGTCGCCCAGGCGAAACCAGGGCGCTGAGCCGTAGCGCTCAAACATGCCAAAGTTTTCCCATGTGTCGTCCGCCAGTCCCCAACCCGTTTCGGAATTGGCGACGCCTGCCAACGTGTACATGACCGTATCAACGTCGGGCGAGATATGAAGACCATACAATGTGAAGTCATCGGCAGTGTTCACTATAACGGTCACCTGCTCCGCGCCTACTGCGCGAACCAGCCCATCCGTCAATTTGGCGCCGCCGACGCCACCTGCGAGTGCTAGAAAATTCATCTCTTTCATTTTCGGTCAAACACGCTAGAGATGCAAGCCTACTTACTAAAATGGGTATACCGCAGATTCGTGGAACTAAAATGTTTAGCTTGACACCCTGCCCTGAATCGAGTACTATCGTCACCGTTTAAATATGGTCTGCAGAAATTTGTATTACGGCTACTTCCGGTTTTATGGCTACTTTACTAAGCGTAAAGCGAGCTTACTCACACGCAGGCCCTGCACGACGGAAGAACAGCCAGAGTAGATAAAAGAGAAAAAGCAGAGGGCGCGGAGTAGTAAGCTCCGCGCCCTCTTTTTTGTTTTCCAAACACGCAGAAAATAATACAGGGAGCTCAAGGTTTATGGCGATACGTGGTGTAAGAGGTGCGACCATTGCGCGCGAAAACACGCGCGATGCGATTTTGTCGGCAACACGCGAGATGCTTGAAAAGCTGGTGATGGCGAATGGCATGCAGGCAGAGGATATTGCCAGCGCCTTTTTCAGCACAACCCGCGACCTGAACGCCGACTATCCCGCGATTGCCGCCCGGCAGATCGGCTGGACGGACACGGCATTGATGTGTATGCACGAGATGGACGTTCCGCATGGCCTGCCCATGTGTGTGCGTGTCATGGTGCACTGGAATACAGATAAACCTGCGCATGATGTCACGCACGTTTATATCAACGGCGCAGAAGTATTGCGCCCGGATCGGAAGAGAGCTTAGTCAGTAATGACCAGAGAATCGAGATTGAGTGAAACGCCACCCATCTCGGTGGCTCTGTGTGCGAGTCGTAACGGTTTGCTACGGGCATAGACAGATAACTGGTGAAGTTAAGGAGAATGAAATGGTCGTAATCATGAAGTCTGGCGCGACGGTGAAAGAGATCAGTTCGGTGGTTTCGCGCATCGAGTCATTTAACATGCGCGCCCACCCCATCTACGGCGAAGAGCGCACTATCATCGGCGTGGTCGGCAATGACCGCCCGATTGATCGCAGTATGTTTGAAACCATGCCCGGCGTCGAGACCACGGTCCCGATTCTGAAGCCCTTCAAACTGGCTAGTCGCGACTTCAAGAAAGAGAACAGCGTGTTCTCGATCATCGGCAACGGCAACGGTGTGAAGGTCGGAGGCAACGAGTTGCTCCTCATCGCCGGACCATGTTCAGCCGAAAGCCGCTCGCAGGTGCTGGAGTCGGCGCATGCCGTCAAAGAAGCCGGCGCCAAGGGATTCCGCGCCGGTGCATATAAACCGCGCACTTCCCCTTATTCCTTTCAGGGTTACGGCGAAGACGCACTCAAGTGGATGGCCGAGGCGCGTGAGCAGACCGGCCTTGCTATCGTTACCGAGGTCATGTCATCCGAGCAGGTGCCACTGGTCAGCCAATACGCCGACGTCCTGCAGGTCGGCGCCCGCAACATGCAGAACTTCCCATTGCTCAATGCTGTCGGCCTGAGCATGAAGCCCGTGCTGCTCAAGCGCGGCATGATGAGCACCGTCGAGGAGCTGCTCATGGCTGCTGAATACATCCTGTCCAACGGCAACTACAACGTCATCCTGTGCGAGCGCGGCATCCGCACCTTCGAAACCTCAACCCGCAACACCCTCGACATCAATGCGGTGCCGGTATTGAAGAAACTCAGCCACCTCCCCGTTCTCGTCGATCCCAGTCACGCCACCGGCAAGAGTGAATATGTCATCCCGGCCGCGCGCGCAGGCATTGCGGCCGGCGCCGATGGTCTCATTGTTGAAGTCCATCCCGATCCCAGCATGGCCATGTCGGACGGGGCGCAGTCGCTCACACCCGAACAATTCGGCGATTTGGTCCGCCAGGCCCGCCGCATCGCGTCAGCCATGGATCGCAGCATTTAGGATAAGCGTAAAGAGGTACAAGCATATGGTCATCATCATGCAGTCGGGAGCATCGACCCAGGAAATCAGCTCCATTATCAAACAGATTGAAACTGCCGGCATGCGCGCGCACCTGTCGCAGGGTGAAGAGCGCACCATCATCGGTATGGTCGGCAATGATCGCCCCATCGACCGATCAGTATTTGAACTGATGAGCGGCGTCGATCGCGTCGTGCCCATTCTGCGCCCCTACAAATTGGCCAGCCGCGACTTTAAGAAGGATGACACTGTCATCCAGATCAATCCCGGCAAAACGGCCATTCGCATCGGAGGCGCATCCAGCGCGCTTGCCATGATGGCCGGCCCCTGCGCCGTCGAAACGCGCGAGCAGATTCTGGAAAGCGCCCATATCGTCAAAGCCGCCGGCGCCAACATCCTGCGCGGCGGCGCCTTCAAGCCGCGCACCTCCCCCTATTCGTTTCAGGGTCATGGTGAAGACGCGCTCAAGTGGCTGGCCGAGGCGCGCGAACAGACTGGCCTGGCGATCGTCACCGAAGTGATGTCGGTCGAACAGGTGCCTCTCGTCAGTCAGTACGCCGACATCCTGCAGGTTGGCGCGCGCAACATGCAGAATTTCGCCCTGCTCAACGCCGTCGGCATGAGCACGCGCCCCGTCCTGCTGAAGCGCGGCATGATGAGCACGATGGAAGAGTTGCTCATGGCGGCAGAATACATCCTGTCCAATGGCAACTACAATGTCATGCTGTGCGAGCGCGGTATTCGCACTTTCGAAACCTACACCCGCAACACCCTCGACATTAACGCCGTTCCCGTGCTGAAGACCCTCAGCCACCTGCCCGTCATCGTCGATCCCAGCCACGCCACCGGTAAATGGGAATACGTCACCGCCGTGTCGAAAGCGGCTGTGGCAGCCGGCGCAGACGGTTTGATTATCGAGGTGCACCCGAACCCGGCGCTGGCCATGTCCGATGGCGCGCAATCGCTCACGCCCGAGAACTACGTCAACCTCGTCGCCAAGATACGGCGCGTGGCTGAAGCCGTCGATCGCACGGTGTAGGGGCATGGCCTTGCGTCTGCCCGCTGCAAATTCCCTGTGTAACACGAGCTGATGCCCGTGCTACACAGGTCATGTTACACTCACGCGAATTGACATGAAAGAATCTGACATTGAACAAGCGAACACCGTCGTCTCACCAGCATCCACGCCCCATGCCCATTCACTCTGTATCGTCGGCCTGGGGCTGATGGGTGCATCGCTGGCCATGGCGTTGCGTGGCCGGGTGGACTGGCGCATCACGGGCGTGGCGAGGCGCGCGGAAACGGTTGACGCCGCGCTGGAACGCCACATCGTAGATGCCGCTACCACCGACTTTGCCGCAGGCGTGGCGCAGGCCGACATCATCGTCCTGGCTGCGCCCGTTCGCACCATCATCCAGCAGTTGCACACACTGGGCAACGCCGTGCAGCCCGGCGCTGTCATCACCGACCTGGGCAGCACCAAAACCGAGATCGTTGCCGCGATGGATCAGCTGCCCGGCAATGTATTCGCTGTGGGATCGCACCCCATGTGCGGCAAGGAAGTCACCGGGCTGGAAGCCGCTGATGGCGACTTGTATCGCGGCAAGCGCTGGATTCTGACGCGCACCGCCCGGACGGATGCCGGCTCGTTTGAGTTGATTCGCAGCATGGCGCAAACGGCCGGCGCCGTCACCATCGAACTCGATCCGGCCCGCCATGATATGCTGGTCGCCTTCGCCAGTCACTTGCCCTATTCACTCTCACTCGCGCTGGTCACGGCCACGGAACAGGCCAGCATGAACGACCCGGCTGTGTGGCAAGTCACCGCCAGCGGATTCCGCGACACCAGCCGCGTTGCTGCCAGCGACGTCACCATGATGCTCGATATCCTGCTGACCAACGGCGACGCTGTCACTAACGCCATCCGCGATTTTCAATTCAGCCTGGATCAATTAACCGCGTTGCTTGAACGCCGTGACGAAGCCGGCCTGCGCGCCTACCTCGCCGCCGCCGCACAAACCCGCAAGACGCGCGGCACGCATTGGTAAGGTGGAAGTGGGCGAACAGAGGAAAGAAATGGATATCTTAATATCAGAAACGCGCCGCCTGCAGGGAACATTGCGCGTCCCCGGCGACCGCAGCATTACGGTGCGCGCTGTCTTGCTTGGTTCTGTTGCCGAAGGCGACAGCCTGGTCCGCGCTGCGCTGGACTGCGATGACACCAATGCCGCCATCGACATCATGCGCGCGCTGGGCGTCGACATTCGTGTAGAACAGACAGGTTCAGGCGACGGCGGCGCACAATTACTCAGGATTGCGGGCGTCGGGCTGCACGGTTTGCGCGCAGCGCCTGCCCCGTTGTTCTGCAATTCATCCGGAACCACCATGCGCCTGCTGGCGGGAATGATGGCCGGACAGGGTTTTGCCGGCGTGCTGGATGGCAGCGCGCAGTTGCGGCAGCGTCCGATGCGGCGCAT
>CAIQQO010000206.1 GCA_903873965.1 uncultured bacterium
ACAGCGACCTGTACGACTTCGCGCCGGTCGGCTATCTGCTACTGGATCACCTCGGCCTCATCCTGCAGGCCAACTTGACCGGTGCCAACATACTCGAAGTCAACCGCGCTGATCTGATAGGACGTCGGCTGGGGTTGTTTGTCGCCGTGCAGGATCGGGCTGAGTTAAACGCCTTTATCGCGCGCGCATTCGCCAATGACGCGAGGCAGGTCTGCGAAGTGGAACTGGAACAGACACTTGGGCATGCCCAAAGTAATTGCCTCTTTGTGCGGCTGGAAGGCAACGTATCGACTAATCGACTGGAATGCCGCGTAACGATGATTGATGTTACCGAACGCCAGCGCGCCCAGGAGGCGCTGCAGAAAAGTGAAGCACGCTATCGCCTGATCTCTGAAAATAGTGGCGATGTGATCTGGCTCATGGATCTGGCGACACAACGGTTCACCTATTTCAGCCCCTCAGTCTTGCGCGTGCGCGGTTTTACGCCTGAAGAGGCGATGGCACTACCGTTGTCGGCGCATGTAACACCTGAGTATTACCGAATTGCCATGCATGATCTGTCACAACGGCTGCAGGGTTTCGCCAACGGTGATGAATCGTTGCGAACCGTCATAATGGAAGCAGACTCGCTTTGTAAGGGCGGTTCGGTTATTCCCATGGAGATCACCACCAGCCTGGTGACCGATGCCAGTGGCAAGCCTGTGCAGGTGATAGGCGTTGGGCGCGATATCAACGAGCGTAAACGTGCGGAACAGGCAATAATCAACCTTAATTGGCGCATGCAAAGCATCATTGAGGGGGCACATGTCGGTACGTGGGAGTGGAATGTCCAGACAGGCGAAACGATCTTTAATGAGGTGTGGACGCAAATCATCGGCTATTCGCTGGAAGAACTGGCGCCTGTCAGCATCAAGACATGGGAGCAATTCACTCACCCGGATGACCTGAAGAAATCGCACGCGCTGTTGGAGCAACACTTTGCCGGAGAACTGCCACATTACAACTGCGAAATTCGCATGCGGCACAAGGATGGTCATTGGGTGTGGGTCAACGACCGTGGTCGCGTCATCACCCGCACAGCTGACGGCAAGCCGCTGATGATGTTCGGCACCCACATCGACATCACCGAGCGCAAACTGACTGTCAACGCGTTGCAGAAGTTGGCCACTATGGATGGACTCACCAACGTGTATAACCGGCGTCACTTTCTGGCGTTGGCGGCCGGCGAGTTAAAACGCGCCGCGCGGCAGATTCAACTGCCGTCGCTAGTGATGCTGGATGTGGATGGTTTGAAACTCGTCAACGACACGTATGGACATGCGGCCGGCGACCAGGTGCTGGTGACATTCACAGATGCATGCAAAAAGCTTATCCGTGAGATCGACGTATTCGCGCGTGTCGGGGGCGACGAGTTCGTGTTGCTGTTGCCGGAAACGACGTGTGAAAAAGCGTGTCGCGTGGCAGAACGCATCAAGATGGCTCTAACCACGTTGCCGCTTGAGTTTGATGGACAGCAACGTGTGGTCACGTTCAGCGCCGGTGTTGCGTGCATGGCAGATACAAACGAGTCGCTCGATGCCCTACTGGCGCGCGCCGACATGGCCCTATATCGCGCGAAGGCAGCCGGTCGAAATCGCGTGGCGATGTAGTGGCAGGTGGTTCAGCTACTCCAGCTTCGTGGTTCCCATGTGACGGTGTCTACCTCTGCTGCTACCTTTTTAGTGCGCACATGTGCGCACCACTAAGTTCTCGCTTCCACCCGAACTGCCTGCTAATTCAGGTCTTACACTCGGTCCACGAGCATTTTTGTCCGACGTAGCCACCACCGGACATTGATTTAACCGTACT
>CAIQQO010000207.1 GCA_903873965.1 uncultured bacterium
CTGCCGACCAGAGCGGGTTTCATCCATTTACCCTCGCTGCCCGAACAGGCCATTGAACGACCGGGGCCGTCGATGGCGCTGGGCACGATGATTGCCGGCATCCGCGCCGCACTCGTCAGCCTAGCACAGAATTCGCGCTGACGACACAGCAGCATGACGCATATCGCGGACAGGCACTAACCTGATACTCCACAGGGAGGAAAGAAGGCCATCACTTGCCGTTCTGATCCTGCCCTTGCAGCGCAGTGGCCTTTGTGTGAGAAGTCGAGTATTCCAATATCATGACGACTTTGTCGCCGTTTGCAATGTGTTAGTACTTGCGGATTTCAGCCACCGGTGACAGGATAATGTTGTCTTGACATTGTAGGAGGTGCCAATGAATACCTACCCTAAAGCAACGGGGAACCTTGTTCGATTGGATTTGGCTGATGAAACCGTTTTATATAACAAAGAAACACATCAAACACATAGCTTGAATGCAACAGCGGCATTGATCTGGAAGCACTGTGACGGCCAGACTGGTTTTGACAAACTGGTTGATCTTCTTCCGAGCAAGCTGACTGGGACGCAATCCCGGGACGTGGTTGAATACACGCTGCACCATCTGGCTAACAAGGGATTGCTGGATCAAGCCTCTCTGGTTGATGCCACCATGACGCGCCGAAACGCCATCAAGCGCGCCGCCCTTGTGGGATTTGGCATTGCACTTCCTGTGGTGGTGTCTGCTCTGGCACCCACACCAGCACAAGCAGCGAGTTTGCTTGCCACTGGTGCCAACTGTACTTCAGGTAGTGAATGCAATTCAGGCATTTGCGAATCTCTCAAGTGTACATGACACAAAATGATCCTTCCCTTATCAAAGACTCGCAGTAGCTGAGTGCAAAAAGTGGACCGCCTAGGCTGGGCGGCAGGATTTGCGTACCGATCCATGGGCTTGAGCATTGGTGTTCGCGTGAATCACCCTGAGTTCCTGCCTTTGGTTGGGGCTTGCCTGCCACCTGAGTGTCACCCTTCGGATGATAGCGAGGTGGACATGTTGTACTCTTTGTCGTTCAGCACGTCGCAGCCTCACGATCGGGTGCGCCTCTTTAACATCGCCTACGCCGATGGCGGCCGGATTGCGCGCACCCACGTGCAGGCCGAGATGCTGGCGGCTTTTACCGAGCATGTGCAACTGAACATCGCGGCCATGGCCAAGACCCGCACCTTTATCCACGCAGGCGCGGTCGGCTGGCAAGGGCAGGCAGTGATCATTCCCGCCTCCACCATGCAGGGGAAATCCACGCTGGTTGCTGCCCTGGTGAAAGCCGGAGCCGAGTATTTGTCGGATGAGTTTGCCGTGCTCGATGATGCGGGGCTTGTTCATCCTTACCCCCGACCGATTTCACTGCGCTGCCATGACCTCACAGGTTCCAAGACACTCGTGACAGCCGCCGAATTAGGTGGACGGATCGCGCCCAAGCCGCTGCCACTGGGCCTGGTTTTATTAACACAGTTTAGCGACGAGGCACATTGGCGTCCGCGCAAGGTCACACCGGCGCGCGCCGTGCTTGACATGTTTGCCAACACCGTCTCAGCGCGAATATCGCCGGAACGCGCGCTGCAAACGATCCGGGTGGCAGCCGAACAGGCTGATACTCTGCGCGGGTCACGCGGTGAAGCCGAGCAAGTGGTTGACTGGTTGAAACGGCACTATGGGAACCCAGCAAGTTAACCGGGCTTCCATCGATACATCCTTCCGTTTCTGTCTTTACTGCCTGCGCGCCCAGTGGGATGCGCAAGGCTTGACTCACATCGAGCCGCTGCTGCCCTTTGCGCAGGAAAACTGGGAATGGCAATTGCGGATGTTTGACAGTCACGGGATTGCGGCAGCTGTCGACGTGGTCAATACCCGTCTGAAACTCTTTAACGCACAGGCCACTGATGACTTACGCCAGGTCGTCGGACAGCATCGCCAGCGGAATATCTATCGCCTGCTGCTCTTTCGCATGGCCTATGACGCCCTAGCGCAGGCAGGCGTGTCGTTCATCGTTCTTAAAGGCGCAGCATTACTGGCGACGCAATACGCCGGCATAGCCTTCCGCCAGTTTGGGGATATCGACATCCTGATCGAGCATCGTGACCTCACTGTGGTCATGGAGACGCTGACGCAGATTGGCTTCATACCCGAACAGGAACATCTGTATGATTCACAGACAGCGCACCGCGATATTCGCGTCAACATGATCAAACGCGCAGAAGGCGGTGAATTTCATCTGGAAGTGCACTGGGACCTGTTTGATCGTCACTTTTATCCGAATACCCCATATGCCGAATGGTGCCGCAGCACCATGGTTCCAGCGCAATTGGCCGGAATGGATATATTGGTACTCAATCCCATTGCGCAGTTTTTACATCTGTGTGGTCATCGCTTCATCCATCATCCTGACAGTGGATTGCTCAAGCTGCGCGATATTGCGGAAATGATTGCCTTTCAAAGCACGTGTATGGATTGGGATGAAGTCATACGGCGCGCTCAGGAATTCGAACTGGTGATTCCTTTGCAACGCGCCTTTGAAAGATTGGAACAGGATGATTGGGGAGTTCCGTTACCCGAAGAAATGGTGGCAAGGATTCTGGCTGTGTCGCCATCGCGGCGAGAAAGGCTCCGCATGGCGCGCAACGATGCCCGCTGGGCGGGAGGGGCAGGCAAGCGGTTCATCATTGACTTGATCAGTTTATCAACTTGGCGCGAGCGCGTCAGGTTTTGCTGGCGTGGCCTGTTTCCTGCGTCCAGCTACATGACGGATCGATATCAAATCCGTCATCGCAGGTTGTTGCCGTTGTATTACCTCTACCGTTGGGGTAAGGGCGTGCGCACGCTTGTGAAGCGCGCATAAAAGGCTCATTCTCAGGATCGTAAACGACAGTAACCACAATCTTTGCGAAGGTGGCCTTCACGCCACATCCCCTACTTCGCAAGCTGATCGTTATACACAAGTCAGATAGGGTGAGATGATGATGGGATGGAAATGAACGCACAGGCATGGGCACAAGACCACGCCGAATGAATTCGGCGCTGACACCCTCCGGAAACCGGTTGGAAACCGGTTAAGAGCAGAACGCCGGTCAGTCTTAACGCGCTTCAGCGCGTTTCCGCAGGGTGTCAGCCGCGATTTCCAATCGCGGGTGAGGGCTGATGGCTTGCGTATATGGGCATTAACCGTTTACGAATAACGCAGCCCAGGCCTGTGGGTTCTGCATTGCTCATGCAACTGCTGGCGGCTAAGCTTCATCTCGCCATCGATATATCAATCGCCAGGTTCTGATCAGGTGTCGCTCAACTCGGTGGTCACCTGAGTCGTAAGTGCGCATTCTTACCCCGCGAAGTGGACAGCCACGATGTCGGCAAACAGCCGCATGCCGCTGTCGTCGGGCGCGTCCACGAACCATCCCATGAAGTGCGTGATGCCCGCGTCGACGTAGGCCTGCACGCGCGCGCGCACCATTTCTGGCGTCCCTGCAATCCACGTCTCGGCGATGGACTGCGGCAGTTGGTCGGTGTCGCCGTTCAGGTAGGCCGACATGCCGGGTTCAGGCTCGTCGCCCGCCGGCGCGATGCTCAGGATGGTGCGGAGTTTCTGGCGCAATGTGGCGTGATCCGGCGCAACCAGCACCTGTATTTCAAGGCTGAGTTCCAACTCGTTGAAGTCACGCCCGACCTTGGCGCACGCGGCGCGCAACGCGGCTAAACGGATGCCCAGCTCGGTTAATGTCACCGGCGTGGTGTTCCAGCCCTGCGCGTACTTCGCCGTTGCGGCCAGAATGTCGGGGTGCGCCTCGCCGATCCACACGGGCGGGTGCGGCTTCTGCACGGTCAACGGCGTGCATACCGCCTCGTGCGTCTGGTAATACTTGCCGGTGTGCGTCAGTGGTGCTTCGGATGTCCATAGCGCCAGGGTGATGTTCAGCCCTTCACACATTTCGACGATGCGTTCTTCGCGGGTGTTGTCCTCGTGCAACCCGTAAGCCAGATACTCATACGGGCGGTTGCCGTAGTCGACGAAATGAATCATCCGACCACCGCTGATGTGATCGAGCGTTGCGACCATCTTGGCCGTCATGGCCGGGTTGCGCAGCGCATTGTTGTAGTGAATGATGCCGAGCCGGGCGCGTTGCGTCATGCCCGCCAACGCCGCGAGCGTCGTCCAGCCTTCCATGATGGCCTGATCCTTGCCCAACATCAGGTGGTCGGCCACCCACAGCGAGTCGTAACCGAGGTTGTCGGCCAGCTTGCCCAGGCGCATGCAGGTGGCAGGGTCGATGGACATGAATCCGGGCGTGCGGAACATGCGCGCACTCGGCCATGCGAAGATCGGGAGACAGAATCCAAATTGTAGTTTTAACATGATAGGTTGTACGCACGTCATCCTTGCGAAGCCTTGTTGTTATGTGCAGGGGCGAAGCATTGCCACACACAATCCTGTTTACCTGAGTGTCATTGGCAATGCTTCGCCCCTACCAGTTTAGACCGCATACGTGATCGGTTCGCCGCGCAGGACATGCAGCACGTTGTTCCATATCTCCATCGAGTCGCGGATATGGGTCCAGTGACTCTGCCATGAAGTATGCGGGGTCAGGGTGACGTGATAGCTCAGGTCTTCGTGCAGTTGGTGCATGATGTCATCGACCGGCAACGGCTCTTCGTAGAACACGTCCAGCCCCGCGCCGCCGATACGACGCTCACGCAAGGCTTCGACCAGCGCCGGTTGATTGACCAGCTTGCCGCGCGCGGTGTTGACAAACAGCGCATTCGGCTTCAGCCAGCCGATCTCGCGTTCGCCCACAATCTCCTGCGTGCGGTTGTTGATCGGCAGGTGCATGCTGACCACGTCGGAGGTGCGCCACAGTTCTTCCCAGCCCACGTACTTGACGTCATACTCGGCTTCGAGGTTCTCGAACCGGATGCCGTCCCAGTAAATGACCGGCATGCCGATGGCGCGCGCAATGCGAGCCACAGGGCGCGCAATTTCGCCAAAGCCCACCAACCCCAGCGTCTGATCGCGCACCATCTTGTTGCCGGGGATCAGGCCCCAGCCATGCTTGGCGTATTCGCGCGATTGCATCCACACGCGTTGCTGCGGCATGATGCGCAGATGGTTGAAGATCAGCGCCATAGTATGCTCGGCCACGGCCAGATAGTTCACCAACGGCGTGGCCGCTGCCGGAATACCGAGCTGATGCACGGCATCCATCGGAATGCCACGGTAGTCGAGTCCCAAGTGTTCCACCAGTCGCAGTTTCTTGCCGCGCAGCAACATCTCGGCCGGCACGATCACCTTGTGAATCACAAGAAAGTCAGCGTCTTCGATCAACGCGCTGAGTTCATCCAGATCATGCACGCGATGCAACGTGACATCATACTCCGCAAAGAGTTCATTAAAACTCGGCGCATGCGCGCGGGCATCAGGGTCATCGGCCAGCAGCAGCTTCTGCGCCTCAGGTCCCCACTCGTCCCAGCCACGCACGCCCCACATCACATTGCCGACTGAATCCCACACAACGATGTTCAGCTTTTCCATGCTCTAATCCCTGATCTCCATTCCGTAGAATATTTCGTATGTCATCACAAGGTTCTGGCGACAGTTCAGCTTGATGTACCGCCATCAGCAGCACAACCCCTGCCAATCTCCGCTCTCCGATCTCTGCTCTCTGACTTCTGACTTCTGACCTCTGACTTCTGACTTCTTACTTCTCTACTCCAGCTCAGCTTGATAAGCCGACACAGCGCCACTCATCAGTTCCTCGACATTCAAAATGCGCCCGGCCATTTCGGACTCGATGAATCCAAACATCAACGCCAGGTCGCGCAGGCCACCTTCACCCGACACTTCAGGCTGTCGGTTTTCGAGAATGGCTGACACAAAATCATCGTGCTCGATGGCCAGAAGTCCGGCATCAATGTCGGTCCATGGCAGGTCATACGAAGCCAGCCGGTCGCCGCCGAACAGCGCCGCCGTGGTGGGTTCCAGCTTAAAGTCAGGCACCAGCTTGAGCACTTCATCGGCAGGCACTTCAACATCCTTGCCATTGACGCGTTGCACCAGATGCAACGGTCGACCGGAACGATCGCCCGGAATCGAAAGCGAACCAGCCGTGCCATAGATCATGCGGCTGAAGTGTCCCTCGCCGCGTCCGGCCATGTTGAGCAGCCAGTTGCCGATAGCGCCACTCTGGAAGCGGATCGTGCCGGCAGTCAAATCCTCAGCGTCGGCGGGATACAACTTGCCATCGCTGCCGACGCGCTGCTTATCGATAACAGCGCCCATGCCGACGACGCTTTCGATCGGCCCCATGAAGTATTCGAGCATGTCGGTATAGTGCACGCCCATGTCGATGCTGATGCCGCATGACTTGCGCAAGTGACGCCACGGCGTGATGATGACGCTCTCGCCCGACCCGGACGACGACTGCACGGCCAGAAACGGTTTGCCGATGACGCCCGCATCCAGCAGCGCGCGCGCCAGCCGGTTGATCGGATCGCGGCGGTAGTTCTCAGCCACGGCCAGCTTGACGTTATTCGCATCGGCGGCATCAACCAGACGCCAGCCTTGCTTGACGGTCATCGCAATCGGCTTTTCCATCATCACGTGCACGCCCGCCTGCATCGCGGTCACGCCAAGATCGGCGTGCATCGCGGGCGAGGTGGTGACGAGGATGGCATCCAATCGGCTCAGCCCGCGCTTCATGGCATCGAATGACTCGAAGAGTTGCGGCGTCGTGCCCAATAGCTCCTGCGACAACACCACAGCCTTATTGGCGTTGTCGGGCAGGATGTCGCAGATCGCGGCCACATCGTAGCGCAATCGGCCCACCTGCTTCAGTCGGCCCAAGCCCTTAATGTGACGCTGTCCCATTACGCCCGTTCCAAAAATACCCAGTGTTAATGCCATAGTTCTCGTCAACTCAATACAATCTAAATCTGATAACCAATACTGTGAAGATAGTCGGCGTTTACCTGCGCGCTGCGGAAAGGTGAAACGTCACTGCGGCTTTGTTCAATCACCACCCAGTGCGCGAACTGCTGCGCCTCAAGCTCGCGCAAGACAGCGGGGAAGTCGATGCCAATCTTGCCGCGCCCCATCTCGGTAAACGCGCCATCAGCCCAGTCCTTCAGGTGGATGTAGCCGGTGCGAGCGCGGTACTTGCGCAGGTGCGACACGGGATCTTCACCGACCAGCGCGATATGTGAAGCATCGAGGCACAGTGTGAGTTCCTTCGACTCGTGCATCAGCATGTCGATCTCGGCTTCGGTCTCAACGGTGCAGCCGGTATGCGGGTGATAGGCTACCGTCACGCCAAGTCCTGCGCCATAGACAGCGAGGTCTTCGCACAGCCCGGCAAGGTCCTTGATCTCTGCGGCACTCGGCGGGCGCTGGCGGGCGCGGCCGCCGCCGACCAACCCATACGCCTCTGCGCCGATCTCGGCCGTATATTCGATGCGCCGCTTGTGCAACGTGCGCTGGCGCTCGCTTGATGGAACATCGACGGAGCCGAACAGCGTCGCGGGGATCAGGCCGTTAAAGGTGGATTTAAGATGATTCGGGGTACCCATCCAATCGAGCGAATGAGCAAACAACTCGGCCGCTTTCCATCCGGCCTGTTGAATCTCGGCAAAACACAACGGAAGATCGCACGTATCGCCCCAATTGATGGTGCTATATGCAAAACGCAACATCGGTTGCCTCCATAGCGCAGACACAACGCTGCCACGATTTTTTATTTGATCGTGGCAGCCTGTTAGTGATTATTTGATAAGCAAATTTCCGGAAGTATAGTGGGTTTCGAGGAAATTCACTTAATCTTCTGAGCCACAAGCAGCATCCCGCCGCCATCGAACCTGTCTTTCTCCTCATACAGAGGGCGCAAGCGCGGCATCAGACTGGAATACACCCACCTGGCCA
>CAIQQO010000208.1 GCA_903873965.1 uncultured bacterium
CTACCTGCGTGAGCGCCATACCGCCGATCAGCGCGAACACTGCCGGAATCGTTAATGCCAACTTGGTGATCTTATTCATTGTCTTACCCTCTGTTATTGACCTCTTGAATTTGGGGCTCTTTTGTGAATTCCCTGGTCATGAGGATAGAGAAAAGTTATTCAGATTTGGTTCAGAAGATTTATGGATCGTGTTTGCATTACTGCTTTGGCACAATACGAAAACATGCTTGCGTCGTCACGGTTCAGGTAATCTACTCAGGATGTGGGAGTAGAATAGCGCCCTTGAGTCACGTGTACTTGTAAGGAGCATAATGAAAATCAGCGTATTGGGTACGGGTCAGGTAGGTCAATTACTTGGCGCGAGCCTTGTTGGCTTAGGCTATGAGGTCATGATGGGATCGCGCGATCCGCACAGCTCGAAGGTAGCCGAGTGGGTGGATCATGCAGCGGGCGGCGCGACAGCTGGAACTTTGTCAGAAGCGGCCGCATTCGGACAAATCATCGTTCTGGCTACGAACTGGGAAGGCACTGCGCCCGCCATTGAACAAGCTGGCCCGGCGAACTTTGCCGGCAAGATTGTGATCGATGTAACTAATCCATTGAAGGGCGGTCCCAACGGGCCAGAACTGGCTATTGGCTTCAACGATTCAGCCGGTGAAACCATACAGCGACTGCTTCCCACCGCGAAGGTGGTCAAAGCCTGGAACCATGTCCCGGCCGCTTTGATGGTCAGCCCACGCTTGCTGGGCGACACCGCTGATATGTTTATCTGCGGTAACGATGCAGACGCCAAACAGAAGGTGACCGTCATCATGAGAGCATTTGGTTGCCCGGTAATCGATCTAGGTGGGATTGAGCAGGCGCGCCTGACTGAAGCACTGGCCGCTCTTTGGATTCGCTATATGGTGATCAGTAGCAACTGGCAGCACGCTTTCAAGTTGATCCGCAAAGACTGAGGGTACGCACAGCACCGCGGCGGTCTAGGCCAGTAATCGGGCCAGCCCGCCGCGACTCTCAGCATCTTGATGACTGGTGATATCGTGTTCCAGTCGGGTTGCCTCTTCGATGACGATGTGCAGCGCGCTGATATTGCCTGCTTCCCACAGCCGCTGAGCCTCGCGCAGTTTGCGCGCCAGCAAGCCATAATCCGCCATGCGCGGATCATATTCTGCGGCGCATTGAGCCACATCATTCGCCAGATCAAACTGTTGCTCGTGCAGATAATGTTTGACGATCTGCTGCGCGATGCCAATCATGCACGGATCACCTGGAACACGATCCAGGCTTTCACGCAAATGGCGCAGGCCGATGACGCGCCCAAGCCTGAACTGATCAAGCAATTCATCGCGGATGCTCTTGATCAAGGTGCGCATGCGACCCATGATGTCAGGATACTGGTTCATCCACGGAAAAACATCAAGCAGGAACTGGGTGCGAAAATAGTCGTTGGCAGCCACCGCTTCATTAAAGCAGCCATAGAAGAACAGCAACAGCCAGTTGTCAGCATCATCGACAACGCACTGAAAGACCTCGACAAGTTCCTGCAACACTTTACGATTTTGACCCAACCAGGCATGGTAGGCATCCGCCAGGTACTGCGCCACGTTCGTCAAATCCCGCATTTTCGCCCGGTCGGGCATATAGGCAAGGCCGATCCGAGCGACAGCCAGCGCGGTATCGTAACTGGTCAGGTGTAGCAACTCGGCCACCTCCTTCTCCACCAGTTCAGCCAGGGCAGGATGCTGCGCACGAGTGGCCAGCGCCGCCTTTACTGCTTCCTTGCCGGCAGATTCGGACTTGCTGAATGCCTTGCGAACCTTTTCAGCCTGTTCGCTAACCTCGTTCACCTCGCTCTTACGCTTGTCCATGAAGCGTGATTGCGATTCGATATCACCCAGAAGATCGCGTAACAAATCGGCATGTGGAAGGTCTGCCAGTACCTTTTCAGCGTTGCGATACAGACCAGAGGCCTCGGCAAACTTGTGGCGTACGCGTTGCGACTGAGACTCGGCAAGCAGCGCAAAGACGCGCGCGTCATCGACCAGCGACCGCAACGCAGTGCCTTCGCGCAACCGGATTAAAGACTCCAGCGTGGTTTGTGTCTGGCTGAAATCCAGGTCTTCAAGCGCGCTGATGGCTTTTTGGATCTCATAAAATGCATCGGGCAAGCCCTGTGCCTTCTTACCGCGCTTCGTCTCTACTTTCTCGATTTGCTGCAGACCTTCTGCCGCAATCGTCCAGCGTGCAGCCATCAATGCCACAATCGGGTCCCAGGCTTCACTGACGCACTGGTTGAGCCTCTGAATCGCAGCCTTGTAAGCCCCGTTGCGAATATCCTCGATACTCGTCGCCAACAAGCTGTCTGAATGCAGGAGAATACTTGCAGACGGACATATTGTCGTAATGGAAACAGGTAGTTCGCCAGCTTTACGGCGTTGAATCTGTGCCAGGTTCAGCAGCAGCGCAGCGCGCCGCATATTGCTGCGATCATCCTGCACCTGCGATATGTCTTGCGTGCTCAGGAGCTTTTCGGCTTGTGCGACCAAGTCCTGCGGCGTCAGCTTCCACAGGTTAAGGACATCCTCTAGCGCCGCACGCAACTCGTTGGCATCTTTGAAGCGCATGCCGGGGTTAATATGCAACCCTTGCGCCAGAATCTGCCGCACTCCGCTGCTTAGCGGCGTAGAGACCGGCCACGGTTGAGCATCGACAAAATGCGGATCGATAGCGGGCGATGGAATACCCATCAGCAATCGATAAAGCAACTGGCATACAAACGAGGGATCTGTTTCAGCACGGATCGCCAGGCTTTTACCAGAAATTGACCAGTTGGCGGCAAAAATCCGATGCGCCTGCCTGTCCCACAACACATGCTCAAACCGACTCAACCATCTGCCTGACTGAGCACAGCAATGCATTGTTTCGAGTAAGCGGCACACCTGGGATGTGATGTGCAGTGCTTCGACCTCAGTAAAATAGGCGCGTTGATGCAAAAGATCGTCAATGGGTAGGCCAGTGCCACAGGATTCCACAACATAAGCGGAATCCCAGCCGGTGACTTCTTCCGGCGTCAGCTCGATCACGCTGGGCGCCAGCGAATGACCGTCGATTAGCAGGTCATTGTCGCGTTCATACTGATGCAGTTGCCGCAATGTTTCAATTTCGTGCTTGATCAACTGGTTGTCGTCATTTGACAGTCCAGGCTTGATAAACTTGATAATGACGTTCCGACCAGGCTGGAGAGCTTCCAAGGCATCCACTGTCACCAGTTGATCGGATTTGCGTACTGCTCTCAGGCTGACAACAGTTGCTACCCAATCCTCGGAGAAGGGTGTCCGGCCAATTTGACGACTCAGGCGGTAGATTGCCTGTAAGCCTTGAATCATTCTACCGGGCTGTTTTTGCCCTGAAATGTCAAGGTCTACTGGCGACAGGTCAACCGGCACGATGTCTGTAGTTGGTTGTTCCTCGACCCTCGGTTCGGTCACAGGTGCAACTTCTTCTATCGTCGGCTCTACGACCGGTACGATTTCAGCAACGGGTGCTTCTTCTATCGTCGGTTCAACGACCGGTACGACTTCAGCAACGGGCGTTTCTTCTATCGTTGGTTCAACGACCGGGACGATCTCAGCAACGGGCGTTTCTTCTACCGTTAGTTCAACGACCGGTACGATCTCA
>CAIQQO010000209.1 GCA_903873965.1 uncultured bacterium
CTGCGAACTGACTCCGAAGTAGATTGAGCCATATGGGTATTTGCCGACATAAGCCCCCGAAAGTTCAGAATGGAATCGGATTGGTGTACACACGCCCCTGGAATGCCAGTGCGTCATCAAGATAGAGCGTCGCAACGCCTGAATTGGCGTCTGGAAGCGATACGCGCAAGGCTCGCGGTAACTTGTCAAATAGCCTCGAGTGATCCATCACATGCGCAGAGTCATCTTCCTGGTAGATGAGCCGAACCGTGTACGGTCCATGCGTCGTGGCGCTGGGACTGAACCGGATGGAGAGTGCTTTGTCGATCACGACCACATCCTCGACATACGCCCATTTGCGCTCGTACATGCCGGGTTGATCGAGCCTGATCTTGCTCTCCCAGGTTGTTCTGGCAGACTCACTCAGTAAATGAAGCAAGGTGCGCCGTTCGGCTGCGGATCGGCAGGTCAGAAATACCAGATCGCTATCCAGCGCGAGGCTGACAGGAACCAGCACCTCGGCATTGCGATGAAAGATGATCGGGTCGCGTATGGCTGGATCATTGGCATCGAACCAGCCGTCGTGAAACACCAGGTTGAATGGAATGGATTCAAAGAATGCGCTGTCGCCGCCGATCCGCACGCGTGCGCTGCCGATATTGCCGTCTGAATAGCGCGTGCTATCGCGCGATAAAAGCGCCAGGGCGTCGAAGCAGAAGAAGACCGGCACAGGGCAATGCGCTTTGAGCGCACGCTGACCCAGCGGACGGATGCCTTCATTCTGATATTGGGTTGGTGTGCGAGGCCGGAAATACAGCCGCACATGGCTTTGCCGTTCGACGCTGGTGTGCCCGATGATGTCTGGCGCAGCATTGTCTACCTGCATCAGGCCTTGCCGAAGCGCCTCAGTTCGACAGTACAACATGCCGGATTCGATGACCTGTGCTGCATTGGTTACATCGGTAAAGTGATAGACGTACTTCGGCCACCAGCCGCGATTGCCTAACAGCCGAGACCAGTGATCGATATGCCTGCGAATCTGCTGACGCCAGGGTTTCATGCGGTAAACATGTATTCTGTAACAGGCAGCGTTTCGGGTTCGGGTGCAAGACGCAAGCCCTGTGTCGCCGTCCGGGCTGTTTTGTGGCGCAGCATCACGGGTTTGATGTAGTTCAGGCGAGCCAGCAGCAACAGTAATGACGCGCTTGCGCCAGTATCATCAATCGCCCGGGGTATGTCAGAGGCGCTGGCAGTCCCGCGCACCCGCAGAGTGTTCCACACCTCCTCAATATCATCGCGATGTATGTCAATCACCCCGCGTCCATCCGATGCTGCGAAGTGGGCATAACCTTCATCCACCCACACGCGTGGTTCGGATGCTCCGTTGACTGGCGCGACGCCTGCAACGTGTTGCAGGTCTGCCCAGACATCTTCAAAGGTGTATTGCCTGCGCTCCAGCATCACTTCACGGCGATAGGCGGCATCCAGCCGTTCGGGAACGAAATCCTTGTTCTGCGAATAGAGGTGAATGTAAATGGGAATCGGCAGCGGGTGCAGGTAGTGTTCCATCAACGGTTGCACCTGCGTGAGCCAGTCCAGTTCGCCATTGCCGCATCCCAACTGCGGGAAAGAGGCGGACGAGATGCCGTAATCGTTGTAATGCGCCGCAAATGTGCGCAGCCCGGCCTCGATATAGTCTGGCCTGGATGGCATGCGCCAGTGTGTTTTGGTCGGAAAGTTGACGACCATTTTGTTGGGCGTGGTGTAGACATACAGCTTGCCGATATCCAGCGCTTTCTGATCGCACAGGCGTTGGTATTCGGCAAACATGGCCGGGTAGAGATTTTTGAACGCCAGCGCGATGCCCTTGCCCATCACACCGATGGTGTTGACGGTATTGACTAGCGCAAGCGCCGGCGATTCAAACAGGCTGGTTTCAAGATAAACAATCATGGCATCAGAACAAACGTTCCCTAATAATTGTAGACGAAGGCTCAGTATTCAAGCGCCAGTATATACCGATGAAGTTCCAAGAAA
>CAIQQO010000210.1 GCA_903873965.1 uncultured bacterium
AGCAAATCGTTCAGGCGCACCATGTCGGCAGAACGCGCCAGGTCAGCCGGGAGCGTGCCGTTGCGCATCAGTTTGAGCAGTTCGGGCTGAGTCTCGCTGGCATTGGCGGGCGTGATCACCCTCGCGCTAAACGGGTGCCAGCCACGGGCGTCCAGAAATCGCAGGGCAGCCAGCCGGTTGAACCAGGTGTAGGCCACACGCTCGATCAAGCCGGAACGGTCACGCTGGTTCGCCAGCCGCAATGAGGCCACCTGTGCCGATTTGGCACGCAGGTCGGCGGTGTCGGCGCTGAGGGCGTAATCGAGCTTGCGCCCGACGGC
This sequence comes from uncultured bacterium, assembly GCA_903873965.1. Taxonomy (GTDB): domain Bacteria; phylum Chloroflexota; class Anaerolineae; order J036; family Brachytrichaceae; genus CAIXPS01. The sequence continues at coordinate 321 of CAIQQO010000210.1, forward strand.
CTCGATGAGTTGACGTCGGACGGCAGGCGCGAAGGATTTCAGGGCGGATGTGTTCATAGTTATTGCGTTTTTGTAATCCCATACCCATGAATGAATTCATGGCTGACACGATAAACGTGCTAAAGCACGTTGAAGAAATGATCACTTTTCGCATCATGTGATTCAATAGTCCAACACATGTGAAGTGGTTCGACAAATACGCTATTCGCCATACAGGCCCTCGGCTGCTGTATTGATCTGCTCAAGCACTGGATCACTCGATTCCATTTCAGACCACCTGGCTAGATTTTAACGCGTAGTTGCGCATCAACTATCCCGATCAAGATGGATCTGCGCGACAAGTTGGCACGACACTACGCCTTAAACGATTACAAACTGATGCGATTGCCCTTCTCAAGTTCGGAAAGTGCGGCTGTGCGCAAGGCTGCCAGCCACGCATCCAGATCACTTTCACTGGCGATATACGGTAATCGGCATTCGGTGTTCAAGCTTGTATAGTTGATGAACTGAACCTCCGGTTCTGGTTTAGCGCCTTCGGGAGGCGGTACAGGTTGTGGCGCAGCCAGGCGATGCGCCAGCGCCAGTTGATCCTGATAATCCTGCGACGTGTAGCGGTTCAGCCGGTCGCGGATGGCGGTGATAAACCGCGCCGAGGTGATATCGTCGCGTGCAATCTGCGTCTTCTGCAATACCTGCTCCCGTTGCGCTGCGCTCAAACGCCCAAACTCCGGTAATGCCTGTAAACGGTTCTCAAAGGTCGCCAGCGCCGCCAGCGCGGTCTGTCGCTCCGCAGCCAGTTTCGCGGCGATCTGCGGCTTCAAACTGGCGACGGCTGTTTTCGCGACATTCACCGTGTTGCCGCGATAGGGTGCCGGAGATTCCACCAGCGCCCTCACCGGAGCGAGCGCCTCGGTCGGCAATTCGGCATAGTTGGCGGCCTCTTCGCGATAGAAGATCACGACGTCGTCATAGACCTGGCGCTGCTGACCATTCATGAAAGCCTTGATCGGCACAATCAGATCGTCTTTAGCGGTAAGCAGGTCATCCTCAAACTCTCTCAGACTGTTGAGCAGATAACTGTAGTCCTTGTTCGCAATCTCCTGCAGCCGCTGGATCACGGGCTGTAAGGCACGCAGAAACGCGTAGCGGCTGACCTGATCAAGCTGTCGTTGCAGCGTTTGCGCTTCCTGTGCCAGCGCATTCAGTGTCTCGGTGCCGGCAGCACGCGGATCGTTGCCACTGTTCGTGCGGTCAAAAAACTCGTTGTGGAATCGTTTTAACGCAGTCACCTTGCTGGCGTCGAACTGCTCCTGCAAACGCACCCGGATGCTGCCATGCTGACGAGAGTTCTTCAATCCCTCCAGAATGCCACGCGCATCCAGCAGGTCGGCATTGCGAATTTCCAGCTTGCTCATGCGGAACAATCGTGCCAGTTGCACCAGCACCGCCATCGGGTGCCAGCCATACGGCTTGCGCCCGAATGTTTTAACGATTTCTTCAACCGTCGTGCGTTCACCGTTGTTCTGGTTGCGGGTCACATACGTCAACACTTCCTGTTCAGCCTCGCTCAGCGTCATCTTGTCGCCCAGCAAATCGTCGGGCTGCAACAGCGCCTTTGCCAGCAACGCTTCGTCATACGTCCCTTTGAGCATCTTCAGGCTGGGGTAGGCAAACGAGATCAGCTCCTGCCCGGCCTTGGCAAACCGGTTGCGGGCATCACCATCGGCGATGAGCAACAGCGAGCCATTGACATAAAACTTGGCCCGACCAAGCAAGTCGGAGCAACGCCCCTGCAACGCCGTCCGGCGGTCGCTGTTCTGCTGCCCACGCTGGGTCAACACCTCGCGCCGCGTGCTGTCCAGGTTGCCACTGGTATTCTGCTGGATGTACTTCTGCGTTTTCAGGTACAACCGGCTGTCGTCTGCAACGCGTGAATCCGACGGCAACACCACCAGCAATTCGGCCTTGCCCATATTGTGCGAGGCCAGCACGGTCACGTTGTCGTGATCGTCGTGTTCGCTGGTGATGATGTCAACAGCAATTTCGGCATCCCGGCCCACCAGTTCATCGTCCAGCTTGCGGGCGTATAGATAGTCTTGCGCGTTGCCCTCGTAGCGAATCTTGGGATCCTTCAGCACATCAGCGAACAAGACGTCCGCCAGCGTCTTAGCCAGTTGCACATTGTCGATGTCGGTATTCTTGATCTCAACTTCGATGTCCTTCTCGACATCGGTCAGGAACTCGTAGACATCGCCATTGCGCTGCAGGTACGACTGCGACTCGAGCAGGTTGAGCGACTGACGCACTGTCTTCTCGTGTTGCAGGATGTCGATGTCGGGCTTGTCGATGAGCAGGATAGCCACGTTGCGCGATGTCGGCTTGAACTCACGCGTCCACTTCAACAGGAACAGCGCCTTGAGAATCCGCACCGCCATTGGATCGCTGAGTTGCTTCGCACCCAACCGCACCGAAGTCTGGAAGTCGCCGCGCAGCGTGGCCGCAATGCCGTCGAACATGCGGTCAAAGGTCACCAGGCTGCCCACATCGCCATCGCGCAGCGTCTTGGCTACATCCTGAAAAACCTCCAGCATCGAGCGCTCGCCCACGGACGTATGCCTGCCAGTAAAGGCATTGTGCGCCGAAAGCTGTTGGATGGCACGTTGAAACAGGTCAAACTGGTACGGGATAAAGGGATAGAAAGCACAGAACTCATCACTGCCGCGCCAGCGCTTGAAGTCCATCGACCCATCGCTGAAGCGATACAACGTCTGCAGATTCTCATGCTCGCGATCGTAAATCGTCGTGAGCACCTCGGGTTCAGCTTCGCGCTTTGCCAGCAGGCGTTTCTGGATCACCTCGCGCACATCAGCGCTGGTGAGTGTCAAGCGTGTCTTGAAGCGACCCTGAATCTTGGAGAAGTCTTGACCGACCCCGGAGCGCAGTTCACCGATCACGGTCTGCAAGTCGCCCTGCGACGTGACGAATACCCAAGCCTTGCCCCCGCATACGGTGCTCAAGGACTCGGCGATGGTCTGCAGGTTGAGCATCCTGGCGGAATCCTGGCCGATGAACTGCCCGGCCTCATCGACGAAGAAATTGAGCCGGAATCCTGGCACCTGCTTCTGAATGTAATCCTTCACCCGATTGGCGAACGATTCAATCGACACCTTGTAGTTCGCCCGCATCCGGTCAAACAACACCAACCCTTCGTCATAGGATCGCCCCAGGAACTCGGCGTAGACCTGCGCAAAGGTTTCGTTTTCCAGCGTCTCCAGCACCGGCAGGTCCTCGGCCCATGTGCGTCCGCTGATGCGGGCGTAGGCTGCCTTAAAGGCGTCCAACTGGCCGCGGCTGTCGAGGTCAGCCTCAAACTGCGCAATATGGCCTTGCTGGGTATAGTAACCCTGCAACTCGTTCAGCACCTTCACAAAGACCGCCAGCACAGGCGAACTACGGTCGCCCCCGATGCCATCCGATTTCAGGTCGATGTTAAACAGGACGCTGCGTGATGGTATTTTGAGCACGCGTTGCAAATCGGCACGCAGAATCTCATCATCAATGCGCGGCAATAGCAGATCCGCCACCCGGCTGCCATCCGGCAACGTCTTGTTATCCAGCAGCAGCGACAGAATCTTCAGCAGGTGCGACTTGCCAGACCCAAAGAAGCCCGAAATCCACACGCCATTGGCGCTGGTGTTTTCCAGATAACGCTCTGTAAATGCGTAAAGGCTTTTGGCGATTTCGGCTGTGACGACATATTCCTCGACTTCGTTCTTCAGGTTGCGGTCGTCATCGGCTTTAATAACGCCGTCTATCGGACGTTCGACAGGTTTGACAAAGAGTTCGTGAATCTTCATAGGCATTGGAAGTTAGGCAACAGGGATCAGGCAGATGATGGAACACTTGCGAGTTGTCATGGCAACACACTGGATTCAGATGCGATAGTCAGCGAGATTGAAAGCGCGGTAATAGGGACGGGACAACTTCGGATTGGGCGCCGAACCAAACAGGTGCAGTTGTGATCCGGCGATCTCCTGCACATACTCCCCCGGGAAAAACAGGACGATGGGATGCGACGGCATGACGGGTTGGATGGCCTCCAGGATTGAATGCGTCCGCACGAAGGGATACAGCCGCCCGACGCCGGTCAAAAGCGTCAGTCTGATATCGTCGCTCCCGATACGCTTCATCAGGCACGGCACCAGGCGGCTCTCGGGTTCTGAGAGGTTGCGCATCATGTCCAGTATCTTGGCCTTACCGAGTGCAGCCTCGCGTTCGATGATCTTTTGCAGACGCTTTTCTTCGTCAAGCTGCTCCAGGACTAGATCGAATAGATCAACCTGTGCCAGTTGCACACCCACAGCACGCAACCGTGACGCCAGGTGATCGACCATGCGGCGCGTCTCATCTTCCTTTGCTGCATCATAGGCGTGGATAAAAAGAGGCACCTCATTTGCCAGCCCCTTCATGCTTAGAAAAGCAGGGCTGCTCAGGATGTCGAACAGTCGGTCCGCAATATCAGGCATAGATTTATCTCGTCAGCAACTTGACTTCGTCATCAGGCACCAGGAACCCCGCCAGCCATTTCGAATCATCGCTCAGGATGGCCTCCAGCACATCCGGTGGCAACACAGGCCTGCCGAACGACAGCCCATCGTCCATCTCCATGATACCTGCTTCCCGCAGCATGTTCATTAGTACGGTGCGAATCTTCACTCGCGTGCTTGATGACAGGCGTGTCAGCTCTGGATGATGCGTCACCTGAGCATCCCAGAAATCTTCATAGTCTGACGGCCTGAGCACGGTATCGAAGTGCTCCATCTTGGCTCGCAGCACATCGACGGCAAAGGCAAACAGGATGGGGGCATGCTTCAGGGCTGCCAGCCACGCGATGGCTTGCCGTGCATCGGAGGGGGCATCAGCCAGGATTTCCAATTGACGATGGGTCAGCTTCTGCAATCGATGACGCAGCTCAATTTCCAGTCGGCTTGCACTGGCAGGTGAACGTGATTGCAATAGGTTGCCTTCGCGTACCAACGCCTTCGCCTGTTTCCGGTCACCACAGTCCAGATACGCCTGTGCCACGATCCGCGCAAGTTCAGGCCGCAACGATGCTGCGGTAAAGCTGACGGGGTAAGGTTTAGATTGTGCTGATGTGTTTGTCATCCCCAGAAAGTATAAACGTGACAAACACAGATCAACTAACCAATACGGCAGTGGCCCGTCAGTAGTTCAACGCTTTAGGAAGCAAGTTAACCAAGTCGCGTCAGTGCCTTGCGCGACTGCTCAGCGATGTCAGTGTGCGTGCCCAATTCAATCGCCTTGGTGTAAGCATCATGGGCTTCTGACACGCGTTCTGTTTTCTCAAGCGCCTGAGCCAGTC
>CAIQQO010000211.1 GCA_903873965.1 uncultured bacterium
CGCCGGCTGGAAGACCGCGTCAGCGGCTGGCGCTGGTCGCGTGAAATCTCATAGCGACGCTGCCAATAGTGCTTCCGTAAAATCTGCGTAATCTGTAAAATCTGCGGATAAGACAGACATAACCACAGATGACGCAGATTGCACAGATGACACGGAAAGCAACGTCACCAGTCCTGCCTCTGTAAAATCGGCCTAATCTGCTAAATCTGCGGATAAGACCGTCTTGCTCATACCCCCGCGACTTGGCTCTTGACAGAATCGCGTTGCTCCCTATAATCCTTCCAATATGGAAATATGCCATTTTGGAAGTAAATATGTCTGAGGACACCCTAAGCACCCACTGTGATGAGTTTGCGGTCATCATCAAGCAATTTATCACCCTGCGTGCGCGCCTGAATGTGGTCATGCCCGAAGACTTGAGCAACATGATGGCGGTCATTGACCAGTCGAATCCGACCGGCAAGCCCACGACCAAAGTGGATTACAACTTGCTTTTCAGCGTCGGCATGATCCTGTCACAACAGGGGCCAATGACGATGGGCGAACTCAGCCGCACGCTGGATGTGCCACTCAGCACCGCTACCCGCATCGTGGATTGGCTGGTCAACACTAACTTTGTGGAGCGCCGGCATGATCCACTCGACCGCCGCATCGTGCATGTGGGGCTGACAGAATCGGGCAATAACATGCTGCGCATTCATGGCGACTTCATGCGCAAGCGTATTGAAAAGGTCTTGCGCCATTTCAGCGAAGACGAACGTCAGAACCTGATCGGTTTGATGCACAAACTGGTAGTGGCGCTGGAAGAGGATAAGTAATTGGATAGAGGAGTTTTATCTAGATGAGACGATTTCGCGCGTTATTGAAGAAGGAAATCACCCACATGCGGCGCGACCCGCGCACGATTGTGACTATCCTGCTCATGCCGATACTGCAACTGGTGTTGCTGGGTTACGCCACCAACACAGAAGTCAAGAATGTGCCGACGGCGGTATACGATCAAAGCAACAGCGCCGCCAGCCGGTCATTGCTGGAGGCCTATTCGGCCACCGGCTACTTTACCTTTAGTTATATCGTCCATAACGAGCAGGAACTCGACCTGTTGATCGAAGGCGGCCAGGCAAAGGTCGGCTTCATCATCCCGCCGACTTTCAGCTCCGACCTGTCGGCTGGGCATGGCACGGAAGTCGCCGTGTTGATCGATGGTTCTGACCCTGTCGTCGCCAGCACAGCGATGGCCAACGCGACGCTGGTGGGGCAGGCGCACGGCGCCAGCATCCGGCTGCAGCAACTGGCAGCGCGCGGCACCAACGTCGGCGCCGTGACGCCGGTCGAAGTGCAGTCGCGCGTGTTGTACAACCCCAACCTTGAGAGCAGTTACAACATGATCCCGGGCTTGATTGCCATGATCCTGATGCAGACGACCACGACGCTGACGTCGGCTGCCATCGTGAAAGAGCGCGAGATCGGGACGATTGAGCAATTGATCGTCACGCCGATTCGGCCATACGAATTGATCATCGCCAAGATGGTGCCGTACATTCTGGTGTCGCTGATCAACGTCATCGTCATTCTGCTGGTCGGCACGTTGTGGTTCCATGTGCCCATTCGCGGCAGCTTTTACCTGCTGTTCGCGCTGACCGGGTTGTACCTCGTGCCTAACCTGGCGATAGGGCTGCTCGTGTCCACCGTGGCCAAGACGCAGCGTCAGGCTCAGATGCTGGTCATGCCCATCATGCTGCCATCGATGATGCTGTCCGGTTTCTTTTACCCGCTGGCCGCATTGCCGGCTGCATTGCAGTTTGTCAGTTCGTTGCTGCCCATGACCTATTTCCTGGTCATTGTGCGCAGCGTGGTGATCAAAGGCGCAGGCATTGAATTGCTGATGCCGCAGGTGATTGCCTTAACCGTATTTTCGATTGTTTTGCTGGGCGTAGCCGCATCACGGTTCCGCAAGTCGTTGGATTGATCGCGCCAAGGACGACCCGCATGTCGTCCCGGCGATGCTCCGCTAGTGTGATTATTGATTCACCGGAAATATCCGGATAAATGAGAAGGGAGAGAGTTTCATGATTTCAGCAGGCGCTAAAAAGCGAATTCGCGGTCTTGTCACCTTGCTTGTGGTGATTGCGGTGATGGTGGGCGGCTATCAGGTGTGGGCCTATTTCAACCATCCCTCCACGACAACGCCATCGAGTCCTATTCCGATTACCGCTTCCGGCGACATGACGGCCTCCGGCACGATTGAGTCGCGCGATGTGGCCATTGCAGCCGAACTTGGTGGTCGCATTCTCGATGTAAAAGCTGATGAAGGCCAGAAAGTGACGGCAGGCGAGGTGCTGGTGACGCTGGACGATTCCGGCCTGCAGGCGCAGTATGCGCAGGCGCAGGCGGCGTTGGCCGTGGCGCAAGCGAACCTGGACCTTGTTTCTATGGGCGCCACCCCAGAGCAGATTCGCCAGGCGCAGGCTGCCGTACAGTCGGCCACTGCCGCCTACAGCCGCACCATTGCGGCGACGCGGCCAACGGACATAGCGGCGGCTGAGGCCAATCTGAACGCCGCCGTGCAGGCCTACAACAAGGTAAGAACCGGGCCGTTGAAGGAAGACTATGCCGCTGCCGAAGCTGCGTATCAAAATGCTCAGGCGGCACAGCAACAGGCGCAACGCAACTACGACCAGGCCTATAAGCAGAACCCTGCGGCGATTGGCGCAAGCCCGATGGCAGTGGCGCTGCAACAGGCGACCAACAATGTCGATGCGGCCAAGTCGGCGTATGACAAACTCACCATGATGCCCGACAACGCGCAGATCGCTGCGGCCTATCAAGCCGTTTCAAACGCGCAGGCCGCCCTCGAACGCGCCAAGAACCCGGCGCGTGACTATGACGTGGCGCAGGCGCAGGCGCAGATTGATCTGGCGCAGGCGCAGTTGGATGCCCTTAAAGCCGGCCCCCGCAAGCAGCAGGTCGACGTGGCCAAGGCGCAGGTAGCGCAGGCACAGTCCGCGCTGAAATCCATCGAAATCAACCTGGCGAAGATGACGCTCAAATCGCCGGCTGATGGCGTGATCCTGACCCGCAACAACGAGCCGGGTGAACTGGCGTCGCCGGGCGCGGCTGTGCTCATCGTGGGCAAACTCACCGCGCTTGAGTTGACCGTGTATATTCCCGAGTCGCAGTTCGCGCTGGTGACACCGGGCCGTGAAGCGACAGTGAGTGTGGATGCCTATCCCGGGCGGATTTTCAAGGCCATGGTTATGCGCGTTGCTGACCAGGCCCAGTTCACGCCGCGCAACGTTTCGACGGTGGAAGGTCGAAAGGACACGGTCTATGGGGTGCGGCTCAGCATCGACAATGCCGATATGGCGCTGAAGGCCGGCATGCCAGCTGATGTCACATTCCAGACCAAATAATATGAGCAGTGACATCCTGTTGGAAACACAGGGATTAGTCAAGATCTTTGGCGACATCCGCGCCGTCGATGGCCTTAACCTGACGGTGCATGCCGGCGAAATGGTCGGGCTGGTCGGGCCGGATGGCGCCGGCAAGACCACGACCATGCGCTTGCTGTGCGGTGGATTGCAGCCCACCAGCGGTAAGATGCGGGTGGCCGGTTACGATATTCCGAAGCAAGTCGAGCTGGCGCGCGAGCATATCGGTTATCTGGCGCAGCGTTTCAGCCTGTACGGCGACCTGACGATCACCGAGAATCTCGAATTCTTTGGCGAAGTCTTTGATATGCCGCAGAAGGAAATGAAGGCGCGTGCCAAGGACCTGTTGCGCTTTGCGGGGCTGGAGCGCTTCGCAAACAGGCCTGCGGCGGCGCTTTCGGGCGGGATGCAGAAAAAGCTGGGTCTGGCGACGGCGCTGATTCATTCGCCCGAAGTGTTGTTGCTGGATGAACCCACCGGCGCTGTCGACCCAGTGGCGCGTCAGGAATTCTGGTACCTGTTGATTGGCTTGCTGCGCGGCGGGTCGGCTGTTCTTGTCAGCACGCCCTACATGGATGAAGCCATGCGCTTTAACCGTGTTGTGTTTATGGAGAAAGGCAAGGTGTTGCTGGAAGGCGCGCCGCATGAGCTGTTGCATCGCCTGGATGACCGCGTGCTTGAACTGGCAGCCGAACCGCAGATGGAAGCGCGCCGCATTGCTGAGGTTGACCCGGATGTGGAAGATGTGCAGGCCTTCGGCGACCGTTTGCACCTGCGGGTGCGCCAGATAGCAGGGCCACTGGCGCGTTTGCCGGCTCAACTCGCCATCGGCGGCGTTGCGTTGTTGCACCTGAAGCCAGTCACCCCGACGCTGGAAGACGTGTTTATGGAACTGCTGGACCGGCAGGTGGCATCATGACCAAAGTACAAGTCCCCGTCATCAAGACCGAAGGTCTGACGAAGCAGTTCGGCTCGTTTACTGCTGTCGATCACGTCAGTTTCGAAGTGCGGCGCGGTGAAGTGGTGGGCTATCTTGGCCCGAATGGCAGCGGTAAAACCACGACCATCCGCATGTTGTGCGGCCTGTTGCATCCCAGCAGCGGCCATGCGCAGGTCAATGGGCTGGATATCGTGCGCGACTCCGAAGCCATCAAGCGCCAGATCGGTTATATGTCGCAGAAGTTCGCGTTGTATGACGACCTGACCGTCATTGAGAACCTGTCGTTTTATGCGGGTGTGTACGAGATTCCGCGCGCCACCGAGAAACAACAGATTGACCGGATTCTGAACATGGCCGGCCTCACCGCGCGGACGAAGAGTATCGCCAGCGAGTTATCGGGTGGCTGGCGGCAGCGCCTCGCGCTTGGTTGTGCGCTGGTGCATAACCCGACGCTGCTCTTTCTCGACGAACCCACCAGCGGCGTCGATCCTGTTGCGCGTCGTGAGTTCTGGGATTTGATCTACACGCTGGCTCACGAAGGCACGACGATCTTCGTGACGACGCACTATATGGACGAAGCGGAACACTGCGGTCGGGTAGGGTTCATGAACAACGGCAGCTTGATGGCCTTTGATACCCCTCGCGAACTCAAAGCCCACTTCCTGCACGGCGCGGCGTGGGCGATTGAAGCAACCCCTTTGCTGGAGGCCGTGGATATTCTCAGTCATCTGCCCGGTGTGGCGCAAGCCAGCATGCATGGTGACCTGGCGCAGGTGATCCTTGTCGACAACACCGTGGAAGTCAAGACGCTGACGCAAGGGCTGGAAACCAGGGGCATTGCCGTCGGCAAGTCAACGCTGGTTGAGGCCACGCTCGAAGATGTGTTTGTGTTGCTGGCGCACAAGCGGTGAAACAGGGACAGAGGACAGGTATTCCTGCCCTCTGTCCTTTTCTAGAAGTAATCCGGCAGCCAGTTGAAGGGGTAGCCGCGCGGGAAGAGCGCATCAAGACCTTGGCGGAAGCCGGGGTGGGTGGACTGTACCTGCACAAGCGGGTCGCTTAGCGTATCGCCGAGGCTGCGATAGCCGAGGACGAGTTGCAACAGGCGATCCTGCGGTATCAACAACACGCCGCTGGGGCCTTCGCCCGGCGCGCCAAAGGTCAAAGTGGTTTCACCCAGGTCGGTGCGCAGGTTGAGTGCAAACGACTGATCGCGCAGTATTGAATGTGCCACGCGCAAGCGCAGCATGTGGCTCAGTTTGTCGAACAGGCTGGCCTGGTTCAAAATGCGCCCCATGGCATAGGCATGGCGAAAGTGGCTGATCGTCCACTCGCATCCGTAGCGCTGCACGAACTCGCTGAACGGATGGTCGAAGGGCAGAAAGAAGCTGATTTCGCTGCAACGTTTCTTCACGGCTTCCTGTGCGAAATGCGCCAACAGCGCGGGGTAATGTGCCTCGTCGATGGCTTCTACCTCGACCACATTCATGGCTTCGCTATTCTGATCCCATACAGCGTATCCGGCAAAATGGTCAAGGCTTTCCTTGATGATGATGCATTCGGTGCGGACAACCCAGTTGCTGCCCTTCGTGAAACCCTTGAACGTGTCTGCAGTGTGCACCATGCTGCATGTACGCGTTGCGTTACAACGGTTAAACAAGTCGATGATCGCAGGCCAGTCCGCCGATGTTGCCGGCGTGATGGAAACGGGGCGCGCGGCGGTCGCCAACTCGGCGTCGCGCGTTTTGATTTTCAGCGAAGTCGCAGGATGGCACGGGGCATAGCCAAACTTCGTATAGAAATTGGGGATGCCATACAGCATTGATATGTCGTAGCCCTGTTGCTGCATATACGTCAGCGTGTCAGATAACAGGATGCGCATATGGCCCTTCATGCGGTGTTCGGGGCGTGTTTCCACTCCCGCAATGCCCGCCATGCGCACGACACTGGCGCCGATGCGCATGTTGATGTCGATGATGCCCAGCGAGCATGCGACTTTATCGTCAATCAGTAGTTCACGGACATGATCGCGGCCTTCTTTTCGAGTGTTGATTTGCATCGACATGGTTTATATTTCCTCACACACGTTATATACCTTTCAGGTCAGCATAGGAAATGAAATGAAACAACCCGATCTTTATGCGCGGATACTGGGCTGCATGGTTGGCAACACCATCGGTGACGCTTATGGCGCCGTTGCCGAGTTCTTCGTCGGTGAACGGTTGCAACGTTCCTACGGTACCCAATGGCTCGATGATTTTATGCCGTATTGCGCCGATTTTCCAACCGATCCGTATGGCGTCTGGCAGGTGGCGCCGCCGCGCGGGACAGGCACTGATGACACGCGCAACAACCAGATATTTGCCGAGTGCGTCATTCGCAACAAAGGTTATATCAACTCGCACCTGCTGGCGATCGAGTATATCGAGCGCTATCGCGATATTCACCTGTTGCCAGCGGCGCATCAGGCGCTCGCGGAACGCCATTATCGCTGGGCGTATGACTGGTCGTGCGCCTATCTGGGCATGCCCGAAATGCCGACCGGCGAGTCGACGCTAATCGTATCGCAACTGGGCAACACCTACCCGATGCTGGCCGGGCTGATTTCGCTGGCCTTTGCCGGGCTGCTCTATTGCGGCGAACCGGAAAAGGCATACCTTAAAACGATGGAACTGGCCTACAACGATATCGGGTATGCCAAGGATGCCAGTGCGATGCTGGCCGCGATGATCAGCGCCGCATTGGGTGGGGCAGACGCGCGCGACATGATCCGCGTCGGGCTGGCGACCGATCCGCATGGTTTTGGCGACAATCGCCTCATGGCGCAGTGGGTGCGCCGCCTGATCAACGCCACCGCTGGCGCGCCCGATGACCACGATGCCGTGCAACGGTTGGCGCGCGAAGTCGCATCGCGTCACCCGTTCGACACGGTCGACGTCCTTGGCGTGCCTGTGGCCGCGCTGAGCTACACGAACGGCGATCCACTCCGCACGATCTCGATGGCGGCCAATGATCGCGATATTGACGCGCAAGGTAAGCTTGTCAAACTGCGTGACAACGACTGCACCGCGGGCGTGGCTGGCGCACTCGTGGGCGCATTGCATGGCATCGACGCTTTCCCTGCCGACTGGGTGCGCGACACGCTCGAATCCAACCGCGCGGTGTATGGCATCGACATCGAGGCCAACGCGCGTCAGTTCTACAACGCGGTTTACCTCGCGCAGAGGCTTGTGTGAAACGTGAAACGTAAAACGTAAACGGTGGGTCGCGCGGCGTCCGACTCCGACTCCGAATCCGAATCTGTATCATCGCAGGGGCGACAGCATTGCCCTATGAGCCGCCGTTTATATGAGATGACATGGCAATGCTTCGCCCCGGACGACAATGACATGAGACTACATTGGCTGCAAACTGCGCCCCATCCGCGCAACGTACATTGACCGGGGCCAAGCGTAGTCCTAAACCCTTCGGGTGTGCCTGCGCGAACCGCCATCGTATAGGCACACCCGAAGGGTTTTTGCCGCCACCACACCCCATCAACACGACGTGTGTTGGCCACCGACGAGGCATTGTATCGAGCCACGTCGACAGGCCGCAACCGCATAGCGTGAGTATCCCCCCCCGAATTTCCTGAGATTCGGGGTGTAGATGAAATCTATGAGGGGATGAGGGGATGAGGGGTTTTCTAGAAAGTTTTACATTTTAATTGAGCCTCTCTATGGTAGTAAGACAGTCATAGTGCATACTAAAAAGTCTTGGCGAAACCCCTCATCCCCTCATACCCCTCATACGCCTTGCCCTGATCGTCGACAGGTGCGGGCGCGCCGTCAGCCGGGGGCCGCGGCTTGCCCTGATCGTCAACAGGTGCAGGTGTCATCGCGTCTTTTACCTCCACATTGCCGGAACCCGCTGTGGCGGCGGTGTGATTCCGGGGGTGGGCGC
>CAIQQO010000212.1 GCA_903873965.1 uncultured bacterium
CCTAAGCCGGACGAGCCGGAACCAAACAGGGGTTACGATGGAAGTCTGACGAGTGGCGCGGGAGACGATCATGATGGCCAATGGATTGGTTGAAAGGTACGCATCGAATTTGCATGGCGTTCTGTCCTGTTTTGATCGAATCATCATTGTGGGCACGCTGCCGGGGGCGTGTTACGCGCAGGGCATGACGAGCTTTCTTTACCAGCAAAACATTCGGATTTTTGACTACCCGAAGTTTGCCGAACCGTTGCGTGACCGGATTCGTGATCGGGCGCATGAAGTATGCGCCGAAGCAGGGATTGAGATTGAGCATGTGAGCAAGAGCCACATTCGCAAAGAAGAATTGGTGGCGCGTGTGCTGGCAACGCGTGGCGACGCCCCCGGTCTGGTGCATGTCATTTCTGCGATGGAAGCCTGTCTCAGCTACAAACCATGGCACGACAAGAACAGCGGCAAGACGTACCTGAAGCCGACGCAAGGTAAGTGCCTGCATTACTACTTCTACGTGATCGACGAGGAACTCGGGCTGTGCTACGTACGCGTTCCGACGTGGGCACCGTTCGGCTTGCAGTTCTATTGCAATGGGCATAGCGCCCTGGCACGAACGCTGACGAATGAAGGTATCGAATATTTCCAGCAGGACAACGCCTTCCTGCGCATTGACGATCTGGAGCGGGCGCAGCAACTGGCCGATGCCTTCAGCCCCGATGTGCTGCATCGACGGCTGGATGATTATGCTCAACAGTTTTGCCCGGTACTCGACGTGTTTGGGCAGGTCTATCACTGGAGCCTGCGGCAAGTCGAATACTCCACTGACCTGATGTTTCGCAGTGAGCAGATTCTGGTTCCGTTGTATGACGCCATTTCTGGCCAAGCGGTTCTGGCTGCTAACGCCGAGCGTGTCTCTGGCTTTCTGGGCAAAAAGGTCACGCCGCAATTGGCGCAGGAAATCGGTTCGCGATTGTCTACGCGTATCGAGGGGCGCTGCATCAAGCATTACATGGGTGCCGTCGGCGTGAAGGTCTATGACAAATTCTCTCGCGTGCTGCGCGTGGAGACCACCGTCAATGACGTCAGTTTTTTCAAGCACCACCGCAAGGTGGAACATAAAGACGGGCACGTCACGCGTGAGTTGGCTCCGTTGAAGAAGACGATTTACAGCATGATTGATTTGCGCGACATTTTGCTGAGTTGCAATAACCGCTACTTGGCATTCCTGTCCAGCCTGGACGACCCCAGTGCGGGCGAGCGTGACTTGCAGCGTTTGAGTCAGCCACGTATCGGCTCCGCCCCCAGCGTCAAGGGTCTGAACTTCTTCAACACGGCCGAGCAAACCCTTCTGCGAACTTTGCAACTCGGCAAGTTCACTATCCACGGCTGGCGGCGCGCTGATCTGCTGGCGCACTTGAACATCTCTCCTTCCGCAATGTCGCGGCAACTCAAACGCTTGCATGCACTCGGAATCATCAAAAAAGTCGCGCATACCTATCGCTATTATTTAACCAGAATGGGGCGTGCAGCCATCACCGCCGCCTGCTCGCTGACGCGCTTCTGTATCGTTCCCGCCATGGCCGCTACGCATTGAAGTCTTCTCATAATCTGTCAAGACTGAACTTGTTAGTGACTAACACCTACATTGCCAACAACGGCTACACGCGCGAAATGGCGATTACGGCACGCGCCGAAAAGCGGGCCGACCTGATCGCTTTCGGCAAGGATTTCATTTCCAACCCCGATCTCGTCGAACGCCTGCGCCGCAATGCGCCGCTCAACGTGCTCGACGCAGCCACGCTGTATGGCGGCGACGCGCACGGCTATACCGACTATCCCTTCTTGGCGGACTGAGCAGCGGTGCAGACCGGTTGCGACACGTTTATTTTGTACCGGGCTTGCCCGCAGCCTTAACCTTGCGAAAGACCGGCCCCCAGGTCGGATGACCTGACTCGGCCGTGGTCAGGTCAAAAAGCGGGTCTGCGTCAAGCGC
>CAIQQO010000213.1 GCA_903873965.1 uncultured bacterium
GCCAGGCAACCGGCGCGCGTGGAGGCGTTTGGGCAGGCGCAATTTGAAGCCAGTTTAAAGGCCGAGGTTGAGCGCCTGGCATCGTGATGACAAAGCGCGCAACACGTATTCACATTTATAACCGCTGGCTGGCCACCCTGGGCGGCGGCGAAAAATACGCGTTATCGATGGCGGTTCAGCTTGCCAGAATGCACGCCGTCCATGTTATCAGTCACGAGCCTGTCGACAAGGTGTTTTTGGCTGACCGACTCGACCTGGATCTATCAGCCGTTGAGTTTGTTACTGTTCCGGCGCAGGCGGCGTGTGATCTAGGGCCTGTTTCATCCGGGTGCGATGTGTTTATTAATGCGTCTCATGGCGACATTATCCCTGCGCAAGCCCCCCATAATGTGCTGCTGGTCTTCTTTCCAGTGAAGTTGCGACTGGATTTGGCATCGCGCTGGCGCAGGCGCGTGGGGTTGGCCGTGAAACGGTTGTTGCCAAGGGCGGCTCGTGAATTGATCTTCAGCCGGTATTGGCTGACACAGAGTCAGCTGAGTGAGTGGAATCTACGGCTGAATTCGATCCCGAAGAGGCTGGCCACTTTTGAGGACCTGGATACTTACAGCAGCATTTGGGCGATTTCCGAATTCACCCGCAAGTGGATTGGCGCTTATTGGAATCGCCCTAGCGTGGTGCTGTATCCCCCAGTTGCGACGCACAGGTTGGCGCCTTCTACCAAACAGAACCAGATTTTGAGCGTGGGTCGTTTCTTTGCAGGCAGTCACAACAAGAAACACCTGGTGATGATGCTGGCCTTCAAAAAGATGGTGGATCAAGGTCTTGCTGGCTGGACGCTTCATCTGGCCGGGCAAGTGACGCCTGGAGCAGAGCATCAACGGTATTTCGAGCAGGTGCGCGCCCAATGCACCGGGTACCCGATCGTGGTGCATACCGACATCAGTTCGGCCCAGTTGGCAACGCTGTATGGCGAGAGCGCGATTTACTGGCATGCCAGCGGATTTGGCGACAATGTAGACGTTGACCCGATCAAGTTTGAGCATTTTGGTATCTCAACCGTAGAAGCCATGGCTGCCGGGTGCGTGCCTGTTGTGATCGGCAGTGGGGGGCAACCCGAGATCGTGCAGCACGGCGAGAATGGCTTTTTGTGGCAGTCGCTTGATGAATTGAACGCCTATTCCTGGCAAGTCATTCGGGATCTGCGGCTGCGCACTACTGTTGCTCAGAATGCCGTGAAGCGCAGCGACAAGTTTGGTGTTCCGGCATTCGGCAAGCACCTGGATGATCTGTGCGACCTCATCCTCAACCCTTCGGCTTGAGATGTCTATAACGCAGCAATACGCGCCACGGCATATCTACAGGCGACAGCAGGCGCATCATTGCACTGTTACCGATACGCCGGATTCTGGCGCGCCGGTGTCGCAGGACGTAGGGCAAACGCCGCAATCCATCCAGCCTACCGAGCCACGGGCTGCACTCTCTACGCGCGATGACCGCGTAGAATACGGACGCAGCATCGTAGAAGACGATAAGGGGAAGGTATAGCCACAAGTAGGGCAGCGGGTAGTTCTTGGCGATCAGCCACACCTTGTTGCGCCCGAGTAATCGGTTCTTGAAGGGTGATCCTTCACCGCTGGTCGCAGAGTGGTGGTGCATGACGCGAGATGCGGGCACATACACGGCCTGCCACCCGGCCCATTGTGCCCGCCATGCCAGATCGACATCTTCGAGGTAGGCAAAGAAATCATCATCGAATACGCCGATGTCATTCAGCATGGCGCGCCGATAAAGGGCTGCACCCGCGCTGGCGCCAAATACAGGCAGCGGTGTGACGTCTTGGATGTCATCCACGCTGCCGCCTGCGCGATCCCACGCAATACCCATGCGGTCGATGTTGATGCCGGCCGTGTTGATGATGGTCGGGCGGTTGGCAAACAGCATCTTGGATGCAGCGACGCCCGCACTCGGTTGGGCATCCAACGCGTTCACGAGGGTCTGGAGCCACATGGGATCAGCGGTAGTATCGTTGTTCAGTGTGGCGACAAATTCGGAATCGCCGCGCTGGATGGCCTGGTTGTTAGCATGGGCAAAGCCCTTGTTGTGCGACAGGCAGAGCAGCGAGACAGCAGGATAGTGTGTTCGAATGAAGTCCGGTGAACCATCGATTGAGCCGTTGTCCACAATCCACACTTGATAATCGCGGAAAGTCTGCGCCTGAAGAGCGTCCAGGCAAGGTTGCAGGTAACGTAACCCGTTCCAGTTTACGATAACAATGTCAACTCGTGCCATGGTTATGTGTACTCATTTCCTTGCGGCAAGCGTACCATAAGCCAGACCAGCCTGTGAACATGTGAACACTGTGAACATGTGAACATTGTTTTGGAAAGTGTTTGAAAAAAACGAGCCTTGAATTTCTGAAAAGGTTTCCAAAGTAAGTTCACAACGTTCACATGTTCACACAATGCGGGTGAAACTGATGACTTTAATCGAGCTGAGGTCTATACTTACTCTGCTGACACAGTGTCAGCCGCTGACTCTTTGTCAGCCACCATAAGTGTTCATCAAGTGGGTGGACTCTCTGATATTTCGCATAGCATCTGGAGCAATTTTATATGGCAGCGCGTTTAGCTGTAGTTGCTTTGTTGACTTTGACAGTGTTATGTTACAGTGCGCCTTCACGGGCGTCATTAGATCATCAGCCTCCTTTCCAGCCCGGCTTCCCGCTCGATCCGGCTGGCGCAGGCCGTCCGTACCTGGGACTGCCTTTCGGGGCGACATTGGCGCCAGTAGGCGTGGCGAATTCTGAGACGATGATTGTGTTTGCAACGCCCGATCAGGTCAATAACCAGTTGGTGTGCAGCGGGCATGTGTATGCCTACCTTGGCGATGGTTCGTTGCGGTGGGGACATGGCCTGACGTTGACACAAGCTCCTGGCATGATGCCCAGCGTCGCGGACATCAATGGCGACGGGACAAACGATATCGTCGCGGGCTATGGCGAGTTTTCGCAAGCCTGCATGTTCGGGGGCGGTGTGAAGGCGTTTGACGGCAGCACGGGTGAAACCTTGTGGGATTTCTCGACCTACTATACAGGAACGGTGAGTGGTGTTTACTCGGCGCCTGCTATTGGAGATGTCAATGCTGACGGTCAACCTGAAGTGGTCTTTGGGAGTTGGAATGGCTGCATTTACATGCTGAGCCACGCTGGCCAACCTCTGTGGAACCTGGCTCAACCGGATTCACGATGCACAGGACAGGGCTATTTCACCGGTCAGATGGTGGATTCATCGCCTGCGCTGGCAGACCTGGATGGCGACGGCAAATTGGAGATCGTCATCGGAACCTATCACACGGCTACAACGGGCTACTTGAATGTGCACAATGCGGCCGGCGCCTTGATCGGGCAATGGCCGATGGATGCCCCTGTCACGTCCAGTCCGGCCATTGCTGACCTGGATGACGACGGTGTGTTCGAAATCGTGGTTGGCGCCGGCAAGTCTGTGAACAACGCTGGTCACTATGTGCAAGCCCTGCATTTCGACCCTGCCGAGAACCTGGTGATCAACCGCCTGAAGCCCATGTGGACGGGGAATGCGGCAGGCTACGTTCCCACTTCACCTGCCATTGGCGACCTGGACGGCGATGGCACTGCAGAAGTCGTGGTCATTGCTCCCAACGGCGACGCGGGCACCACCGGCAGCAGTGTATATGCATGGCATGGCAATAACGGAGCGCTCTTGTTTAGTCGCCAGTTGTGCGATATGGCTGGTAACCAGTATGTGGTGAAGGCATCACCCGTGATTGCCGACGTGGTTGGGGATGAAAAACCCGAAATTGTTTTAGCCGAAGGCAGTGAGGTGGTGATCCTCAATGCTGATGGCACCTTTTACACTGACCAGTCTACTAACGCGTGCGAAGGTCAGCCCAGCACGACGACGCTGACCTACTGGACCGGATCCTCGCTGAACTATATTCCCGCTATCGGCGCACTTGCTCAATCAGATACCAGCACCATCATTGCTGTCGGCGCTGTGAGTACGCCCACTGTGACCAATACCGCGCGGTTATTCGCATGGGGCGGGCACAATTCGGGTTACGCGCCATGGCCGCAGTTTCATCATAACCCTGCGCACACCGGTTATCTCGACAACGTCCCTCCCCTCAACCCGAGCGGCTTTGCGGTCAGTCCCCTCACCAGCACACTAACCGACCGGCAGGTCATCACGGTTACCTGGAGTAGCGCCGGAAGCGATATCGGCTCTGGCCTGGCTGGCTACGCCGTTGTCTGGGATCACGCATCAGACACCATTCCGAAACCGACGTCTTTGGTCGTGTCGATTACGGATACTATCACTGTCGCGCCCGGCAACGGCACATGGTATGTCCATCTGCGTTCCGTCGATCACGAGGGAAATGGGGCGCGCACCACGCTGCATTTCGGTCCGTTTCTTTTGTTCGGGCAGCATGTCTACCTCTCGCGGTTGACGGCTGAACAACCGTAAGAACAAGTGCATGGGCACATTCGTCGGCCTCCTGGCTTCTTCGGTATGACGGATGTGACGCATCACGATTGGGCTTTGCCGTTGTTTTGTGCACCCATTTTGGCTACCCAAGTATTGGTATCATTAACCCCGTGCTGCAATCCCCCGAAGTAACTGATGGGCGACGCCTGCCGCCCTGCTGAAAGCCGCACGGAATCGCATCCGGGCGCATTTTCGAGGAGCCTTGATTTTGATGTATGTGTTTGAAAAGACAACCTTGACTCGCCGCCAGATGTTGACCCTCATAGGCGCCACCACCGCAACCACGGCGCTCGCCGCCTGCGGCGTCAGTTCAGCAACTGCCCCACCCAAGCCGACCGCGAGTGCGACCGCTGCGCCGACTGTCACCACACGCCTGTCCGTTGTTCCGACAACCGTGGTGTATTCCCCGAACATCTACCACCTGGACCTGTGCGTCCTCGCCTATCACCTGTACAACCAGACATTGATCTTTCCGATGGACCCATGGCACGAGCGGTTGCGCGGCACGTTAACCCCGCGCCGGCGCGACTTGTTCATGGCCGAAACACATCGATTCTTCAAGGATCGGGATGGCTACCGTGGACCGGGCTCAACCCGGGGGTGGACAACGAACGACAAACTCGACCCGATTATCAGCGACTACAGGCGTATTGATCCGCTGACGGTGTGCACCACGCGCGACGACGCCAAGTACCGCGTGTTCAAGCCACAAGCCGCGATTGCCAACAGTATCAAGTCCATTTACCTGAGCGAATACAAGGAGTACCCCGGCGGTGACAGCCTGGATTTCGGTCGCGGACGGCCGACGGTGACCGCGCTCAAGGCGGTCGACCAGTTGCAGACCAGCGACCAGCTTTATGCTTTCGAGGGTGGCACGGGGGCGACCGCTCCAGGAGTGATCCTGGCCCAGGCGCCTGCGGCGTGGAGCTTGATGGGCTATGTTCTGGCGCAGACAACCAACCTTACCGATGGCTCGTTCGACGTTCACATCGTTTTCAGGGGCAGCCAGAGTGGAACTGCGTGGAAGGCAGCGCTAAACGGCCTGTTACTCGAAGGGGGGAATGCCGATTGGGTCACCGACACCGACTTCTGGACTTGCATCGCTGACAAGGCGATCAGTACGACGGGAAAGGTATCGCGCGGTTTTGCCAACAGCGTCAGGCTGTGCCTGAATACGATTGCTGCCTGCCTGTCGCACATCAACGAACAGAGGGGTATTCCGAAGAACATCTACGTGACAGGCCATAGCCTGGGCGGCGCACTGGCCGCGCAATTCAGCAGCGCCATGATTCTAGGTGAAGCGGGTCAACAACTGTTTGCGAAATCCAAACTAGGGCAATGGCCGTGGAAGGCGTTGCAGTTGGCGACCTATGGCTGTCCCACTGTGGGCGACAAGGAATTCGCCCGCGCATTTAACCAGCAGGTGCGTTGCAAGCGGATCAAGGTGCAGGGTGATCCGATCACGCAGTCGCTGATCAACGAACACGTCGGCACCGAGCTGGCGCTGGACGGTTGGTCGTCCCCGACGACCCAGGCGCATGAGCCATCGATTATCCGCCAGAAACTGGTGCTCAAGGCGCAAACCGACGGCGAAAACCTGAGCAGCATCCCGGCCATCGCGGCTAATAGCCCCAACGCGCCCTGGATCGACTGCCTGACGTTTCGGAAGATGATGGAAGTATGCGGTGAGTTGAACCCCATCCTGACCGGCCATTTTCGCGATGACATGGGCGCGTTCGTCCAGATATTCAAATCCCTTATTCCACTGGACGCTATCTATGCGACACCCATCACGCGCGCCAGCATCAAGAAGACGTTCCTCGACAATTTCACCGCCGCATTTTCCGCGCCGGTGGCATCCATCGAGGCTTTGCGAGACAGGGTCGCGAGCGTGCACGGGGTGCTGGAAGGCGCGGACGACTACCTGGGGCTGTGCGTTGTGTTGATGGAAGTGGTGCGGTCGGACGCACAGGTGACGATCGACCAGGTTATGCAGGACAACGTCCTCGGTAGACTCTTCAATACGTGAGGTGGGCATCCATCATGGTCACCTCTATCACGCTGTGGTGGCTGCTAACGCGGTGATTCGCATCTATCAGTCCAACCCCTCCCCCTTCCATCGGCTATAGAATAGGCGCATATGAAAACCTTCATTACTGGCGGCGCGGGCTTTATCGGCTGCAACATGGCAGCCCGTTACATTCAACGAGGAGACGCCGTCACTGTTTTCGACAACCTGTCGCGGCCACGCACCGAGCACAACCTGACGTGGCTGCAGGAGCAAGCAGGCGCGAACAAGGCTAACCTCAGCTTTATTCAGGGTGATGTGCGCGACGCGATGGGATTACAGCGCGCCGTGACGGAAGCGCAGCCTGATTTGATCGTCCATCTGGCCAGCCAAGTAGCGGTGACCACGTCAGTGAAGAACCCCCGCGAGGACTTCGAGATCAATGCCCTCGGCACTTTCAACGTGCTTGAGGCAGCGCGGGCGCAAGCACGGCCACCTGCGGTGTTTTTTGCATCGACCAACAAGGTATATGGCGGGATGGAGGATATTGGGGTTGTTGAGGGTGAAAGCCGATATCGCTACCGCGATCTGCCAAAAGGCGTCAGCGAGGAGCAAGCTCTCGACTTTCATTCACCTTATGGGTGCTCAAAAGGCGCAGGCGACCAGTACGTGCGGGATTATTCTCGCATCTATGGGATCAAGACGGTGGTCTTTCGACAGAGCTGCATCTATGGTGAGCGTCAGTTTGGCGTTGAGGATCAGGGCTGGGTAGCCCACTTCGTCATTGCGGCCTGTATGAAGCGCCCTATTCACATCTATGGCAATGGCAAGCAGGTTCGCGACCTGTTATACGTGGGCGATTTGATCAATGCCTATGACGCCGCCTGGCAACGGTTGGACATTGCGAGCGGCCAGGTTTTTAACGTCGGGGGCGGCATGGAGAACACGCTATCGATATGGAGTGAGTTCGGCCCGCTGCTGGCAGAGTTAGCCGGTTACAAGATTGACGTGACGTACGGTGATTGGCGTCCCGGCGATCAACCGGTATTTGTAAGCGACAACAGCAAAGCCAAACGGGTATTAGGCTGGGAACCTGCAACATCGGTTCAGGGCGGTATTCGTAAGTTGTGGGATTGGGTTGCTGCGAACCGCTCGCTATGGAATGTTTCACGTGAAACATAGGTTGCTTCACAACCGCAGGAAAGTCAACGCGCCTAGCAGGATTTGAACCCACAACCCCTTGATCCGAAGTCAAGTGCTCTGTCCAATTGAGCTATAGGCGCTAACTGGTTAAATTATACAACAATTACGGCGATTGACACAGCGGTGCTAAACCTGTATGATGATCCCTCATGCTTGATGTGGCTGATTGTGTTGCTGGGTCTTGTGCGGCGATAGCCTTCGAACCCCGCCAGGATCGGAAGATAGCAACGGTAAGGAGTCACTGTTGGGTGTCACAGGGTAGCCTGGCAACACAGTCAACCACATCAGGAATGCGCTTATGAAATCAGTCCGACTTCGCTTCCTAACAATACCCATCATCCTTGCTGCATTCAGTTTATTAACTGCAGGGTACCTGGCTACATTAACCACCGCCACTGTTGTCATCAGTGGCGAGACACAGGTCACACTAAAAACGCACCAGACAACAGTGGGCAGCGCCCTGCAGGAGGCTGGCATCGTTTTGCAGCCCGAAGATGTTATCTCACCCGAACCCACAGCGGTGCTTAACCGTAATGACACGATCATCATCCAGCGCGCGCGCCTGGTGCAGGTGACAGTCGACGATCTAGTCAGCATACCGTTACGCACTCAGGCCCGCACGGCCGATGAGCTACTGAGTCATCTTGGCGTAACCATCGGTAAACGCGACCGGTTGACCGTCAATGGCCAACCCTCCAGTGAACTGCCATTGCCTACCTCGCGTGGGTCAAACGTCGGTCCGCAAGTCCGGTCGGAACAAGCCCGTGAATCGATCAGCGCCAATATCCGGTTGATCCATGCAAAAGAGATCACCATCCAGGAAGAAGGCAGCCAGAAGAGAACCTTGTTGACCGCCGCGCCTACCGTCGGCGAGGCACTGATGGAAGCCGGCTATAAGCTGTACTTGGCTGATCAAGTCATCCCTAGTGTCGGTGAAGCGCTCCAATCCGGCACAAATATCGTCATGTCGCGGTCGCACCCGCTCAGCATCCTGGTTGACGGTCGACGCGCTAAAACACGCACCAGCCGCCTCACTGTCGGCGACGTGCTGGCTGACATGAACATTGTCCTGTACGGTCAAGACTATGCCCTTCCCGCGCTCGAAGCTGCCATCTCCGACAATCTGGAAATCCGCGTTGTGCGCGTTCGCAACGAGGTTGTGATTAACCAGGAAGTGATTCCGTTCGAAACCCGCACCGAGCCGAGTAACGAAGTTGAACTCGACACCGTAATTCTCGCGCAGGGCGGTCAGCCCGGCGTACACGAGATAAGGACGGTGATCAGGCTTGAGAACAACACCGAAGTCAGCCGCGAAGTCATAGCGGACTATATCGCGCAAGAGCCAATGCCACGCCTCTATAACTACGGCACCAAGGTGGTTGTGCGCAGCCTGAACACGGAGAATGGCGTCGTGCGCTACTGGCGCGTCATCCACATGCTGGCCACTTCCTACTCGGCATCCACCGCGGGTACCTCCCTGGGCGCCTCATATTACGGCAAAACCCGTTGCGGTGACATTATGCGCCATGGCATCGTGGCCGTCGACCCGGATATGATATCCCTGCACACCAACGTGTATGTGCCAGGTTATGGGGCAGGTTATGCCTGTGATACCGGCAATGCCATTGTAGGAAAACGCATTGACCTGGGCTATGATGATAACAACCTGAAGGATTGGTACAACTGGGTTGACGTCTATCTGCTGACACCCGTTCCGAATGATATTGACTACACCAACAATAAATGAGCAATTCAACCACCATCAAGAATAAACTGCGCTCGGTTGGTCTAGCCCCGCGTAAATCACTGGGACAGAATTTCCTGTCTGATGACGATGTGGCGCGGAAAATCGTCCGTTTTGCCGGCATCAAGCCTACCGACATTGCTGTTGAAATCGGGCCGGGTATTGGTGCGTTAACGCGCCATCTGGCCCAGTTCGCGCGCCATGTCATCGCCATTGAAATCGACCGCAATCTGATCCCCTTACTCGAACAGGAACTGAGTGACGTCACCAACGTCACGATTCTGCAGGCTGACGCGCTCGAAGTGGACTATGCGCGGGTCATTCGCGAAGCAGGCGGCGATGAAACCACACCGGTGCGCGTCGTTGGCAACCTTCCCTATTACATCACCTCGATGATGATCCGTCGTATTCTGGAATCGCACATCAACACGCAGGCCGTGGTGCTCACCGTGCAATTGGAAGTGGCTGAGCGCATGACTGCCTTGCCCGGTGATATGAGCTTGCTGGCTGTCGGAGTGCAGGTGTATGGCAAACCCGAACTGCTGATGAAGCTCGATCCCTCCGTCTTCTACCCCCAACCGGAGATCGATTCCGCCGTGGTGCGCATCATCCCGCAGGGGCGCATCGAACACACGGTGGAACTGTTCGACTTGGCGCGCGCCGGCTTCAGTCAGAAGCGTAAACAGATGCGCAATACCATATCAGCCGGGCTGCGCATCGCAAAACCGGATGTGGATGAGTTGCTGAACGGCGCCAATATCGACCCGACGCGTCGCGCCGAAACATTGAGCATCCCGGAATGGGCGCACCTGGCCGATAACTACGTCAGTCACGGCTACAGCATCGCAAGGACGAAGCGGTCGGATAACCTTGAAAGCGACTCGGATAACAACTCCGACGTCGCCGAACCCAACACGGCAAACTCGACTGAAGCGTAGTCCACGCCAGTGCGCAAAGGAAAGGCGCCGCCCTGCAGGTTCGTGACGACCTGGGCGCCCGCTTCCTCGACAATCGGCCACAGCGCCGCTATATCCCACACATGCACTGTCGAGTCAAACGCTCCGACACATGCTCCCGTGGCCAGCCATGCGAGATCAATACCCGCCGAGCCCGGCAGGCGCAGCTTGCACGGCACATCAGGTACCGTCGGCTTTAGCGAACGCGTGCCAACGGCAAACAACTGTGTCGAGGTGAAGACCTTATCCAATGACGCGTGGATCGGCCCATCGCCATAGCCCGTCTCCGACTTGCGCCACGCGCCTTGCCCGCGCACGGCATACAGTTGTTGCCCTGCCGGCGGGAGGTCGGCCACGCCCAGGACGGGGTAGCCGCGATACAGCAGCGCCACCAGCACGCCCCACGCCGGGAAACCCCAGGTGAAGTTGGTCGTGCCGTCGATGGGATCGATCAACCAGCACCACTCCTGGCCGCGATAGACCTTGTCTGCTTCTTCCGACAGGACGGCATGGTCAGGATACCGTTCTTTGATCGCGTCCGCTACATGCTGATCCGCTTCGATATCAGACGCGGTCACCAACGTGCCATCCGTTTTCGTAGACGCGATCAACTGGCCGCTGGCAAACTTCAGCCGTTCACCGGTGCGATGCGCCAGCTCACACGCAAACGCCAGCGCGCCTTCGGGCAAGGTAAACGCGGCCACGGCTGTCAAACGCAAGGCATACCGTGCGGCTGCCCGTTGCGTCTCGATGCGCTCAAGGTCGCCCGATATTGCCTGAAGGTGTTCACGCACCACGGCACGTTCATCATCGGCAAGGGTATCCCATGCCAACTGCACCTTCCACGACTCTTCACTGAAGATAAATTCCCAAAATTGGTCTATTTTCATGTTCGTTACGCGTTTACGCCAATACTACGTGGGTGCGCGCTCAAAAAGGCAAGAAGGACACCATTGAGTTCATCAGGCTTTTCCTCATAAGGTACATGCCCGGCACCCTCAATCACGTGCAATTGCGCCGTGGGAAGAATAGCCA
>CAIQQO010000214.1 GCA_903873965.1 uncultured bacterium
CCTGATCGTCAACAGGTACGGGCGCGCCGTCAGCCGGGGGCCGCGGCTTGCCCTGATCGTCAACAGGTGCAGGTGTCATCGCGTCTTTTACCTCCACATTGCCGGAACCCGCTGTGGCGGCGGTGTGATTCCGGGGGTGGGCGCGGGTGCGCTGAAGAGTATGCCACGCGCGATGGCATAACAACAGGCTGCGCGGGTCATGGACCGGGCAAAAGTTCTGCGCACTGCGGCGCAGGGCAACGGCATGGATAGCACCATGCCGGCGACGGTGACGACAAAGGCGTCACGAGGCGAATCCAGGGCGAGTGTAATCAAGAAAAACGACCTCCCGGCTGTGTTGAACACCAACAGAACTAACGTTCTAAGCCACACTTAATGATAGCGTCTGAATCTGATTTGTCAATCAATCTATGCGAAAAACAGGCACCCATTTCCGCCATCTTTGCCGCAGTTTGGCCAATGCACGCCGCGTGAATCAGATGTTCTGTCGATGGGGTGCCGTGGCTGGGCAACAAGTTCAGGATGCCCGGCTCGGCATGCCCCGGACGACGCCAACACAAAATGGACTCAAACGTTGCTCCGCATAACGATGTTACCTTGTCGCAACTCTTGGAATTATGCAGAATGTTTAGCGCCATTTCCGACTATCCGAAACTAACCAGATTTGGCTATGATATGTTCTGTACTATTTACGTGCTTTTCCCTGCCTTGCCCCCTAGAATTTCATCTGGATTTGTGGCATGATATCTCATGACCCTATTGCAATGACGCACTGAGATGGTGTAGCCTCAAGATAAGCCGGAGACTATATCCAACAGCAATATATTTCAAGGTAGAACATCATGCCAATGAATCAGCGCTTGGTACGGAATATTGTCTCGCTTATCGCCTCCACCCTGGTAGCTTCCGTTATGACTGCCGTTCTTATCCAGGCTGCCCAGGCGACTGTGTCGGGTGCCAATCCCAATGCTCCAGCCGCCAGTACCCGTTATGTCTCTAATGCGGGTTCAGATGGTGTTGGCGGAGCCAACAACTGCACAAGTTCAGGGTCGCCGTGTAAAACCATCGCGCACGCCATCATCAGCTCCACAGCCGGTGATACCATCAACATCGCCACCGGCACGTACACTGAAAACCTGACCGCGACGGTGTCGCTCAACTTCGTTGGCGCGAGCATCACGGGCACCATCATCAACGGCAACAATGTCAGGCGCGTCATCACCATGACGACCGGGTCACTTTCCAATCTGACGGTACGCAACGGCTATGCCAACGGCGCTAACGGCGGCGGCATCTACGCTTCCGGCGCGCTGACGCTGACCGAGGTGAACGTCCTTAGTAATACCGTCGGCAGCGCGGGCAACGGCGGTGGCATCTATGCGACCAACGGCCTGTGGATCACGGATGGCGCCATTCAGACGAACACGGCGCATATCGGCGGCGGGTTCTACCTGGTGACAGGCGTTGCCACCATCAGCGATGTGCGACTCATCAGCAACACCACTGCCGGCGCCTCTGGCAACGGCGGCGGCGGCTATGCTATGGGCGACGTCTATTATGCTGGCGGTCTCATTCAAGATAACGTCGCCACCAGTCTCGGCGGCGGCTTATGCGTCACCAACTCCAGCGATCTGATCATGTCCGGAACGCAGCTGATGGACAATGTGGCCGTGAACGGCGGCGGCGTTTATATCACAGGCACCGCTAAGCTGGCGTTGTCGAACGTGCTGATGGCGCGCAACAGAGCCACGACCAATGGCAGCGCGGTCTATAACAGCGGCACGGGCGTGTCTTCGATTGTGAATAGCACCATCGCCAGCCCGACATTAAGCGCCAATGCGGCCATCTTTCTCAATGCCGGAGGGACGCTGATCACCAATACGATCATCGCTAGCAGCACGGTGGGCATCACGGGCACCGGCGTGCTGACCTCCAACTACAACCTCTTTTTCAACGCGCCGACAACCAAGATCACCGGCACGCAATCGATCAGCGGCCTCAACCCGCTGTTTGTGAACGCAGCGTTGGATGATTACCATCTGATGGCAACTTCTCCGGCACTGGATAAGGGCACGAATACTGGCGTGGGCGTTGACCTGGATGGCGCGCCGCGTCCACAGAGCGCAGCCTACGACATCGGCGCGTATGAAGTTCACGATAATACGTATGTGGATCCTGCGGGCAGCGACGCCAACCTATGCGACGCAGCCGGCGCAGCCAGAGCCTGCGAGACGGTGGGCGCGGCCATGGCCAAGACGCCGCCTTACGGCACGGTCAACATTGCGTCGGGCACGTATACTGAAAACCTGACGACGACAGTGCCGATCAATTTCATCGGCGCAGGCGCAGACACAACGATTCTTAACGGCAACAACGTCTGGCGCGTCATCACCATGACGACCGGGGCGATCTCGAACCTGACGGTGCGCAACGGCTATGCTAACGGCGCCAACGGCGGTGGCATCTACGCTTCGGGCGCGCTAACGCTGACCGAAGTGACTATTGCCAACAATACCGTTGGCAGCACGGGTAACGGCGGCGGCATCTATGCGGCCAATGGTCTGCGGATCGCGGGCGGCACGATCCAGATGAATACCGCGCTTGCCGGCGGTGGGTTTTACCTGGCGAATGGCGTCGCGACAATCAGCGGGACTCAGGTGATCAATAATCGCGCGATGACCGGTTCTGGCGGCGGTGCAAGATTCATGGGAAGCAGTAACGCCACACTGGCGAATACGGTGTTTGCCCGTAACAGGGCGGATGTCAATGGCAGTGCGGTATTCGTCCAGAATTCCGGCAGCACGGTCATCGTCAATAGCACCATTGCCAGCCCGACACTAAGCGCCAACTCAGCCATCTACCTCAATGCCGGCACTACCTTGATCACCAATACGATCATCGCCAGCAGCACCGTGGGCATCACGGGCACCGGCGTGCTGACCTCCGACTATAACCTGTTCTTCAACGCGCCTACGCCATTGCTGACCGGCACGCACTCGATCAGCGGTACCGATCCGCTATTCGTGAACCCGGTGCAAGACGATTATCGCCTTGCCTATGGTTCGCCGGCGATTGATGTTGGCGTGAATACTGGTATCAGAATTGACATAGTCGGTGCCGCGCGTCCACAGGGCGCGGCCTACGATATAGGCGCGTATGAAAGCATGCCATTTCTTGCGGTCAGCTATGTAGACCCTGCCGGAAGCGACCTGAACCCGTGCGACGCAGCCGGCGCGGCCAACGCCTGCAAGACGATAGGCGCGGCCATCGATAGGATGCTGGCATACGGCACAGTCAACATTGCGGCAGGAACTTATAAAGAAAACCTGAATGTATCGCTGCCATTGAATTTCAAGGGGGCGGGCGCAGACACCACAATCATCGATGGCGGCGGCGTTAAGACAGTTGTTTACCTGCGAATGACTGGTTCGCTCTCTGATCTGACGATCTATAACGGTTATGCGAATTGGTCCTACGGCGGCGGCATTTACGCCGCAGACGCGTTAACGCTGACCGCGGTTAACGTCATCAGTAATACACAGGTTGGTAGTAGCCACGGAGGAGGTATCTTTGCCTATCGCTCGTTAAGGATGACGGGCGGCACAGTTCAAGGGAACGCCAGCACAGGTAACGGCGGTGGTATATATGTCTATGGCGCGGCCTCGTCCATCAGCGGCACGCAGATATTAAGCAACACCTCTTACGGTAGTGGCGCCGGGTTCTATTTGAACAACATCATGACGCTCACGAATGTCAGTTTGCTCCATAATTCTGCGTATGGACCTGGCAGTAGCGGCGGTGGTGGTGCTGTATGGGGCTATCTCTATGTCTACGGCGGACTCATCCAGGACAACGTAGCTACGGTTAATGGTGGTGGATTGGCACTGAATATCAATGGCAGTCTTCTCCTTTCCAGAACGCAGGTGATCGGCAATGTGGCCGCTAACGGCGGCGGGATTGCTGTGCAAGGGACGAGTAAGTTTAGTCTGTTGAATGTGGTGATGGCGCGAAACACCGGCACGACGGATGGGAGCGCGATATATGACACTGGCACCGACTATTTGTCGACCATTGTCAACAGCACCATTGCCAGTCCAACGCTGAGCATCAGTTCAGCCATCTATCTCAAGGCAGGCACAACGACGCTGATCAGCAATACGATCATCGCCAGCAGCACGGTCGGCGTGACGGGTACTGGATCGCTGACATCCGATTACAACCTGTTCTTCAACGCGCCGACAACCGTGATCACCGGCGCGCATTCCATCACCGGCACTGATCCGCTGTTTGTGAACCCGGCGCAGGATGACTACCACCTGGCTCTTGTTTCACCCGCCCTGGATAAAGGCGCGAAAACTAGCGTCAGGATAGACCTAGATGGCATTGCGCGCCCGCAAGGCCCTGCCTACGATATTGGCGCGTATGAAGTCCCGTATATCTTGTACGTCGATCCTGTGGGCAATGACGCCAATTCCTGTATCGCGCCCGACGCGCAACACGCCTGTAAGACAGTCGGCGCGGCCATCGGCAAAGCAGTGGCCAATGGCACCATCATGATCGCGGCCGGCACGTATACCGAAAACCTGACGGCCACTGTGCCCTTGACCTTCATCGGCGCAGGCGCAGACGCCACAATTCTCGATGGCGGCGGCGCGGGGCGCGTCATCAGCATGACGTCCGGGTCGCTGTATAGCCTGACGGTGCGGAATGGCGTTGCCGCCAACGGCGGCGGTATCTGGGCCTCTGACGCGCTGACGCTGACTGCTGTGAACGTTGTCAGCAACACCAGTTCATCCAATGGCGGCGGTGTCTATTCAGTGGGCGATGTCCATATTTTCGGGGGAAGCACCAGAAACAATGCTGCTACCGCTACTGGCGGCGGCGTGTATGTGGAAGGCTCCGGCCATCTGACCATGTCCGGCACGCAGGTGATCAGCAATGCGGCGCCAAGCGGCGGCGGCATATATTTCAACGGCATCGGCCAACTGGGCTTGTCGAATGTGGTCTTGGCCCGCAACAGAGCCGGTACCAATGGCAGCGCGGTGTATGTCACGGGCGGCGGGTCATCGACGATTGTGAACAGCACCATTGCCAGCCCGACGCTGAGCGCTAATGCGGCGATTTATCTTGACATCGAAACTTCGACGAAGATCAGCAACACGATCATCGCCAGCAGCACAGTGGGCGTGACTGGTAGCGGCGTACTGGTCTCCGACTATAACCTGTTCTTCAACGCGCCGACGACCAAGATCACCGGCACGCACTCGATCAGCAGCGTCAACCCGCTGTTCGTGAACCCGGCGCTGGATAATTACGACCTGACAATCTATTCACCGGCGATTAACGCGGGCACGAATACCGGCGTGGGAGTTGACCTTGACGGCGTAAGTCGACCGCAAGGCGCGGCCTACGATATCGGCGCGTATGAAATCATTCCACCTATCCCGGTCAGCTATGTGGACCCTGCAGGCAACGACGCCAACGCCTGCGACACCATCGGCGCGGCCAATGCCTGCAAGACAGTCGGCGCGGCCATCGCCAAGACGGCGCCTAACGGTACCGTCAACATTGCAGCCGGCACGTATACCGAAAACCTGACGGCCACTGTGCCCTTGACCTTCACCGGCGCAGGCGCAGACGCCACAATTCTCGATGGCGGCGGCGCGGGGCGCGTCATCAGCATGACGTCCGGGTCGCTGTATAGCCTGACGGTGCGGAATGGCGTTGCCGCCAACGGCGGCGGCATTAACGCCGCTGGGGCGTTGACATTGACCGAGGTGAATGTCAGCAACAATACCAGCAGATTTTCCGGCGCCGGCATCTATGCAGCGCGAGGCTTGTGGATCACGGGCGGTAAAGTTCAGACCAACACCACCACGGATAGTGGCGGCGGATTTTATCTGAATGACGGCGTTGCGATCATTAACGGCGCACAGTTCATCAGCAACACGGCGTATCAAGGAGGCGGTATCGCTACTGGTAATGCCGATGGCGTGACCCTAACGAATGTCAGCCTGCTGCGCAATGTGGCCACTACGTATGGTGGCGGCGCCTCGTTCCTGGCCGATGCGTTCTGTTACGGGGGCTTGATCGAGGATAACGCTGCTGGTACCGGCGGCGGATTACTTAGCAGCATGGGCGACTTGGATATATCTGGAACGCAGATGTTGAATAACGCGGCAGCTACTGGTGGCGCAATTTATACGTTCGGGTATGGGCTCCATCTGACGAACGTGCTGCTGGCGCGCAATCGTGCATCCACGAATGGCAGCGCGGTGTACAACAACAGCTCGGGCACATCGATGATAGTAAACAGCACCATCGCCAGCCTGACGATGAGCGCCGGTTCGGCGATCTATCTTCAGGTCGGTACCACGTTAATTACCAACACGATCATCGCTAGCAGCACAGTGGGCATCACGGGCACCGGCGTGCTTACCTCCGACTATAACCTGTTCTTCAACGCGCCAACGACCTATGTGACCGGCACGCACTCGATCAGCGGCGTCAACCCGCTGTTTGTGAATCCGGCGCTGGATGACTACCATCTAGCCGCAGCTTCGCCAGCGATTGATGCAGGCACGAATACCGGCGTGGGGGTTGACCTTGAAGGCAATGCGCGTCCGCGCGGAGTGGCCTATGATATCGGCGCGTATGAAGTCATTCCGCCTCTTCCGGTCAGCTATGTGGACCCTGCCGGCAACGACGCCAACGCCTGCGACGCAACCGGCGCAGCCAATGCCTGCCGGACGGTTGGCGCGGCCATCGCCAAGACGGCCTCAAACGGCACGGTCAACATCGCAACGGGCACGTACACTGAAAACCTGATCGCGACAGTGCCACTGACCTTCATGGGTGCGGATGTAGACGCCACGATTCTCGATGGCGGCGGCGTCGGGCGCGTCATGAACCTGACGACCGGCTCGTTGTATAGTCTGACGGTGCGTAATGGCGCCATAGACAGCGTTGGCGGCGGCGTCTATGCCACCGGCGCGCTGACGCTGACCTCGGTCAAAGTTGTCAACAACGCCAGCACATCCGACGGCGGCGGCGTTTATGCGGGCAGCAGCTTGCAGATGACTGGCGGCGTCGTGGCGTCGAATACGAGCAACTATAGAGGCGGTGGGTTCTATGCCACAGGCGCAGTGGCACTGGCCTCGGTCAGCGTCTACAGCAACAGCGCGGCATATCGCGGTGGCGGTATTTATGCGGTCAGTCGACTGTCGATGACGGGCGGCGCGATCATGACGAACACCACGCTGAGCGACAACGGCGGCGGCGTCTACGCGACAAGTGGTTTGACGCTGACCTCGGTCAATGTGATCAGCAATAGCAGCGCCAACTACGGCGGCGGTATCTATGCAGGCGGCCGCCTGTGGGTAACGGATGGCGTAGTCCAGCAGAACCGGGCCACGACGGGCGGCGGCTTCTATAGCGCGGGCGACGTTGGGATCGTAAGCGGCACGGTGATAATGAGCAACACGCTGTCGGGATCGTTCCCGTGGGGCGGCGGCTTCTATAGCGCGGTCGGCGCTGTGACGACGTTCACAAATGTCAGCTTGATCGGCCACGTGCTTCCGTCTGGCACATCGATGGGCGGCGGCGGCTATGCCGTGAGCAATGTCTATTTCTACGGCGGACTGATCAAAGACAACCTCGTCACAGGTTATGGCGGCGGGTTGTATTCAACCAGTTCCGGCGGTGTGGTTATATCCGGCGCGCAGGTGATCAACAATGCGGCGTCTTCCGGCGGCGGCGTCTATGCCACCGGCGCGCTGACGCTAACCTCGGTCAACGTCGTCAGCAACACCAGTTCATCTTATGATGGCGGCGGGTTGTACACGAGCAGCAACTTGCAGATGACGGGCGGCGCGGTGACGTCGAACACGAGCAACTACAAAGGCGGCGGTATTTATGCCACGGGCGCAGTGGCGCTGGACTCGGTCAGCGTCTACAGCAATACCGCCACGTATCGCGGCGGCGGCATCTATACGTCGAGAAGCCTGTCAATGACAGGCGGCGCGATCATGACGAACACCGCCCAGGGCGACAATGGCGGCGGCGTCTACGCCACCAGCGTGTTGACGCTGACCGGTGTGAACGTCAGCGGTAACAGCAGCGGTAACTATGGCGGCGGCTTGTATGGGGGCAGCCTGTGGATGACGGGCGGCCTGATGCAGCGGAACCGGGCCACGGCGGGCGGCGGCTTCTATAGCGCGGGAGACGTTGGGATCGTAAGCGGCACGGTGATGATGAGCAACACGCTGACGGGATTGAGTCCAAGGGGCGGCGGCTTCTATAACGGGAACAGCGCTGGAATGACCCTCACCAATGTCAGCCTGATCGGCAACGTGATTACGACCAGCAGTTCTCTAGGCGGTGGCGGTTATGCCACGCGCAACGTCTATTTCTACGGCGGCTTGATCAAAGACAACTTCACAACAGATTCTGGCGGCGGGTTATATTCAACCGGCTCCAGCAATCTGGTCATGTCTGGCACACAGGTGATCAACAATGTGGCGCCTTCCGGCGGCGGCCTGTATTTCAACAGCACCGGTCGTTTGGATTTGTCGAATGTGCTGTTGATTCGCAACAGTGCAAGCACCGATGGCAGCGCGATATATAACAGCGGTGCGGGCGTGTCTTCGATTGTGAACAGCACCTTCGCCAGCCCGACGCTGAGCGCCAACTCGGCCATCTATCTCAATGCCGGAACGACGCTGATCACCAACACGATCATCGCCAGCAGTACGGTAGGCATCACGGGCACCGGCGTGCTTACCTCCGACTATAACCTGTTCTTCAACGCGCCAACGACCTATGTGACCGGTACGCACTCCATCAGCGGCGTCAACCCGCTGTTCGTGAACCCGGCACTGGATAATTATCACCTGACAGTCAATTCCCCCGCGATTGATACAGGCGCGAATACCACTGTGGTGATTGACCTTGACGGCAACGCGCGCCCGCAAGGCGCGGCCTACGATATCGGCGCGTACGAGGCGCAGATCAATGTCATCATACCGGGCGCGACGGTATATGGGACGATCACGCCAGACTCGCAAACGGCGGTTGCCATTGGCGGAAGCGCGGTGTTCACCATCACGCCGAACACGGGATATCACATCACGGGCGTGTTCACGGATGGCGTGTATGCAGGCACGATGGGCGTGTACACCTTCACCAACGTGACGGCGAACCATACGATCACGGCGGCGTTTGCCATCAACCAGTACACGCTAACGCCAAACTCTGGCGCAAACGGCAGTATCGCGCCGAGTGCCCCGCAGACGGTAGACTACAACACAACACATGTGTTCACTGTGACGCCGAGCGCCGGGTATCACCTCGTGGACGTGGGCGTGGATGGCGCATCAGTCGGCGCGGTCAGCCCGTACACCTTCACGAATGTGGCGGCGAATCACACGATCACGGCAACGTTTGCCATCAACCAGTACACGCTAACGCCAAACTCTGGCGCAAACGGCAGTATCGCGCCGAGTGCCCCGCAGACGGTAGACTACAACACAACACATGTGTTCAC
>CAIQQO010000215.1 GCA_903873965.1 uncultured bacterium
ACTGGGTGCGGTAGATGCGGTGTGAGTCGTGATAGATGCGGCGGTCATGCTGATTTATTTCCTTCGACAATACTGTCCACTCAATTTCCGTTATTTGTAGTGGTCCAATTGCAATGGACACCTTGATGGGTGGATTATCTACCCGTAGAGGAGAAATTGATGAAACAGAAGCGCAGGGAATTTGACAGGGATTTCAAGTTGCAGGCCGTACAGATGATCAGAGACCAGGGTTTGAGCGTCGGGCAGGTATGCCGCGATATGGATCTTGGTGAAACAGCGGTACGTCGTTGGGTCGCACAGGTTGACGCTGAGCGGGGCGGCCAGAGCGGGATCGGCAAGCCGCTGACAGCCGAACAACAGCGAATTCGCCAACTTGAGACCGAGAACCGGCAACTACGACAGGATAATGACCTGTTAAAAAAAGCATCGGCCTTCTTTGCCCGAGAACTGAAGTGATGTACCAGTGCATCGATCAGTTGCAAGAGAAGGCCAATGGTGTGGCACCGCTGTGCCGGTTGCTGGAGGTATCCCGGTCGGGTTACTACGCGTCAAAGGCGCGGGCCAGTCGGCCAGCAAAAGCCTGCCCAGTGACGCCCCACATGCAAGCGGCGTTCGCCGCATCGGGTCGAAGCTACGGCAGTCGCCGCTTACGCGTGGCGCTGCGTGACCGCGGTATCGATGTGGGGCGACACCATGTACGCAGTCTCATGCGCATCAATGGCATTCGCCCAATATGGAAACGCAAGTTCATTCACACGACAGACAGCCGCCACACGCTGCCCATTGCCGACAATGTGCTGGATCGGCAATTCGAACCGGTGGCGGCGAACGTGGCCTGGGTTTCTGACATCACCTACATTCGTACGCGAAGCGGCTGGCTTTACCTGGCGGTCGTGATGGATTTGTTCTCGCGCAAGATCGTCGGGTGGGCAATGGCGTCAAGCATGCCCGCTGAACTGGTGTGCTCGGCCCTGCAGATGGCCATTGCACATCGGCAACCCCCTGCCGGGCTCATCGTTCACTCTGATCGTGGTTGCCAATATGCCAGCGGTGCTCATCGTGCGTTGCTGGCCCGTCACGGTTTGCGCGCCAGCATGAGCCGCAAAGCCAATTGCTGGGATAACGCTGTTATGGAGCGATTCTTCTTAAATCTCAAGATGGAGCGCGTTTGGCAGTGGGATTACGCCAATCATGGTGAAGCCATACGAGATGTCACTGACTACATCGTCGGTTTCTACAACAGCGTACGCTTGCATTCGAAACTGGGCTATCTGCCGCCCACCACCTATGAACACAAAATGGCAGCCAAACAACCTATCGACGTGTCTGAAATTGCTTGACCACTACAGCCCGACCACCCATCGCCAGCCTCCATGTAGGCACTGTGTAGGCAAATTGTAGCAATCTTGGGGAATGATGGGGAATTCCTATGAATGCATATGATTTACTTATTTATTGTATTAAAAGGTAATTATGTGAAAACGATACGCCAATCAAAGGTTGGGAATTCAAAGTTTGTAGGACTTTTAATCCGTTGGTCG
>CAIQQO010000216.1 GCA_903873965.1 uncultured bacterium
CAATGAGGTTAAACATAGTACTTTTACGCACTCTGGTGTTCCTTGGCGTGGGGCTGATTGCGATTTTATTCGCGCAACCTGCACGCGCAGCGACGGTGCCAGTGACCAATACACTTGACAGCGGCCTCGGCTCGCTCCGGCAGGCTGTTCTTGATGCTGTCCCCAACGATACAGTCATCTTCAGCCAGGACGTGTTTAGCATTCCACAGACCATCGCCCTCGCGAGCGGGTGGATCGCAATCACCAAATCACTCACCATCGACGGGGCAATGGTGGCTATGCCTACCATAAGCGGTTACTACTGCACCAATTATGACCGTTGTGGAACTATTTATGCGTCATCAAACACCGATCTAACCATAAACCACTTGAGATTAATCGACAGCATGCTGGGGGCTATCCTCAATCAAGGCATGATTACTGTCAGCAATAGCATTTTTGAAAGTAATGATTTCGGGATTAGATTAGGTGGCTTGGGCGGTGGTGGAATATTGAACTGGAGTAATGGCACAGCGGTTGTCATAAACAGCTCGTTTGTTAATAACAAGGTATTCGGTGGCTATGGAGGCGCTATCGACAATTACGGCACGATGAGCGTAATAAACAGCACCTTCACCGGAAATCACTCGGTATATGGTCAGTACTTTGAACCGGGAGGATCAGGCGGTGCTATTGCCAATTACGGCACGATGAGCATAGTAAACAGTACGCTCTCTGGTAACACGGCTGATGTAAGCGGAGGCGGGATCTATAACGAGGGAACAGTAACACTTACAAACTCCATTATTGCCAACAGTATCACAGGCAGCAATTGCGACGGCAGCATTATCGATGGTGGTCACAATCTCGAAGACACCAATACTTGCGGTTTCAGCCCTACTCTCCATTCACTGATCAGCACTACGGCATTGCTTGGGCCATTACAGTTGAACACGCCAGGACCGGTGATTCCGACCATGGCATTGATGTTCGGCAGTCCAGCCATCAACGCCGGAGATGATGCGGCCTGCCCACCCACTGATGGGCGCGGCGTACATCGACCCATCGGACAGCACTGTGACATTGGCGCACTTGAGGCTTTCTATAGAACCTGGTTATTTCCAGTATCCCAGACACGGTAATGCAACCAAAAGCTTGACCGATACCAATGTAGAATGGCGGCTGTAGTACCATTTCCGCACCGATATGGACGGCTTTGTATGAGGGCAGTTAGGTTATCCTAATTCCAGGTGAAACTATGACGATTAACGAGTTAACCATGCGTGATCAGTTGATTGTGCGCATTCTGCATATGCCGGATGAACAGATTGCGCAGCTGGCTAATCTGATAGAGAGCATCGAGAATGATCCGAACTGGGGTGATGAGGGGATCAGCGCCGAAGAGTTAGCGCGCCGGAACGTGGTTGATCTTGTCACAATCGATGCCACAGCAGGTGAACCCACTACTTCACTTGAGGACGTCATGCGCGAGTTAAACATCCAGTTGTGATGCCTATGGAATCCAAAGTGGTGTACCAGATCGTCCTGACATCATCGGCAAAGAAGGATCTGTCTGGCCTCGACGCAACCACGCAACGGCGGATACTGCAAAAGCTGGTGGATCTGGCCACAACACCGCGTGGCATTGATACGCTGAAACTGCGCAATGACGAGCGATACCGTACTCGTGTCGGGGATTACCGCATTCTATACACCATCAACGACGCTGCTAAGACCGTTACGATATCAAGCATCCGGCATCGCCGCGAAGTCTACCGATAATTGGGCTCCAGTGCGTCGGCAAGGGCAATGATGAGTGCGCAGTCGAGGTCGGCACTAGCAGCGAGGGTGCGCCACATTGCCACGAATAGATGACGGTGGCGCGGTATTTTCTCGTAGCT
Organism: uncultured bacterium; assembly: GCA_903873965.1. Classification (GTDB taxonomy): domain Bacteria; phylum Chloroflexota; class Anaerolineae; order J036; family Brachytrichaceae; genus CAIXPS01. The sequence continues at coordinate 1,881 of CAIQQO010000216.1, forward strand.
ATGACTGAACGTTATCCTTCTGCCATGTGAAAGGACAGGCTATTACCAACAAAAAACCGACCTTTTGAGGTTCGGATTACGGCTTGCATTTACGTCCACAGGAGGTTATACATAGTACTTTTACGCACTCTGGTGTTCCTTGGCGTGGGGCTGATTGCGATTTTATTCGCGCAACCTGCACGCGCAGCGACGGTGCTAGTAACCAATACACTTGACAGCGGCCCTGGCTCGCTCCGGCAGGCTGTTCTTGATGCTGTCCCCAACGATACAGTCATCTTCAGCCAGGACGTGTTTAGCATTCCACAGACCATCGCGCTTACAAGTGGACAAATCGAGATCAGCAAGTCGCTGACGATTGACGGCGCTGACGCAGTTGTGTCTGTCAGTAACAATTGCTGTAGCGATTTTTACGTGAATGAGGGTGCAGAACTGACTTTAGACCGTTTGCGGTTAACCAATAGCTATCCAACGGCCATTCAGAATCACGGCATGATCACTGTTAGTAATAGTATTTTTGAAAATAATACTTCTGCGTGTAGGGTCTGTTCAGATTTTGGTGGTCCAGGAATCCTAAATACGGGCAAAGCAGTTGTCATGAACAGCACGTTTGTTAGCAACACAGTATTCGGTGGAAATGGGGGTGCTATCACCAATTTTGGCACATTGAGTATTATTAATAGCACCTTCACCGGCAACGTCGCATTATCTTATTACTGGTGGGATTACGGAGCGAATGGTGGCGCTATTGCCAACTATGGCGCGTTGAGCATAGTGAACAGCACAATCTCCGGCAATAAGGCTGATATGAGCGGGGCGGGAATATATAACGTGGGAATAGTAACACTCACAAACTCCATTATTGCCAACAGCGTCACAAGTGGCAATTGCAGCGGCATCTTTGTAGACGGCGGCTACAACCTGGAGGACGCCAACACCTGTGGTTTTAGCCCTACTCTCCATTCACTGATCAGCACCACGGCAATGCTTGGGCCGTTGCAGGTGAACCCACCAGGACTGGCGATTGCGACCATGGCGCTGTTGTTTGGCAGCCCGGCCATCAACGCCGGAGATGATGCGGCCTGCCCACCCACTGATGGGCGCGGCGTACATCGACCTATCGGCCCGCATTGTGACATTGGCGCTTATGAGGCTCCCAATATGGTGTGGTTACTTCAAGTGATGCGGCATGACAAGACCGTGAATGCACAATAAGTATGGGTGCATTCGAATCTGTTGTTTTCACAGACCGGATTTTGGACTATACCGTTGGTTTGAAGGCTCAATCAAGTGCGCTGTAAGAGTCGTATTTGGAGAGTGCGGGGATATTTTCAGTATCAATCCCTCTCTGCCGGGCCTCTTTGATCATACCAGATAGACGAGTTCGACTTGCATTAAGGTCGGCTAGTTCTTCTGCCTTGGTTGCAGGATCCACGGCTGGTTTCGAGAACAATTTACCAAGAATACTCCGGTCTCGTTCCATACGTTCGGTTTCTTCGACCTTTTCTTCGTAATACTGAACGTCCCATTTTGCGTTCGCTATCTTGATCTTCAGATCGCGGTCTCTAGAACTGGCGTTTGAACTCATTGTTGATTCTTCTCTGCGGCTAGGTCAACTTATCGATCACAAGTACTCATGTTATCTCACTTGTCTGTGGTGTTTGGACATCAGCTATTGACATTCAGCCCGGTGCCACGTATGATGTGAACTATGTTTACTAATACAAACATAGATAACTTAAGTTCACACCGATAACTGTGGAGAACGATGACTCAAACACGACGGGAACGATTGCACGACACTACGCGCGAGGAAATCAAAGACGCTGCGCGCGCGCAGATGACCAAGGAAGGAACGGCAGCCGTTTCACTCCGCGCCATTGCGCGGGCAATCGGTATGACAGCACCGGCGCTTTACCGCTATTACAGCAGCAGGGACGAATTGATTACGGCGCTGATCCTGGATGCGTTCAACGCCCTGGCTGACGCGATGCTCAACGCCTATGACCACGCGCCCGCAAACAACCCACTCGATCAGATGAAAGCCGTTATGATCGAGTACCGGGCGTGGGCGGTGGCGCATCGGGTGGACTTTCAACTGATTTATGGCAACCCTATCCCGGATTACCATCAGACGCCCGAAGTGTCCGCATTGACAGCCCTGGCCTCTGCGCGCTCGTTTGAACCGTTGGTGCGCGCCACGGAGACCGCAATACGCATGGAGTTGATCGTTCCGCCGGATGAATACGTGAATCTGCCCGCTGAGATTCTCAACCCACTTAAGACGCAGATCGAGCGCTATGGCTATGACATCTCGCCCACGACGTTTTACCTCGTGATCATGGCATGGGGACACGGCCACGGATTAATCATGCTTGAATTGGACGGCCATCTACAACCTATCGTTGGCGACGTCACCACGTTGTACGCGCATCGCGTTAACGACTTGTTGCGCCAGATGGGAAGCACTGTAAGGGAATAATTCACCTATATCAGGAGGATTGACATGAGCAACACAACGAATGAACTGCACGTTATCTTTGGCAGCGGCCCGCTGGGCAGCGCGATTATGACCGAACTCGTTTCTAAAAACAAACGGGTGCGCCTCGTCAACCGGCATGGGCGGGCCGAAGCCCCGTCGGGTGTCGAGGTGATCAAAGGTGACGCGATGGACGCCGCAAGCACGCGCGTTGTCTGCAAAGGAGCAACGGTGGTGTATAACTGCGCCAACCCCGCATATACCGAGTGGGTGACGCTCTTTCCGCGCATCCAAGCCGGCATCCTTGAAGGTGCAGCCGCGGTGGGCGCAAAGTTGATCTCGGCTGAGAACGTCTATATGTACGGCCAGGTCGATCGACCAATGACCGAGGATATGCCCTATGCCGCGCACACGCGCAAGGGCACTGTGCGTGCGCAGATGGCCACCGCGCTGTTGGAGGCGCATCGCGCCGGAAAGGTGCAGGTCGCAAGCGGACGTGCCTCCGATTTTTACGGCCCACGGGTATTGAGTTCAGCCGCCGGCGAGCGCGTGTTCTCCTTTGGTTTGCAGGGTAAGACGGCGAGTGTGATGGGCAAGCTGGATTTGCCGCATACCTATTCGTATATCGGCGACTTTGCCAAAGGGCTGGTGATCCTCGGCGAGCGCCCCGAAGCGCTTGGGCAGGCGTGGCATATTCCCAATGCCGAGACACTGACGACGCACCAATTCCTCACACTCGCCTTCAACGCAATGCAACGGCCGCTTAAGGTCAGCGCCGCGCCGGAAATCATTCTCAAGGTGCTGGGGCTGTTTGACCCCATGATGCGCGAACTGGTCGAAATGCAATACGAGTTCACTACGCCGTTCATCATCGATCACAGCAAGTTCGCCCGCGCCTTTGGCGACATCAGCACGCCGCACGCACAGGCGTTGCAGGAGACGGTGGCGTGGTTCAAGAAGCGATGAGATTGCTTTTTCTCACAATGGTTGCGAGCTCATCATTCATGGGGTAGTACACTTGAAGTGCAAGCCTTTTCGTTATGCCAATGAGGTTATACATAGTACTTTTACGCACTCTGGTGGTCCTTGGCGTGGGGCTGATAGCGATTTTATTCGCGCAACCTGCACGCGCAGCGACGGTGCCAGTGACCAATACACTTGACAGCGGCCCCGGCTCGCTCCGCCAGGCCGTCCTTGATGCTGTTCCTGACGATACAGTCATTTTCAGTCAGGATGTGTTTAGCATCGCACAAACCATCACCCTCACCACCGGGCAGATCGAGATCAGCAAGTCGCTGACCATCGATGGCGCTGCAAACGCAGTGGTCACTCCTACTATCAGCGGCAGTGACTTGACAAGGGTATTCACTGTGAGTGCAGGAATCAGTGTCACGTTGAGTCGGCTAACGATTGTCAACGGCAGTGATTACGGTGGCGCAGGCATTTACAACGCTGGTGTGTTAACCATCACCCACAGCCGAATAGCCAACAACGAATCGCTAAACGTGTATGGCGGCGGCGCGTACAACGCTGCTACAGGCGAACTTACCCTGATCGAAAGCACTGTTTCGTCTAACCGCGCACACGATCCTGGGGGCACCTATCATGTTGCAGGGATTTATAACGATGGACGATTGACAGTGATTAGCAGCACCGTGGATCACAACGATCAGCAAGGCATCTTTAACGGTGGTGTGGCTATTGTCGTCGCCAGCACACTTGATGGTAACTATGGCACCGGCATAGGGAATGGTGGTACGCTCAGTGTCAGTAACACCGTATTTGTGAATAATGTTGGCAGTTATAGCAGAGGTTGCATCGGCAGCGGAGGCATTGGGAACGGTGGCACAGCATCCGTCGTAAATAGCACATTTGCTGGCAACAGCGCTTGTACTGGAGGCGGCATTCTCAATTACGGCACGTTGAGTGTCATAAATAGCACTTTCACTGGCAATCACGCGTTCTTTTTGAGCGACACCCCAAACCCGAATAATATTTCAGGAAAGGGTGCTGCCATTTCCAATATTGTTGCCGCTTACAGCACTGGTGCGTTAAGCATATTAAACAGCACGTTCAGCGGCAACGAGGCTGATATTAGCGGAGGCGGGATCTATAACGAGGGAACAGTAACTCTCACAAACTCCATTATTGCCAACAGCGTCACAAGTGGCAATTGCAGCGGTATCTTTGTAGACGGTGGCCACAACCTTGAAGACGCCAACACCTGTGGTTTCAGCCCCACTCTCCACTCACTGATCAGCACTACGGCGATGCTTGGGCCGGTGCAGGCAAATTCGCCTGGACAGGCAATCCCAACCATGGCCTTATTGTTCGGCAGTCCTGCCATCAACGCCGGAGATGATGCGGCCTGCCCAGCCACTGATGAGCGTGGCGTACATCGACCTATCGGCCAGCATTGTGACATTGGCGCTTATGAGGCTCCCAATATGGTGTGGTTACTTCAAGTGATGCGACATGATAAGGCCGATCCAACGAATTAACTGACGGCCTCATGAAATTGCGAACAGGCAATGTCGATGAACCAACGCCCAAGTGTTTCGAATCTGGATATC